>NZ_JBHWUO010000016.1:0-178012 GCF_042736975.1 Streptomyces sp. NPDC059989
CCGGCGCCTCCTACCAGGCCCTTTACCTGATCGGTACCGTCAAGGACGTCACCGGAGTCTTCCGGTCCACCGACAAGGGCGCCACCTGGCTCCGCATCAACGACGACGCCCACCAGTGGGGCAACTTCGCAAGCATGGGCATCGTCACCGGCGACCCCGACACCTACGGTCGCGTCTACATCGGCACCAACGGACGCGGTCTGCAGTACGGCGACCCTTCCTGATCGTCCTGGCCCGTGGGCGGGCGGCGGTCCGCGCCGCTCCGCCCACGGGCCTCATCGTGTCGGGGTGAAGCCGCCCCAGACCGAGAGGGCGCCGCGGGGACCGTTGGCGTCGACGCGGTAGCCGTCGTGCCCGGCCTCGCGTTCGCCGGCGGCGTGGTTGTACTGACCGGCGAAGACGTGCTGTCCGGCCGGGACCGTACGGCCCGGTTTGAGGACCCAGCGGTAGACCACCGCTCCGGCATCCTGCTGCACGGTGACGGTGAAGTCGTCGGCGGGCAGCGTCCGCCAGCTGCCGGTGCTCTGCACTCCGCCGGTCTGCGTGATGCGCAGTTCCATGGTGAGTGCGGTGAGCGGCTGGGTGGTCTTGAGGGTGATGTTGCTCTGCGCCCAGTAGGTGTTGCTGCCCGCGTCCAAGGAGCCGGCCGACGACAGGGGCCCGTCCTGGACGCGCGCGCCGCCGGGCCGGGCCGAGCCCGCGCCGCCCGACGCCGCAGGGCCGGGGCTCGTCGAGGACGAGCGGTCCGGCGCGGTCGGGCCGCCGGTGGTGGGCGCCGACGGCGTCGAGCGGGGAGTCCCGGGCGCGGACGGTGCGGACGGCGCTGCGGGCGTGGCCGGGATGTCCGGCCGGGCCGGCGGGGACTGGACGATGGCGGCGACGGCGAAACCACCGACCGCCAGAATGCCGGTCGCGGCGAGGGTTGCGAGCGCGACCTTGGGCCACGGCCTCGCGCCGGACGACTCGCGTGGGCCGGTGGGTGCGCCGGACATGCCGCGTTCCACGCGTGCCAGGATCCGGGCGCGGTCGGGCTGGTGAGCTTCGGCGGCCGCGCGCAGCCGCCCGGTGAGATCCTCGTTCAACGGTTCCTCCTCCCCGCCAACAGTTCCCCGGCCGCTCCCGTGCCACCCAGCGTCCGTTCCAGTTCGGCCATCCCCTTCGAGGTCTGGCTCTTCACCGTACCGACCGATATTCCGAGCGCCAGAGCGGTGTCCTTCTCCGACAGGTCGAAGGCGTGCCGCAGGACCACGCACGCCCGCTTCCGGAACGGCAACCGGGCGAGAGCGGTACGCACGTCCACCACGGCGGCCACGTCCGGACCGTCCAACGGCTCCGCAGCGTCGCGGGACCAGAACAGGGCGATCCGGCGGCGCTCGCGAACCGCGCTGCGGATCCGTGACCGCGCCAGGTTGGCGACCACGCCTCGGGCGTAGGCGAGTGGGTGCTCGGCCCGGCGCAGCCGGTCCCAGCGCTGCCACAGTGCGATCAGGGCGTCCGCGGCCAGATCGTCGGCACCGTCCGCCTCGCCCGTCATGAGATGGGCGAACCGGGCGAGTTCGGCGTAGTGGCGTTCGAAGAAGTCGTGGAACTCCGCGGACGCGTCATCGAGGACCACGCTGTCGGTCGCCCCTTCCGCAAATGTGTGCGTTAACATCCGGGCGGCAGCGTATCAGCGCCCGGTACGACCCAGGGCGCTCCAGTGCGGCCGCCCCCCGGATCCGCCATCGGCCGCGGTGTGGTTTCAGTGCGGGGCGAACTGGACGCGGGCCGGTTGTGCGACGTTCGGCAGCAGCGCGGTCCCGTCGACCGTCAGCTGCTCTCCGTAGATGTCGGTGATCCTCATCGCGCCGCCGCACCCGCTGCCGTCGGCGGAGAGGAAGTGGTTGTAGTCGGTACGGGGCAGTCTCTGCCAGCCCTTGGTGGTGCGTACCTCCAGCCGTGCGACCGGATTCCGGTGGTCGATCACCTGGATGCCGCACCAGTGGGGGCTGGACCCGGTCTTGTACCGGATGGAGATCGTGCTGGGCGTCTGGGGGCTCAGCAGATTCCAGGTGATCGGGATGCGGCCGACCTTGAGATCGGCCAGTTTCGCGAAGGCCTGCTCGCTGAGGTCCAGTTGTCCGGGCGCGCAGGGCAGTGGGCATTCGTTGGTGATCCGGACCGTGATCGAGGCGCCGTTCGCGGCGCGGACGCGGACGTACGCGCCGCACGCCCTGGACGACTCGTAGTCGGTGGTGTTCATCGCCGCGACCATGAGGTCGTCGCTCGGGCCGAACAGGCAGGCGCCGTTGCCGTCGCCGGCGGCGTAGGCGGTGGCGACGCCCTTGTAGGTGGTCCCGGGCTGGATGCGCCCCGGCGACGGTGCCGTCGTGGTGGATGCCGCCCGAGGGGTTGTCTTCGCCGAGGGCTGTGGCGCCGCGGTGGTCGTACTGGCGGCCGGGGTCGGGGTCTCCGCGGCATGCGAGCCCTCCGTCGGGGGCGCGGGGCTCGCCGGAGCCGAGGAGGTGGTTCCCACCCGGGTGGCGGCGGGGGCCGCCACGTCCGCCCCGACCTCGGCCTTGGAGCCGGGGAGCATGGCCGTCACCAGGCAGACGAGGACGCCCGCGGCGGTCAGCATCACCGCCGTTCCCCTCATCAGCCTGTGCCTACGCCTGCGCTGCCGCGCGGTCTGCCGTGCAGTGTGCATGTCCGTCCGTTCGAAGATTCGAGTCGAGGTGCACTGCTTGGTCGCCGCAGGATGCGAAAAGGTTGCCGCCGGTTCCCGCCCCGGCGGCACGGATGCCGCGCGGAGACGCTCCGAGTGCGCGGCGACAGGCCTTGTTGAACGCCTGCAGGTCGGGAATGCCGACCGATGCGGCGACGGCGGGGACGGAGAGCGTGGTGGCCTGCAGGAAGTGGCGCGCCCGTTCCATGCGCCGGGCACGGATGTAGCCGACGACCGTCTCTCCCGTAGCGGCGCGGAAGAGGCGCGTCAGGTGGTTGTGGGAGACCCCGGCTGCCGCCGCGATCTCCGGCACCGTCAGAGGTTGCCCCAGCCGCGCCTCGATGAGGGCCACGGCGGCCGCGACCGCCGGATGAACGGCCTGCGTGTTCCGCTCCCTCGGATTCCGCTCCCTCGGAGGGGCGAGCTGGGAGACCCGCCACAGGGCGGCCCACACCTCGGCCGCGGCCCGTGCCGGGGTGTTCGGCCAAGCGGTCAGTGCCTGCTGCAACTGGACGGTGAGCAGGGCGAGATCGGGACCGGCGTGCTGGACCATCGGAATGCTGCGGGGGGTTCCGCCGGAGCCCAGGCGGAGGTGGACGTAGAGGTGTGGGGAGCGGCCCCGGTAGCGATAGCGGACCTCGGTGCCCGGCGGTACGAGGCTGACCCAGCCGGGGCGGATCGCGTGCTCCGTGCCGTCCACCGTCAAGTCGGCCTCGTAGTCGTACAGATGGAGCTGCCACAGGTGCGGCAGTGAGAACACGTCCACGTGACCGGCAGGCCCGTGCACGCCGATGCCGACGGCGGCGAGATCCGGAGGCTCGTCAAGATGGGCGAGGGCCGTGTGCATGGTCACGTGTTCTACCACGGTGTCCGCGAGCCGGCACCGGGGTCGCACGTCTCGACCTCCGAACCACGTGCCGGGCACCGTGGTGAGAATCGACCAGTGGAGGGTGAACGTGGCCCACGCGGGGCGCGGCACCCGGATTTAGCGTGGCCGCCATGGAGAACAGGCAAGAACTGCTCGATTCTGTGCAGATGGCGCGGTTCGTGGCGCGCGGTTCGCTGCGGCTGGACGGGGTGGTCCCGGCGGAGATGAACGCCGAGGGCCTGGCGGTACTGGCCGGCGGGGTGCCACCGGTGCGGTACGGGACGCCGCTGTCCGAGGCCTATGCGGAAGGGTCCTTCGTCCGCAGGCTGCTGGAGCTTCCGCAGGTGGCGGGGTCCCTGCACAGCCTCGTGGGCCCGGAGCCGTGGGTGGACCACCACTTCGTGCACACCCGCGAGCCGCACGGCGGCGACGCGCAGCCGCTGCACGGGGACGCCATCATCGACGTCCGGCCGGACGCCTTCGACGTGCAGCTGATGTACTTTCCGCAGGCGGTGACGCTGGAGATGGGCGGAACGCTCAGCGTGCCGGGCAGCCACCTCCGGCGGATCAACGAGTCCGACACCGGCCGCTACCAGAACCTGCGCGGCCAGGACCGGCTGGTCTGCCCGGCCGGAACGGTGGTGTTTCTGCACCACGGGCTCTGGCATGCGGGCCGGCGCAACGACAGCGACGCGATGCGCTACATGTTCAAGATCCGCTTCAATCCCAGGGTGCGTCAACAGCGCTTGTGGAACACCTCGGACCTCGACGACCCGCAGGTGGCCGCGGAGCTGGACGTGATGTTCCCGTGGTACGAGATGGCGACCGGCCGGCTGGAGCGGTACAACCGCATCCTGCTGTGGCGGGTGCTGACCGGCGACGCCGACTTCGACCTCGACCACTGGGTGACCAGGGTTTCCAATCGCCCCGAGGAGGCACGGGCATGACGACCGAAGCGATCCTCGCCGAGCGGGCGCAAGGTGCCGCGCCGGTGCTGCGGCAGCAGGTGCTGGTGCTGTATGCGGCCTCCTCGGCGCTGGACTCCCATGTGGTGGGCTGGTCCCTGTACGACGGCACGGGCCGCACCTCGCCCACCACGGGCGACAGCGACGAGCCGCCGTACGAGTCGGGGGTGGCGGCGCTCCGGGCGGGCTGGCGGCTGATCCAGGCCGCTCAGCTGATCCCGCCGTACCCGGGTCATGAGTACGACGTCTCCTTCCTCAAGCACGAGTTCTTCTTCGAGCGGATGGTCGACGCGCGAGCGGATCCGCAGGAGGAGGGCTCCCGATAGGCGGGGCGGGGCACCCCTCCTCGGGCGCGGGGGAGAAGCCGCCGATCCGAGGAGGGGTGGGGTGGGGTGGGGTCAGGCTCCGACCTTGCGCTTGTTGTAGACGTCGAAGCCGACGGCCGCCAGCAGTACCAGGCCCTTGATCACCTGCTGGTAGTCGGTCCCCACGCCGACCAGCGACATGCCGTTGTTCAGCACGCCCAGCACGAGACCGCCGATGATCGCACCGAGGACGGTGCCCACACCGCCGCTCGCGGAGGCGCCGCCGATGAAGGCGGCGGCGATCGCCTCCAACTCGAAGTTGATGCCGGCCTGCGGCGTACCGGCGTTGAGCCGCGCGGCGAAGACCAGCCCGGCCAGGGCCGCGAGGACGCCCATGTTCACGAAGGCCAGGAAGACGACCCGCTTGCTCTTCACCCCGGACAGCCTCGCCGCCGCCTCGTTGCCGCCGATGGCGTAGGTGTGCCGGCCGAGGATCGAGTTGCGCATCACGTATCCGAAGCCGACCAGCAGGACGCCGAGGATCAGCAGGACGATCGGCACCCCGTGGTAGCTGGCCAGCAGCAGCGTGAAGGCCGCCACGGCCGCGGTGATCGCGCCGAGCTTCACCAGGAACAGCCCGGCCGGGAGAGGTTCCAGTCCGTACGAGGCGGCCCGCCGCCGTCCGCGCACCTCCTGCAGGATCGCGACGGCCAGCACAGCGAGGCCCAGCAGGAGGGTGAGGTTGTGGTAGTCGGTCCGGGGGCCGACCGCGGGGAGGAAGCCGCTGCTGATGTTCTGGAAGCCCTTGGGGAAGGGCGCCACCGTCTGGCCCTGCAGGAGGATCTGGGTCCCACCGCGGAACAGCAGCATGCCGGCCAGCGTGACGATGAACGAGGGGATCCCGAGATAGGCGATCCAGAACCCCTGCCAGGCCCCGGCGAGAGCCCCGATCAGCAGCGCGGCCACCACCGCCACGGGCCACGGCACATGGTGTTTGACCATCATCACCGCCGCGGCCGCCCCGACGAAGGCGGCGAGCGACCCGACCGACAGGTCGATGTGCCCGGCGATGATGACGATCATCATGCCGATGGCCAGGATGAGGATGTAGCCGTTCTGCTGGATCAGGTTGGTGATGTTGAGCGGCTGGAGCAGGATGCCGCCCGTCCAGAACTGGAACAGCAGCACGATCAGCGCCAGCGCGACCAGCATCCCGTACTGGCGCAGGTTGCCGCGCAGCGCTCGGGCCAGTACGGCACCGGCCGACGGACGTTTGCCGGTCTCCGGTGTGCCGGGCGCGGTTTCTGGGGTGGTCTGGGTCTGGGCCATGCCTCACACCTGCTTGTCGGGGTATGCCGTGCTCATGGTCATGAGCCGCATGAGGGATTCCTGGGTGGCGTCCGCGCGGGTGACCTCACCGGTGATCCGGCCTTCGGCCATGGTGTAGATCCGGTCGCACAGGCCCAGGAGTTCGGGGAGTTCGGAGGAGATGACGAGTACCGTCTTGCCCTGGGCGGCGAGTTCGGCGATGACCGTGTAGATCTCCGCCTTGGCGCCGATGTCGATGCCCCGGGTGGGTTCGTCGAGGATCAGCACCTCCGGCTCGGCGAAGATCCACTTGCTGAGGACGACCTTCTGCTGGTTGCCGCCGCTCAGCTTGCCGGTCTCCGCGAACACCGAGGGGGCCTTGATGTTCATGGTCCGCCGGAACGATTCGGCGATCCGAGCCTCCTCGTGCCGGTTGACCCAGCCCCGCCGGGCGACCTTGCCGAGGGCGCTCAGCGAGATGTTCCGGCTGATGTCGTCGCTGAGGTTGAGGCCGAGCTGCTTGCGGTCCTCGGTCACGTAGGCGATGCCGTGCCCGATCGCCTCCGGTACCGTCCGGGTACGGATCTCCCGGCCGTGCAGCCGCACCCGGCCCCCGGTCCAGCGTCCGTACGAGCGGCCGAAGACGCTCATGGCCAGTTCGGTGCGGCCGGCGCCCATGAGGCCGGCTATGCCGACGATCTCGCCTCGACGGACGTGCAGCGAGGCGCCGTCGACCACGTTGCGCCGGTGGTCGATCGGGTGCCGGACGCTCCAGTCCTCGATTTCGAAGGCGACCTCGCCGATCTCCGGGGTGCGCTCGGGGTAGCGGTGTTCCAGGTCGCGGCCGACCATGCCGCGGATGATCCGCTCCTCGGAGATGCCCTCGGAACCGATCGCGATGGTCTCGATGGTCCGCCCGTCGCGCAGGATGGTGACGGCGTCGGCGACCCGGGCGATCTCGTTCAGCTTGTGCGAGATGAGGATGCAGGAGATGCCCTGAGCCTTGAGTTCGAGGATCAGGTCGAGCAGCTTGCGGCTGTCCTCGTCGTTCAGCGCGGCCGTCGGCTCGTCGAGGATGAGCAGTTTGACCTTCTTGGCGAGCGCCTTGGCGATCTCGACCAACTGCTGTTTGCCCACGCCCAGATCGGCGATCCTGGTGTGCGGGCTCTCGTCGAGTCCGACCTGCCGGATCAGTGCGGCGGCGTGGGTCAGCGTCCGGTGCCAGCTGATGACGCCACGGGTGGCGTGCTCGTTGCCGAGGAAGATGTTCTCGGCGATGGACAGGTAGGGAACCAGTGCGAGTTCCTGGTGGATGATCACGATGCCGCGCTGCTCGCTGGCCCGGATGTCCTTGAACCGGCAGGGCTCGCCTTCGAAGTGGATCTCGCCCTGGTAGCCCCCATGGGGGTGTACCCCGCTGAGTACCTTCATCAGGGTGGACTTGCCGGCGCCGTTCTCACCGCAGACGGCGTGCACCTCACCCGCGGCGACGGTCAGGTTGACCTCGGAGAGGGCCTTGACACCGGGAAACGTCTTGCTGATCGACCGCATCTCGAGAACGGGTCGGGCCATGGTTGTGCATCCGTATCGTCGGGGCGGTGCGGTGCCGGGCGGTCTCCCGGGCGCCGCACCGCCGGTTCGGCGTCGCCGGACCCGTCGGTCGGGCCCCGCGGGCTACTTGAGCTGGTCCGCGGTGTACTGGCCGCTCTCCACCAGGGCCTTCTGGTAGTTCTCCTTGTCGACGCTGACCGGCTGGA
Source organism: Streptomyces sp. NPDC059989 (assembly GCF_042736975.1). Lineage (NCBI taxonomy): Bacteria > Bacillati > Actinomycetota > Actinomycetes > Kitasatosporales > Streptomycetaceae > Streptomyces > Streptomyces sp. NPDC059989. The sequence continues at coordinate 7,908 of NZ_JBHWUO010000016.1, forward strand.
GCAGCTGCGCCGGTACGGTCTTGACACCGTTGTCGTACTGGCCGGTGTCGTTGACCTCGGGCTTGCCGCCGGTCAGCAGCGCGTCGCCCATCTGGACCGCGGCCTTGGCCAGTTGGCGGGTGTCCTTGTAGACGGTCTGGGTCTGCTCGCCCGCGATGATCGACTTCACCGAGGCCAGCTCGGCGTCCTGGCCCGTGACCACCGGCAGTGACTGGCCGGTGCCGTAGCCGACGCCCTTGAGCGACGAGATGATGCCGATCGATATGCCGTCGTACGGCGAGAGCACGGCGTCGACGCGGGCGGCGGTGTACGACTTGCTCAGCAGGTTGTCCATCCGGGACTGGGCGAGACCGCCGTCCCAGCGCAGTGTGGCGACCTGGTTGAAGGAGGTCTGGCCACTTTGCACGACCAGCTTCTTCTCGTCGACGTACGGCTTCAGGACGCTCATCGCACCGTTGAAGAAGAACGTGGCGTTGTTGTCGTCCGGTGAGCCGGCGAACAGCTCGATGTTGAAGGGGCCCTTGCCGTCCTTGAGGCCCAGCTTGTCGACGATGTAACTGCCCTGGAGGACGCCGACCTTGTAGTTGTCGAAGGTCGCGTAGTAGTCGACGTTCTTCGTGCCGCGGATCAGCCGGTCGTAGGAGATGACGGGAACGTGGGCGTCGGCGGCCTTCTGCAGCACGTTGGTGAGCGAGGAACCGTCGATGGCGGCGATCACCAGCAGCTTGGCCCCCTTGGTGATCATGTTCTCCACCTGGGCGACCTGGTTCTCCACGACGTTGTCGCCGTACTGCAGGTCGGTCTTGTAACCCTTGGCCTGGAACTCCTTGACCATGTTGTTGCCGTCGTTGATCCAGCGCTCCGACGACTTGGTCGGCATCGCGATGCCGACGAGGCCGCCCTTGGCATCGGCCTTGGTCGTGCTGTCGCCCGCTCCGTTGGCGCTCTGGCCGCAGGCTGCCAGCGACAGCGTGAGACCCAGGGTGACGAGGCCCGCTGAAAGCTTCCGCACAGTTCCTCCAGTGATGTTCCGCGACCGGCACAGTGCGACCCGGCTGGGCGACCGGAAGCGGTCGAGCGGGGCCGGCCGGGAGTCGTTTTCTCGCGCTGCGCGAAGTCGCGGTTGCAGCGGCTCCGGCCTGGCGATACCTGAGTGTTAACGCTCACAAGTGTGTCGTCAAGGGTCTGTTCGGATCACCGTTGGGTTAACAACGGCGCAGGCGATCAGCCACTTTGCTCTGGGCCCCGGGCCGGGCAGTGGGCGGCTCTCGGAACCGCCGGCTGCGGGCCGCGGTGTCCCTGCCCACCGGATCGCGGTACCCCGCCGCATGCGCTCGTCCGTCAGTGCTCACCCGGTCTTCGTCGGCGGTCAGTGGCGTACCGTAGCCCGGAGTCGAGGAGGGACGTGCGAGTGGGAAACGAGAGTGCCGGGAATGACCGGCGCCACCCCGTGATGGCGGACGTGGCGAAATTGGCCGGCGTGTCCCACCAGACGGTGTCCCGTGTGCTCAACGGCGCCCCGCATGTGCGGCCAGGCACCCGGGAACGGGTGCTCGCCGCCATCCGCGAGCTGGACTACCGGCCCAACTCCGCTGCCCGCGCCCTGGTCACCCGCCGCTCGCAGACCCTCGGCGTGGTCAGCTTCGAATCGACCCTGTACGGTCCCGCCTCGATGCTGCACGGCATCGAGCAGGCCGCGCGCAGTGCGGGGTACTTCGTCAGCGTGACGAGTCTGCACTCGCTGGACGGCCGCTCGGTTCAGGAGGCTGTCGACCGACTGCGCGACCAGGGCGTGGAAGGCGTGGTCGTGATCGCGCCCCAGATCTCCGCCGTCAGCGCGGTGGCCAAGCTCTCCAGCTCCGTGCCGGTCGTCGCGGTCGGACCGGGCAGCCAGTCGCGGGTTCCCATGGTCTCGGTGGACAACCGGTCCGGCGCCGAAGCGGCCACCAGGCACCTGCTCGATCTGGGCCACCGTACCGTGCACCACCTGGCCGGCCCGGCCGGCTGGATGGAGAGCCAGGACCGCCAGGAGGGCTGGCGCAACGCGCTGGAGGCGGCCGGAGCACCCGTGCCGCGTGTGGAGCCCGGCGACTGGAGTGCGCGCGCCGGCTACCAGGCGGGCTTGCGTATCGCCGAGCTGGACGACGTCACCGCCGTCTTCTGCGCCAACGACCACATGGCGCTCGGCCTGCTGCGCGCCCTGCACGAGGCCGGCCGCTCGATCCCGGGCGACATCAGTGTGGTCGGCTTCGACGACATTCCCGAGGCCGCCTACTTCACCCCGCCCCTGGCCACGGTGCGGCAGGACTTCGGCGAGCTCGGCCGCCGGGCCCTGGAACTGCTCGTCGAGGAGCTGGAGGGCGGCGAACACACCCGCACCCACGTGCGGATCTCGCCCGAGATGGTGCTGCGCCGCAGCGCGGGTCCCGCCGCGCGCCGTTGAGCCGGCACCGTCGGACCCGGGGCTGACGGCCCCGGCGGCCCACGCTCTCCGATGCGTCGGCCGTACTCGGTCGACGGCACCGGGGATCCCTTGACAGGCCGATTGTTAACGCTAACATTTTGCATCACGAAGGACGCCCCCTTCAACTCGGCTGGAAGCAATGCCGGTTTCCGGTGCGAAGGATGAGAAAGTGACCTTGATCCCTGCCGTCCGGGGCTCGGACGGGTACGTCGTCGGCGTCGACTTCGGCACCCTCTCCGGTCGTGCCGTGGTGGTCCGCGTGCGTCGCGACGGGGCTCCGCCTTGCTGGAGGCCACCGCCTTCGGTACCCGCGTCATCGTCGAGGCCCTGGAGCAGGGCGGTGTCCCCGTCACCGAGTTCATCGTCACCAGGGGCCTGAAGAAGCGCCCTGCCGATGCAGATCCATGCCGACGTACTGCGCCGTCCCCGCTCACTCGCCGAGTCGGAGCAGGGTCCGGCCCTCGGATCGGCGATCCACGCCGTCGCCGCTGGGGCGTACCCCGATGTGCGGTCCGCGGCGGCGGCCATGGGCGGGGTGCTCCGGGGGGCGTACCAGCCCGACCCCGGGCGGGCCGACGCCTGCGACGCGCGTACGCGGAGTGCCGCGCCCTGCACGACACTTCGGCACCGGTGCGGACCATCCGCTCCACCGGCTGCGCCGCATCCGCAACGCCGCCCTGGCCACGCCCACCGCCCCGACCGCGGCCCTCACCGACCCGAGCGAGGTGCGGCGAACGCGGTCATCGGCCTGAGCCGTCGAGATGATGACGCCTGCCCGTGCGGCGGGCGTCGCCCCCTTCCTGCCGCGTTGAACGGAGTGGTTGCGTGTCGCGAGACGCACTCGTATCCCATGGTGAAGTGACGGTGACCCAGGAGACTGCCGCAGAGCTCCCGGACGGGCGGCGCATCACCCGCTGGACGTTCGGCTCCCCGGAGGGAGTGACGGCGGAGGTGCTCAGTCTGGGAGCCCGTGTGCAGGCCCTGCACACGCCGGACCGGGACGGGCGGTGTGCCAACGTCGTCCTGGGCTGCGAGAGCGCGGCGGATCTGTTCGGGGAGGCCGCCTACTTCGGCGCGACGGTCGGCCGCTACGCCAATCGAATCGCCGGCGGAACGCTGCCCCTCAACGGCACGACGCACCGGCTGGCGACCCAGCAGGGCGGCCACACCCTGCACGGCGGACCGGACGGCTTCGCCACCCGCATCTGGGACGGCGCGCCGGTCCGCGTGGGCAGGCGGGCCGGCGTCCGTCTGCGCATGGACAGCCCCGACGGCGACCAGGGATTCCCGGGCGCCCTCACGGCCGAGGTCACCTACCTGCTCGGCCCCGACGGCGAACTCTCCCTTGCCTACCGGGCGACCACGGATGCCCCGACGGTCGTCAACCTCACCAACCACATGTACCTCAACCTGGCCGGCGAGGGCTGTGGGACGGTGCTCGGCCACCTGCTGCGGGTCGAAGCCGGCCGCTACACCCCCGTCGACGCGGAACTGATACCGCTCGGTCCCGCCGAGTCCGTCACCGGCACACCGTTCGACCTCCGCGAGGCCCGGACGATCGGCGCCCGCATCACCGAGGAACACCCGCAGATCCGCCGGGCCGGCGATGGCTTCGACCACAACTGGGTGCTCGACGGCACCGGGCTCAGGCGGGCCGCCGACCTGAGCCACCCCGACAGCGGCCGGCGCGTCGAATGCCTGACGACGGAGCCGGGGCTACAGGTCTACACCGGAAACCACTTCGACGGCTCGCTGACCGGCCGCTCCGGTCGCCCGTACTTCGCGTACGCGGGCATCGCGCTGGAGACCCAGCGCTTTCCGGACTCGCCCAACCGGCCCGAGTACCCCTCGACCCTCCTGCGCCCGGGGAAGGAGTACCGCTCGACGACGGTGTACCGCTTCTCGGCCGAGTAGGGACGGCTGTCCTCGTCCTCCTCGCAGCCATCGCCCCACCGGGATTATCGAAGCGCTTAAACTCCTGGCCCGCCGCCCTACGGTGTGTTTCGGGCTCGACGTGAGTCTGAGTAAATATAAATCGAGTTGTACCAGGGATAGTTGACAGTGACACCGGTTCGTGTCAGCGTCGAAGCGCTTCGACAAATGGCCAACGCCCAGCCTGCCGAGGGGTCGTCCACGTGAGTTCCCTGTCCGCGTCCGCAGCCGGTCCGCCTCCTTTCCGCGATCCGGCGCTACCGCTGCGCAAGCGTGTCGACGACCTGCTCGAACGGCTCACGCTCGACGAGCGGATCGCGATGCTGCACCAGCGCGTACCGGCCGTCCCGCGCCTCGGCGTCGGCTCCTTCCGTACCGGGAGCGAGGCCCTGCACGGGGTCTCCTGGATGGGAGTGGCGACCGTCTTCCCGCAGGCCGTCGGCCTCGGCGCCACCTGGGACGAGGACCTGGTGCACCGGGTCGCCGAGGCCGTCTCGGACGAGCTGCGCGCCTTCCACCACCACCACCGCCCGCCCGTCGGCGGCGGCGCCCCCCACAGCCTCCAGGCCTGGGCGCCCGTGCTGAACCTGCTGCGCGACCCGCGCTGGGGACGCAACGAGGAGGGCTACTCCGAGGACCCGCTGCACACCGGCCGTCTCGGGGAGGCGTACTGCCGGGGCCTGTCGGGCGACCACCCGACCTACCTGCGGGCGGCCCCGGTGCTCAAGCACTTCCTCGCCTACAACAACGAGGACGACCGCTGCACCACCTCCTCCGGGCTGCGCCCGCGTGTGCTGCACGAGTACGACCTGGCCGCTTTCCGCCCCGTCGTCGCATCCGGCGCCGCTACCGGCGCCATGGCCGCCTACAACCTCGTCAACGGCCGTCCCTGCCACGTGAGCCCGCTCATCGAGGCGGAACTGCGCCGTTGGGCGGAGCCGACCGGCCACGAGCTGTTCGTGGTCAGCGACGCCGAAGCCCCGTCCAATCTGGTCGACCTGCAGGAGTACTTCGACGACCACGCCGAGTCCCACGCGGCGGCGCTCAAGGCCGGCATCGACAGCTTCACCGACCACGGCGAGGACAGCGCGACGCCGGTCGGCCGACTGCGCGAGGCTCTGGAGCGCGGCCTGATCGACGGGGCCGACGTGGACCGCGCCGTCCGGCGGCAGCTGGAACTCCGGTTCCGGCTCGGCGAGTTCGACCCCGAACTCGACCCCTATGCCGGCATCGGGCCCGAGGTCGTCGACTGCAACGAGCACCGCGACCTGGCGCGGCACGCCGCGACCGAGTCGGTGGTGCTGCTCAAGAACGACGGCCTGCTGCCGCTCGACGCGGCGCGGACACCGCGGATCGCCGTCATCGGCCCACTCGCCGACACGCTGTGCGAGGACTGGTACAGCGGCACCATGCCCTACCAGGTCACCGTCGCCGCCGGACTCGCCGAGGCCCTCGGCCTCCACGGCGGCGAGGTGGTCCGCGAGGAAGGCGCCGACCGGATCGCGCTGCGCTCCGGCTCCACCGGGGAAGTGCTGGGCAAGACCGCCTTCGACGTGGCCGACTGGGGTCGCGGCGTACTGACGCTGCGCGACGCCGACACCGGCCGCTACCTGAGCCTCAAGACCGACGACTCGCCGGCGGCCGACCAGGAGGTGCTCAAGAGCTGGGAGATCCACGAGACCTTCCGGCTCGAACCGGCCGGGGACGGCGCCGTGCTGCTGCGCTCCGTGCGCACCGGACGCTACGCCGCCGTGGACCCGGCCGACGGCCGGGTGACCGTCACCGCCCTGACCCCGGACGCCGCCGAGCGCTCGCAGCGGGAACTGCTGCGCGACGGCGCGGCCGAGGCGCGGGCGGCCGCGGAGAGCGCCGACGCGGCGGTCGTCGTCCTCGGCAACCACCCGCTGATCAACGGCCGCGAGACCGAGGACCGCGCGGGCCTCGACCTGCCCGAGACCCAGGAGGCACTGCTGCGCACGGTCGCGGCCGCCCGCCCCGAGACGGCACTGGTGGTGATGAGCAGTTACCCGTACGCCGTCGACTGGGCCGACGAGCACCTGCCCGCCGTGGTGTGGACCTCCCACGGCGGGCAGGAGACGGGCCACGCGCTGGCCGCGGTGCTGCTCGGGGAGGCCGAGCCCGCCGGCCGCCTCCCGCAGACCTGGTACCGGGGCGACGACCCGCTGCCGGACCCGCTCGACTACGACGTCATCAAGGGCCGGCTGGACCTCCCAGTACCACCGGACCGCACCCCTCTATCCCTTCGGCCACGGGCTGTCCTACACCGACTTCGCCTACCGCGACCTGAGCCTGTCGCAGCCGTCGATCGGCCGGGACGGTTCGGTCGACATCACGGTGACACTGGCCAACACCGGCCGACGGTCCGGCAGCGAGGTGGTCCAGCTCTACGTCCGCGCGCCGGACGCCCGCTACGAGGCCCCCCGGCGGCGCCTCGCCGACTTCCGCAAGGTCCGCCTGGATCCGGGCGAGAGCCGGGAACTGACGTTCTCGCTCCCGGCCGACCGGCTCGCCCACTGGGACGTATCGACCGGCGCCTTCACCGTCGACCCCGGCGGATACGAGATCACCGCCGGCCGCTCCGCCGAGCACCCGGTCCTCACCGCGCGGCTCACGGTGACCGGGACGGCCCCCGCACCCCGCGTGGTCGTCGGACGTCGAACCCTGACCGTCGACTTCGACGACCACGCGGCCACCACCGTCGTCGACGCCACCCGCACCAGCGGCGACGCAGTGACCCAGTCCGATCCGGCGCGGCCCGCGACCCTTCTCTTCCGCGACGTCGATCTCTCCGGGGCGGTCCGGGTGGAGGTCGAGACCGCCCTCGAGGACGCGGGTTCGGGGGAGGCGCGGCTGGAACTCCGGGCCGGTGACCGGCTGCTGGCGGAGATCGGCGTTCCGGCCACCGGCAACCGCTACACGTGGACGACCGTCGCGGCCGAGCTCGCCGCTCCGCCGGCCGGCGTCCACGACCTGCGGCTGACCCTGCACGGCGGCTTCCGCCTGGCCGCCTTCAGCTTCACCGCGTCCGGCGGGACCGACTGAGGCCCGCACCCGTGAGACCGGCGGCCCGTCCGGGGGGCCGGGCCGCCACCCCTCCCACACCAGTGCCCGTACCTGCGGGGCAAGGCCCACCGCCGAGCTCCGCCACCTCGTCACCTCTCCGACCGGAGGAATCCCCATGCCGCTCACAGACCTCGACGCGGACGAACTCGTCGGCTACCGACCAGAGTTGTCCGACCCAGCCGATTTCGACGCCTTCTGGCGGCGGACCCTTGCCGAAGCCCGGTCGCACGACGCGGCGATCAAGGTGGAACGGGTCACCGCCCAGCACCTGCTGAGCACCGTCGAGGTGGACGACGTGCGCTTCCCAGGCTGGAACGGCGAGCCGGTGGCCGCCTGGCTGCTGCGCCCGCGCGACGCGGCCGCACCGCTGCCGGTCGTCGTCACCTACATGGGCTACGGCGGCGGTCGAGGACTGCCCACCGAGCACCTGTTCTGGTCCGCCGCGGGCTACGCCCAACTCGTCGTCGACAGCCGGGGCCAGGGCCACGACACCCCGGACCGGGGCGTGGGTGACGGCACGCAGTGGGTCGAGGGCTTCATGACCCGCGGCATCGACTCTCCCGACACCTACTACTACCGGCGGTTGGTCACCGACTGCGTGCGGGCGGTGGACGCGGTCGCGGAGCTGCCCGGACTCGACGGCCGTCGGATCGTGGTGGCCGGAGCCAGCCAGGGCGGCGGTCTGGCGCTCGCCGTCGCCGGTCTGGCCGGGGACCGGGTGGCGGCGGCGATGCCGGACGTCCCGTTCCTGTGCCACTTCCGCCACGCCGCCGCGATCTGCGGCGACGGTCCGTACCAGGAGATCGCCAAGTACCTGCGCTGGCACAGCCGCCACCGCGTGGAGCCGGCCTTCGCCACCCTCGACCACTTCGACGGCGTCCACTTCGCCCGGCGGGCCACCGCGCCGGCGCTGTTCAGCGTGGGCCTGATGGACCCGGTCTGCCCGCCTTCCACGGTCTACGCCGCCTTCAACCGGTACGCGGGCGAGGACCGCACCATGACCGTGTGGCCGTTCGGCGACCACGGCGGCGGCTGCGGCTCCAACCCGCCCGTCCAACTGGCCTGGCTGCGCGAGCGCGGCCTGGGACCGGAGCTCTGACCGGCGCTGTACACCGGACCGGGCGGACCGCGCGAGGGCGGCTCACGCGCCCGGCCGCCCCACGCACTGCCCTACGAGAGCCAGGAGCCCGACAGACCCATGAGGTACTGCCCATGAGCACCCCGGCCTTCCCGGAACTGCCCGCCGGGTTCCGTTTCGGTGCCGCGACCGCCGCCTACCAGATCGAGGGCGCCCACGACGAGGACGGCCGCGGCCCGTCCATCTGGGACACCTTCAGCCACACCCCCGGCCGTACGCTCGCCGGTGCCACGGGCGACACCGCCTGCGACCACTACCACCTATACGGCGAGGACGTCGCCCTGCTCCGCGGGCTCGGCGTCGACGGCTACCGCTTCTCGATCGCCTGGTCCCGCTTGCTGCCCCGGGGCACCGGACCGGTCAACCCCGAGGGCCTGGACTTCTACGACCGCCTGATCGACGAGCTGCTGGCCGCCGGAGTGGCCCCCGCCGTCACGCTCTACCACTGGGATCTGCCCCAAGCCCTGGAGGACCGCGGCGGCTGGCGCGTCAGGGAGACCGCCGAGGCGTTCGCGCAGTACGCGGCCCTCGCGGCCGAGCGCTACGGGGACCGGGTGGAGCGCTGGATCACCCTCAACGAGCCGTACTGCTCCGCCTTCGTGGGCTACGCCGAGGGGCGGCACGCACCCGGTGCCGAGGAGGGCCGCGGCGCGCTGGCGGCCGCACACCACCTGCTGGTCGGCCACGGCCTCGCGGTACGGGAGCTGCGCGCCGCGGGCGCCCAGGAGGTCGGGATCACCCTCAACCTCGACCGCATCCACCTCGCCTCCGCCCTCCCCGAGGACCGGGCCGCCCTGCGCCGTGCCAAGGTCCTCCACAACGAGGTCTGGACCGAGCCGCTCCTCGCCGGCCGCTACCCCGCGCACGAGGCCGAGACCTGGGCAGGCCTCGCCGACGGTCCCTGGCGACTGCCGGGCGATCTGGAGCTGATCGGCGCCCCGCTGGACTTCCTCGGCGTCAACTTCTACCGACCGGTGACGTTCGCCGCCGCCCCCCACCGCGAGGCCGACCCCGAAGTGCGCACCGCCGTGGACATCGGCGTCACCGAGCTGGACCGGTACAGGACCCGGCACACCACCATGGGATGGCCCGTCGTCCCGGACGCGCTCACGGAGTTGCTCCGCGAACTCCACGCCCGCCACCCGCGGCTGCCGCCGGTCTGGATCACCGAGAACGGCTCCGCGGAGGACGACACCGTCGGCCCCGACGGCCGGGTCCATGACACCGCGCGGATCGACTACCTCGCGGACCACCTCGCCGCCGTCGCCGACGCCATCTCCGCGGGGGTGGACGTGCGCGGCTACTACGTCTGGTCGCTACTGGACAACTTCGAGTGGGCGCGGGGGTACAGCCAGCGCTTCGGCCTGGTCCACGTCGACTACGACACCCTGACCCGAACGCCCAAGGACAGCTACCACTGGTACCGGGGCCTGATCACCGCGCACCGCGCGCGGACGGAGGAACCCGCACGATGAAGTTCACCGACGGCTACTGGCTGATGCGCCCGGGCGTCACCACGCGTTACGCCACCGAGGTCGCGGACGTCCGGGCCGACGAGCACCGGATGACCCTCTACGCGCCGGTGAAGCACGTGCGCGGCCGTGGCGACACGCTCAACAGTCCGTTGCTGACCGTGGAGTGCTGGGCGCCGGCCGAGGGCGTGATCGGGGTCCGCGTCACCCACCACGCCGGTTCGGTGCGGAGGGGGCCGGAGTACGCGCTGCCCGGCGCCGGGCCGGATGTGGGGAAGGTGTACCGGGACGGCGCGGTGGTCGAGCTCAGCGCGGGCGACCTGTCGCTGCGCGTGGACACCTCCCGGCCGTGGCGCCTGGAGTTCACCGCCGGCGGGCGGACGCTGACCTCCGTGGGCGAGCGCGGCACCGGCTTCGCCACCGACGCCTCCGGCCGGCACTTCATGCTCGGGCAACTCTCCCTCGGTGTCGGCGAGTCGGTGTACGGGCTGGGGGAGCGGTTCACTCCGTTCGTCAAGAACGGGCAGGTCGTGGACATCTGGCAGGCCGACGGCGGCACCAGTAGCGAGCAGGCGTACAAGAACATCCCCTTCCACCTGACCAACCGGGGGTACGGGGTCTTCGTCAACCACCCCGGCAAGGTCAGCTACGAGGTCGGCTCCGAGTCGGTCGGCCAGGTGCAGTTCAGCGTCGAGGACCAGTCGCTGGAGTACTTCGTCGTCCACGGCCCGACCCCCAAGCAGATCCTGGAGCGCTACACCGCGCTCACCGGCCGCCCCGCCCTGCCCCCGGCCTGGGCGCTCGGCCTGTGGTTGACCACTTCTTTCACCACCGACTACGACGAGGCCACCGTCAACCGCTTCGTCGACGGCATGGCCGGGCGCGGCATCCCGCTGAGCGTCTTCCACCTCGACTGCTTCTGGATGCGCGAGTACCAGTGGTGCGACTTCGAGTGGCACCCGGACACCTTCCCCGACCCGGCCGGCATGCTGACCCGCCTCAAGGAGCGGGGACTGCGGATCAGCGCCTGGATCAACCCCTACATTGCGCAGAAGTCGGCGATGTTCGAGGAGGGCATGCGCGACGGCCACCTGGCGCGGCGCCCGGACGGCAGCGTGTGGCAGTGGGACCTGTGGCAGCCCGGCATGGCCCTGGTGGACTTCACCAACCCCGCCGCCCGCGACTGGTACACCGGGAAGCTGCGCACCCTGCTGGAGATGGGCGTGGACTGCTTCAAGACCGACTTCGGCGAGCGCATCCCCACCGACGTGGCCTGGCACGACGGTTCCGACCCGGAGCGGATGCACAACTACTACACCCACCTCTACAACCGTGCCGTCTTCGAGCTGCTGCGCGAGGTGCGCGGCGAGGGCGAGGCGCTGCTCTTCGCCCGCTCCGCCACCGCCGGCGACCAGCAGTACCCCGTGCACTGGGGCGGCGACTGCGAATCCCACTTCAACGCCATGGCCGAGTCACTGCGCGGCGGCCTCTCCCTGGGCCTGTCCGGCTTCGGCTTCTGGAGCCACGACATCGGGGGCTTCGAGGGCACCCCTACCCCCACCGTCTTCAAGCGCTGGGTGCAGTTCGGCCTCCTCTCCTCGCACAGCCGCCTGCACGGCAGCAAGTCCTACCGCGTCCCGTGGGACTACGGCGAGGAGGCCGTCGACGTCACCCGGGAGTTCACCCTGCTCAAGCACCGCCTCGCCCCCTACCTCCAGCGCGCCGCCCAACAGGCCCACGCCACCGGCATCCCCGTCATGCGCGCCATGGTGCTGGAATTCCCCGACGACCCCGCCGCCGCCGCGCTCGACCGGCAGTACATGCTCGGCGACGACCTCCTCGTCGCCCCGGTCTTCACAGACGACGGCACGGTCGAGTACTACGTGCCGGAAGGAACGTGGACGAACATCCTGACGGGCGCTCAGATCACCGGTCCCCGCTGGGCCCGTGAGCAGCACGGCTTCCACACCCTGCCGCTGCTGGCCCGCCCCGACTCCGTCATCCCGCTCGGCGCCGACGATCAGCACCCCGTCTCCGCCTGGGCGGACGGCGTGGAGCTGCGGGTGCACGCCTTCGCCGACGGCGCCGAGCGCACCGTGGTGATTCCGTGCACCGACGGCCCCGGCGAGGTGGCCCGCTTCAGACTGCGCCGCGAGGGTGACCGCCTCCATGTGACCACCGACAGCCCGCATCCCTGGCAGCTCCGGTTCGACGGGCCGGCCGGTACCGTCCAGGCCTGGCCCGCCGGCACCCTGGAGGCCGGCCTCGCCTACCCGGCCTGAGCCGGGCGAAGCCGTCGGCCCCCTCGTGGTGGAGCCGGGCCGTGGAATGCCACGGCCCGGCTCATGGGGCGTACGGGCTCAGCGGGCGCCGAGGAGGTGTTCGAGGGCGAGCTGGTCCAGGTGCTCGAAGGCCATGCCCTGTCGGGCGGCGGCATCGACGTCGAACTCCTCGAAGGCGGACCGGTCGGCCAGCAGCCCGGCCAGGCCGTCCTCGGCCGTGGGGAGGGCGAGTTCGGGCAGTCGGGAGGCGGCGAGCGCGGCCCGGACCTCCGGGTCGGCCCGGAAGGCGCGGGAACGCTCCGCCAGGAGCAGGTAGTTGCGCATGCAGGCGGCCGCCGAGGCCCAGACACCGGCGGAGTCCTCGGTGCGCGGCGGCTTGAAGTCGAAGTGGCGGGGGCCGTCGTAGCCGGCCGACTCCAGCAGGTCGACCAGCCAGAAGGCCTGGCGCAGGTCGCCCGCGCCGAAGCGCAGGTCCTGGTCGTACTTGATGCCGGACTGGCCGTTGAGGTCGATGTGGAACAGCTTGCCGTGCCACAGGGCCTGGGCGATGCCGTGCGGGAAGTTCAGCCCGGCCATCTGCTCGTGGCCGACCTCCGGGTTGAGGCCGACCCGCTCGGGCCGGTCCAGCTCGTTGATGAACGCCAGGGCGTGGCCGATGGTGGGCAGCAGGATGTCGCCGCGCGGCTCGTTGGGCTTGGGTTCGATCGCGAAGCGCAGGTCGTATCCCTGGCTCTCGACGTACTCGCCCAGCAGGTCGAAGGCCTCCTTCAGCCGGTCGAGGGCGGTGCGCACGTCCTTGGCCGCGCCCGACTCCGCGCCCTCGCGGCCGCCCCAGGCGACGTAGACCGAGGCGCCGAGTTCCACGGCCAGGTCGATGTTGCGGATCGTCTTGCGCAGCGCGTACCGGCGGACGTCCCGGTCGTTGGCGGTGAAGGCGCCGTCCTTGAACACCGGGTGGGTGAAGAGGTTGGTGGTGGCCATCGGCACCTTCAGCCCGACCGTGTCGAGTGCGGTGCGGAAGCGCTTGACCGCCTGCTCGCGTGCCGTGTCGCCGGCCGCGAAGGGGATCAGGTCGTCGTCGTGGAACGTGACGCCGTAGGCGCCGAGCCCGGCCAGCCGCTCCACGGTCTCGACCGGGTCGAGGGCTGGCCGGGTGGCGTCGCCGAAGGGGTCCCGGCCCTGCCAGCCGACGGTCCACAGGCCGAAGGTGAACCTGTGCGCGGGAGTGGGGACGAGCGGGTCGCTGGTCATGAGGATCTCCGGTTCAGGGCCGAGGGCTATTTGTAATGGCGAAAAACAAATTAGTATGCCGGGACGCCAGAAGGAACCCCACCGGAGGAACGCATGTCTGCTCAGCGTGTCGTGATCGGTGTCGACAGCTCGACCCAGTCCACCAAGGCCCTCGCCGTCGACCTGGACACCGGCGCCGTCCTGGGCGAGGGCCGCGCCGCGCACGCCGTCAGCGCGGGCGCCGGACGCGAGAGCGACCCCGAACAGTGGTGGCGGGCGCTCGGCGAGGCCGTGGCCGGCACCGGCTGGGCGGATCACGCCGCCGCCTGCTCGATCGCCGGCCAGCAGCACGGCCTGGTCACCCTCGACGCGGCCGGCCGGCCGGTGCGCCCGGCACTGCTCTGGAACGACGTCCGCTCCGCCCCGCAGGCCGCCGAGCTCGCGGCCGCGTTCGGTACGGCAGAGCTCGCCCGCCGCACCGGAAGCGTCCCGACGGCCGCCTTCACGGCCGCCAAATGGGCCTGGCTGCGCGCGAACGAGCGGGCCGCCGCCGACCGCGTCGCAGCCGTCAGACTGCCCCACGATTTTCTGACGGAGCGGCTGACCGGTGAGGCGGTGACGGACCGCGGTGACGCGTCGGGCACCGGCTGGTGGGGCCCGGACGGCTACGACCGGGACGTCCTCGGCCGGATCGGCCTCGACCCCGGGCTGCTGCCGCAGGTCCTCCCGCCGGGCGCCCGGGCGGGCGTCGTCCGAGCCGGGATGCCGCTGCGCGAGGGGGCGCTGGTGGCCACCGGGACCGGCGACAACATGGCCGCCGCCCTCGGGCTGGGCCTGACCCCCGGGCGTCCGGTGCTGAGCCTCGGTACCTCCGGCACCGTCTACGCCGTCGGCCGGACCCGGCCCGCCGACCCGAGCGGAACCGTCGCCGGCTTCGCCGATGCCCTCGGCGGCTGGCTGCCGCTCGCCTGCACGCTCAACTGCACCCTCGCCGTCGACCGCATCGCCGCCCTCGTCGGCCGCGACCGCGAGGACGTCGAGCAAGGCGGCACGGTGGTGGTGCTTCCGCATCTGGACGGCGAGCGCACACCGAACCTCCCGCATGCTTCCGGCCTCGTCCACGGCCTGCGCCACGACACCACGCCGGGACAGCTGCTCCAGGCCGCCTACGACGGCGCCGCCCACGCCCTGCTCGCCGCCCTGGACGACGTACTGCGTGCCGGAGGCGAGAACCCCGCCCCCGACGAACCCCTGCTGCTGATCGGCGGCGGAGCCCGCGGCCGGGCCTGGCAGCGGACCGTCCTGCGGCTGTCCGGCCGGGCGGTTCAGGTGCCGGCGGCCCAGGAACCGGTCGCGCTCGGGGCCGCCGCCCAGGCCGCCGCACTGCTCACCGGTGAGCCGGCCGACGCCGTCGCCCGGCGCTGGCGGACCGCCGAGGGCCGGGTGCTGGACCCGGTGACCCGTGACGACGACACGCTCGAACGGATCACCAGTACGCTGCGGCGGGCGCGGGCCCTGCAGGAGGCCCCGCAGGGAGAGCGATAGGAGGGTCGGGTCGATGACGGGGACCGGCAGGGCGAGCGGGGGCGCGGAGGCCGCGCCCGCCTCGCAGCAGGGGATGCGCCGGCAGAACCTCGCGGTGGTGATCGGCGCGGTCGCCGCGCACGGACCGCTCTCCCGGGCGGACGTGGCCGGGCACACGGGCCTGACCAGGCCGGCAGTCTCCTCCATGGTCGACGAGCTCATCGGTCGCGGGGCGCTGACCGAGACGGAGACCGCGCCCAGCGGACGGGTCGGCCGCCCCGGACGGGCACTGGCCCTGAACGACCGGGGTCCCGCGGGCCTCGGCCTGGAGGTCGGCGTCACCCATCTCGCCGCCTGCGTCGTGGACCTGCGCGGTGAACCCCGGGTGTGGCGTCGGGTGGAGCGGGCCAACGCGGGCCGGCCGGCAGGAGAGGTGCTGGCGGAGGCGGCCGCGCTGGGCGCCGAGGCGGAGGCCGAGGCCGCCGCCCTCGGCCTGAGCGTCGAGGGCCGCGTCCTGGCCGTGCCGGGGGTGGTGCCGAACGCGCCGGGCGGGCTGGTCGCGAACGCGCCGAACCTCGGCTGGCAGGCAGTGCGCCCCGCCGACCACTGGCCCGACCCCGACACCGTGCCCGAGCCGGAGAACGAGGCCAACCTCGGGGCGCTGGCCGAGCAGTGGCACCGGGGAAACCCCGCCGAGACCTTCGTACACGTCTCCGCCGAGGCCGGAATCGGTGCCGCACTGGTCATCGGCGGGCAGCTGTTCCGGGGCGCCCGCGGCTTCGCGGGCGAACTCGGCCACCTGCCCGTCCACCCGGAGGGCGCCCCTTGCGCCTGCGGGGCACGCGGCTGCCTGGAGCAGTACGCGGGCGAAGCGGCCGTGCTGCGCGAGGCCGGGCTGGGACACGTCGGCGACCCGGTGGCCCTGCTGGCCGAGCGGGCGGCCGCCGGGGACGCGGCGACCCTGCGCGCCCTGGACCGTGCGGGACGGGCACTGGGCCTCGCCCTGACCTCGGCGGTGAACCTGATCGACCCGGACGGCCTCGTTCTGGGCGGCGCCTACGCCGAACTCGCCGACTGGCTCCTCCCGTCGCTACGCGCCGAACTGGCCGCCCGGGTCACCGTCCGGCCCTGGACCCCGGAGTCGGTGCGCCCCTCCGCCCTGGGGCGCCGCGGACCGGTGCTGGGCGCGGCATGGTCGACCGTCCGGCAGATCATCGCCGATCCCGCTCGCCTGCCTGCCCGCTAGGTGCGGGGCGGACCGACCGGATCAGTCGTCGATCGCTCGCAGCGGGTCGTCGTTCAGACTGGCGGCCAGCCACTGCTCCACGGCCGTGATGTGGACGGTCGTGGCGGCGGTGGCCAGCAGGGCGTCGCGTGCTTGGAGCGCGCCGAGGATCTGCTCGTGGTCCTGGTGGGCGTTTTCCAATGCGTGACGGGTCCGGCTGCCGCGGACGATGCGGACGCGCTGGGTGCGGGTGGAGAGCACCTGCAGGAGCATCGACAGCACGGGGTTGCCGACGGCTTCGACGATCCTGAGGTGGAAGGCGATGTCGTGGGCGACGAACTCCTCCACGGTGGTGGCGGCCCGGGACCTGTCGAGGATGTCGCGCAGTTCCTGGAGGTCCTCCGGCGTCAGCAGGGCGGCGGCCAGCCCGGTCGCCTGCGGTTCCAGCAGGCGGCGCACCTGGATCAGCTGGAGTGCCGTGTGGCCCTGGGAGACGTCGGCGGCGAAGGAGAGGCTCTCCAGCAGGAGATGGGGCTCCAGGCTGGAAACGTACGTCCCGTCGCCCTGACGGGTGATCAGGATGCGCATGGCCGTCAGTGCACGCACTGCCTCGCGCAGCGAATTCCGGGACAAGCCGAGTTGTGCGGCGAGGATCTCCTCCTTGGGCAGGCGGGAGCCGGGAGCGAGTTCGCCGTCGAGGATCATCGCCTTGATCTTGTCGATCGCCTCGTCCGTCAGTGCCACTAACGTGCCTCTCCGTGCGGGGTGTGTTCGGGACGGTGGCTCCGCCGGACCCGGACCGGGGCCTGCGGAGCCGCTTGTGGGACGGGGCTATTCTTGCTTCTCGCCGGACGCGAACCGGGAGATGACCAGGGCGACAATGATGATGGCGCCATTGAGGAACTGGTTCCACAGGGGCGGTACGCCCGCCAGCGTCATGACGTTGACGACGAGCTGGAGGGTGAGGACGCCGGTGAGGGCGCCGAAAACGGAACCCTTGCCGCCGTTGAGGCTGACTCCGCCGATGACGGTCGCGGCGAAGACCTGGAAGATCCAGCCGCTGCCCTGCGTGGCGGAGATGGAGCCGTAGTGCCCGCTGTAGAGGGTACCGGCGAACGCGGCGAGAACGCTGCCGAGGATGAGGACGACCCACACGGTGCGGTCGACGCGGATGCCCGCGGTGCGGGCGGCCTCGGCATTGCCGCCGATCGCGTACAGGGCCCGGCCGTGCCGGAGCCAGGCCAGCGCACTGCCGCCGATCGCGAAGAGCAGCGCGCACACCCAGATCGCGGCGGGCACGCCCAGCCAGGACGCCCTGCCCAGGTAGGTGAAGGACGAGGGCAGCTCGACGATGGACTGGCCTTCGGAGAGGGCGACTTGCAGTCCGCGGAGCATCGTCAGCGCGCCGAGGGTGACGATGAAGCCGTTGAGGCGCAGCTTGAGGATGAGGAAGCCGTTGACGGCACCGATCAGCGCCCCGACCAGCAGGCAGAGCGGGATGGCCGTCCACTCGGGGAAGAGGCCGAGTCCGGTGAACCGGCCCCCACTGGAGGGCAGGATCAGCCACACGGCGATGACGGGGGCCACGCCGATGGTGGACTCCAGGGACAGGTCCATCCGGCCGGCGATCAGGACGAAGGTCGTGGCGAGCACCAGCAGGCTCAGCTCGGTGGACTGCTGGGCCACACCGATCAGATTGTCGGCGGTGAGGAAGGCAGGCGAGACGATGAACCCGATCAGGCCCAGGACGAGGATCGCCGGGACCAGGGACAGTTCACGGAAGCGCCCGAGACCGACCCGACGGTGGGCGGTGTCCGCCGCGGTCGGCGTCGCCGTCCTCGGTGCGGGCTCGGTGAGATCTGTGGTGGCGGACATGACTACCTTCCGTGCTCGTCTGCGCCGCAGGAGGCGGATGAAGCGGGTAGGGCGGATGTGGGAGACGTCGTGGTGGCAGGAGCCTGGTCGCCCGCGACGCCCTCGATGGCGGCGACGATGTCCTCGTCCCTCCATCCGTGGTCGAACTCGGCCACCACGCGCCCGTGGAACATGACGACGACCCGGTCGCAGACCTTGAGGTCGTCCAGCTCGTCGGAGACGATCAGCGCGGCCTTGCCGCCCTCCGCGACCTGCCGGATCCTGCCGAGCAGGAACTCCTTGGACTTGACGTCCACACCGTTGGTGGGGCGGATGGCCACGAGCACGTGCGGATCGGTGGCCAGGGCGCGGGCCACGACGACCTTCTGCTGGTTGCCGCCGGAGAGGGCGGAGACCGGGGTGGCGACGCCGGGAGTCTTGATGTCGAGGTCCCGGATCACGCGCTGCGCGAAGGCCCTGGTGCGGGCGGGCAGCACGATGCCGTACGGGCCGAGCTGGTCGGTGACGGTGAGCGTCGCGTTTTCCGCCACGCTGCGGTTGCCGACCAGCCCCTGGTGGTGGCGGTCCTCGGGGACCAGACCGACGCCGGCGGTGAGCGCGGACGGCACGCTGCCGGTGCGCACGGTCCTGCCGCCGACCGAGATCCGGCCGCCCTTGGCGCGGTGCAGACCGGCGACCGCCTCGCCCACCTGCACGTTGCCGCTGGCGGTGGCGCCGGCGAGCCCGACGACCTCGCCGGAGCGTACGGCGAGGGAGATGTCCTCGCAGGCACCGGGCAGCGTCAGGCTGTTGATCGCGAGCAGTTCCGTCGCGTCGGCCCGCGTGCCCGGGGGGCGGCCGGCGGTGGCGGTGACCGTGGAGGCGGATTCGCCGGTCATGGCCTCCACCAGGGCCGTGTGTCCGAGCTCGGTGACGGGTGCGGTGAGGATGTGGGCCGCGTCGCGGTAGACCGTGACCGTGGTGCAGAGGTCGTACACCTCTTGCAGATGGTGGGAGATGAAGAGGAAGGCGACATCCTGGCGCTGGAGGTCGCGGAGCTTGTCGAAGAGGCGGCCGATGCCGCGGCCGTCGAGCTTCGCGGTCGGCTCGTCGAGGATGATGAAGCGGGCGCCGAACGACAGGGCCCGGGCGATCTCCACGAACTGCCGCTGCTCGACGGTGAGGTCCCTCGCCCGGGCGGTGGGGTCCACGTCGACGCCGTACTCGCCGAGGAGCTCCGCGGCGCGGTGGCGCAGCTGCTTCCAGCGGATGGGCCGCAGCGAGCCGCCGCTCTGCCGGTTCAGGAAGAGGTTCTCGGCGACGGTCAGCTCACCGATGATCGTGGAGCGCTGGTAGACGCAGGCGACGCGGGAGCGCCAGGCGTCGATGTCGCCGAAGGCGGGGGCCGGCTCGCCCGAGAAGCGCAGCGCTCCGGTGTCGGGCTGCGAGAGGCCGGTGAGGATGGACACGAGCGTCGACTTGCCGGCGCCGTTGCGTCCGACCAGGGCGTGCGACTCGCCCGGGGCGATGGTGATGCGGGCGTCGCGCAGCGCGACGGTCGCGCCGAATCGTTTGCTGATGCCGGTCGCCTCGGCCACCGGGGCCGGGGTGCCGGGGCCGGTCGCCGGGGCGGTCGCGGTGTCCGCCATGGTGGATACCGTCCTTCGTGTAAGGAGGCTGGGGCGCCGAGGTGCGCGGGTGTGCGCCCGGGGCTGCGGGGGGAGGCCGCGATCGGGGGACGGGGGTCGTCCGTTCCCGACCGCGCGGGGGCGGGGGCCGGCCGGCCATCAGCCGACGTTGTTGCCCCACAGGGTCTTGTCGTCGACGTTGTCCTTGGTGACCAGCGGAGCGGGGAGCTGGTCCTCCAGGCCGTTGGGCAGCTTGATGATGGTGGAGCCGTGGTCGGTCGCACCCGGCTGGAAGGTCTTGCCCTCGGCGGCGGCCTTGGCGTAGTACAGCGCGTACTTGGCGTAGAGGTCGGCGGGCTGGGAGATGGTGGCGTCGATCCGGCCCTTGCGGATGGCGTCGAACTCCTGCGGGATGCCGTCGTTGGAGACGATGCTGATGTGGCCCTTCTGCCCTGCGGGCTGGAGCAGGCCCTTCTGCTCCAGCAGGGCGAGGGTGGGCTGCAGGAAGACACCGCCCGCCTGCATGTAGATGCCGTTCAGGTCCGGGTGCTGCGCGAGCAGGCTCTGCAGTTTGGCGGAGGCCACGTCGCCCTTCCAGTCGGTGGGCAGCTCGAAGACCTTGATATCCGGGAACTTCGTCTTCATGCACTCCGCGAACGCCTCGGAGCGGTCGCGACCGTTGATGGAGTCAAGGGCGCCCTGGAGCTCGGCGACCTTGCCCTGACCGCCCAGCTGCTTGCCGAGGAACTCGCACGCCTGGGTGCCGTACGCCCTGTTGTCGGCTCGGACGACCATGTACACCTCGCCCTTGTCGGGTCTGGTGTCGACGCTGACCACGGGGATCTTCTTCGACGCGAGGGTCTCCAGGGTCGAGGCGATGGCACCGGTGTCCTGAGGTGCCATGACGACGGCCTTGGCGCCCGTGTTCTGGAACACCTGCACGTTGGCGACCAGCTTGGTGACGTCGTTCTGCGAGTTGCTCAGCGGCAGCGCGTTGATGCCGTCGGTCTTGATGCCGTTCTTCAGGTACTGCGCGTAGGAGTTCCAGAAGTCGGAGTCGGAGCGGGGCAGGTCGATGCCGATGGCGGACTTGTCGCCGCCCGGGGCGGCCGAGCCGGGGCTCTCGCGGTTGCACGCGGTGGCGAGGGCCAGCATCGCGAGGACGGCGGTGGCGGCTGCGGCGGTGGAGCGGGTGCGAGTGTGCTTCATGGCCGTGTTCTCTCCTTAGCCGGGGGGCGCGGCGACGGTCGGGGGACGTACGCGCCGTGTCGAAGGCGGCGGGGGGCGCTGGACGGCGCACCGAATGATCCGGCCATTCCTCCGATGTATCTCGGACGGGACGTTACGACGACGTTGCCGAGGTTGACAAGAGTGTGCGCCTGACTTGATGTGCCGGGGCATCGTGTCGCGGGGCGTCGTGGTATCGACGAACTCCATCTGACCCCACGTTATGTCCGACGGATCGCGGGTGATGGTGCACTTGGAGGCGTACCCGGACGGCTTCGGAAGCGTCGCTGTACGAGAGCGTCTGCCGACAACGGCGAGGAAATACATCCGAGGAATGCATTGTCAGCTGCGATCTCCGCGTCTATGTTCGCTGTGGCTCGCGATACATCCGATGACTGACCGTCCGGATGGCTGGAGCCCTGGCGAACGGCCCGTACCGGCGCACCTCAGGTCGCCCGGCCCTGACCCTGAAGACGAAACCGAAACCCGCTCGGCAAGGGAGCTGCCCGGTGAAACTGCTACGCGTCGGATCCCCAGGTGAGGAACGGCCCGCGGTACGCGTCGACGACGGCCGGCTGCTGGACCTGTCCTCCGTGACCCGGGACATCGACGGTGTCTTCCTCGCCTCCGGCGGGATCGACCGGGCCCGCGCGGCGGTCTCGGCGGCGGAGCTGCCCGAACTGGACCCGGACGGGCTGCGCATCGGGGCGCCCGTCACCCGCCCCGGCAAGGTCGTCTGCATCGGCCTGAACTACCGCGATCACGCCGTCGAGACCGGCGCCGCGATTCCCGCGCGTCCGGTGGTGTTCATGAAGGACCCCGGCACGGTCGTCGGCCCGTACGACGAGGTGCTGATCCCCCGTGGATCGGTGAAGACCGACTGGGAGGTCGAACTCGCGGTCGTCATCGGCCGCCGGGCGCGCTACCTGGACGGACCGGATGCCGCGCGGGACGTGATCGCCGGGTACACGATCAGCAACGACGTATCGGAGCGGGAATTCCAGCTGGAGCACTCGTCGCAGTGGGACCTGGGCAAATCCTGCGAGACCTTCAACCCGCTAGGCCCGTGGCTCGTCACCGCCGACGAGGCCGGCGACCCGCAGAACCTCGGCCTTCACCTGAACGTCAACGGTGTGAAGCGACAGGACGGTCACACCAGCAACATGATCTTCGCGGTCGACCACATCGTGTGGTACCTGAGCCAGTACATGGTCCTGGAACCGGGTGACGTGATCAACACCGGTACGCCCGCGGGCGTGGCCCTGGGTCTTCCCGGCACCCCCTACCTCCGCCCCGGCGACACGGTCGAGCCCTCCATCGACGGCCTCGGCAGCCAGCGCCAGATCTTCGCCCAAGCGTGAAAGGCAGCACCACCTTGACTGCAACCTCCGCTCGGATCACCGCCGTCGACACCTACGACGTCCGCTTCCCCACCTCGCGGGAACTGGACGGCTCCGACGCGATGAACCCGGACCCCGACTACTCCGCCGCCTACGTCGTCCTGCGCACCGACGCCGGCGACGGGCACGAAGGACACGGCTTCACCTTCACCATCGGACGCGGCAACGACGTCCAGGTCGCCGCGATCGACGCACTGAGACCCCATGTCATGGGCCGCTCCGTAGCGGAGCTGTGCGCCGATCCCGGATCGGTCAGCCGGGATCTGGTCGGCGACAGCCAGCTGCGCTGGCTCGGCCCCGAGAAGGGCGTGATGCACATGGCGATCGGCGCCGTGGTCAACGCCGTGTGGGACCTGGCGGCCAAGCGGGAGGGCAAGCCGCTGTGGCGGCTGCTCGCCGACGCCCCGCCCGAGTGGCTGGTCTCCCAGGTCGACTTCCGCTACATCGCCGACGCCCTCACCCCCGAGGACGCCCTCACGCTCCTCCACGAGGGCCGCACAGGGCGCGCGGAACGTGAGGCGACCCTGCTGGAGCGCGGATATCCCGGCTACACCACCTCCCCGGGCTGGCTCGGCTACACCGACGCAAAGCTCACCCGGCTGGCCAAGCAGGCCGTCGCCGACGGCTTCACGCAGATCAAGCTCAAGGTCGGAGCCGACCTGAGCGACGACATCCGGCGGCTGCGCACCGCCCGCGGCGCCGTGGGTGACGGCATCCGCATCGCCATCGACGCCAATCAGCGGTGGAACGTGGGCGAGGCGATCACGTGGACCAACGCACTCGCCGAGTTCGACCCGTACTGGATCGAGGAGCCGACCAGCCCCGACGACGTACTCGGCCACGCGGCCGTACGGCAGGCCGTCGCTCCCGTGAAGGTGGCCACCGGCGAGCACGTGCAGAACCGGATCGTCTTCAAGCAGCTCCTCCAGGCCGGCGCGATCGACGTCCTCCAGATCGATGCGGCGCGGGTCGGCGGGGTCAACGAGAACCTCGCGATCCTGCTGCTCGCCGCGAAGTACGGGGTGCCGGTGTGCCCGCACGCCGGCGGGGTGGGGCTGTGCGAGCTGGTGCAGCACCTGTCGATGTTCGACTACCTGGTCCTCTCCGGAACCACCGAGAACCGCGTCATCGAGTACGTCGACCACCTCCACCAGCACTTCGTCGATCCGGTGGTGATCCGGGACGGCCACTACACCGCGCCGCTCGCCCCCGGCTTCTCCGCCACCATGCGTGCGGAGTCCATCGCCGAGTACCTCTACCCGGACGGCACGTTCTGGGTGGCCGACCGCGCCGTGCAGGAGGAAGTGGCATGACCGAACTGACCGGCCTCAGGGCTCTCGTCACGGGCGGCGCGTCCGGCATCGGGCTCGCCACGGCCCGCGCGCTGGCGGCGCGGGGCGCGGCCGTCGCCGTCCTCGACCTCGATCCGGAAGGCGTCGGCGAACCGCTGCTCGGCCTCAAGGCCGACGTCAGCGACGACGCCTCCGTACGCGCCGCCGTGGAGGAGGCGGCCGTGCGGCTCGGCGGGATCGACATCCTCGTCAACAACGCGGGCATCGGTGCCGCCGGTACCGTCGAGGACAACCCCGACGAACAGTGGCACCGCGTCCTGGACGTCAATGTCCTGGGCATGGTCCGCACCACCCGGGCCGCCCTGCCCCACCTGCGCCGCGCTGCCACTGCCCGTCCGGGCACTGCGTCCGTGGTCAACACCTGCTCCATCGCGGCCACCGCCGGGCTGCCGCAGCGCGCCCTGTACTCCGCCAGCAAGGGCGCCGTGCTGTCCCTCACCCTGGCCATGGCCGCCGATCACGTCGGCGAGGGCATCCGCGTCAACTGCGTCAACCCCGGCACCGCCGACACCCCGTGGGTGGCCCGGCTGCTCGACGCCGCCGACGACCCCGAGGCCGAACGCGCCGCCCTCAATGCCCGTCAGCCCATGGGACGTCTGGTGACCGCCGACGAGGTGGCGGCCGCCATCGTCTACCTGGCCGGTCCGGGCGCGGCGTCCGTCACCGGCACCGCACTCGCGGTGGACGGCGGCATGCAGGGACTGAGGCTGCGCCCGGCGGCCCGGTCGTGAGGACCAACGGGCTGGGCGGCAGCGCGGCCACGGTCTCGGTCTCGGAGCTCGCCCTGGGCTGCGCGGCCCTCGGCAACCTCTACCGCCCGGTCACCGACGAGGCCGCCCACGCCACGGTGGACGCGGCCTGGGACGCCGGGGTCCGCACCTTCGACACCGCCCCCCACTACGGACTGGGCCTGTCGGAACGGCGGCTCGGTGCCGCCCTGCGCGACCGCCCCCGCGACACCTACACCCTCTCCACGAAGGTGGGCCGGCTCCTCGTGCCGGACCCGCGGGGCATCCCCGGAAACGACCTCGACCACGGCTTCGCCGTCCCGGCCACCCACCGCCGGGTCTGGGACTTCAGCGCCGACGGGGTCCTGCGCTCCCTCGAAGCGAGCCTGGAACGCCTCGGCCTCGACCGCGTCGACATCGCCCTGCTGCACGACCCGGACGACCACGCCGAGCAGGCGCTGCGCGAGGCGTACCCGGCCCTGGAGCGGCTGCGCGGCGAAGGAGTGGTCGGGGCGATCGGCATCGGCATGAACCGGTCCGCGCTGCCCGCCCGCTTCCTGCGCGAGACCGACATCGACGTGGTGCTCCTGGCCGGCCGCTACACCCTCCTGGAACAGGACGGGCTCACCGAACTGCTCCCGGAGGCGGCCGCCCGCGGCCGCAGCGTCATCATCGGCGGAGTCTTCAACTCCGGACTCCTGACTGCCCCCCGGCCGGGTGCCACCTACGACTACGCGCCGGCTCCGCAGCCGGTGCTCGACCGGGCGCTGCGGCTGCTGGCGGTCACCGAGCGCCACGGCGTGCCGCTGCGGGCCGCCGCGCTGCGCTTCCCGTTCGGCCACCCGTCCGTGGCGAGCGTACTGACCGGTTCCCGGTCCCCCGAGGAGGTGCGCGACACCGTGGAGCAGCTGCGGCGCCCGATCCCGGACGCTCTGTGGGACGACCTGCGCGCCGAGGGCCTGCTGGACCCGGACACCCCCGTCCCCGTCACCGCACCCGTCGGGGAAACCCCGTCGCCGAAGGAGCCGTCATGAAGGTCGCCCTGCACACCAAGGTCCGCGCCGACCGCATCGAGGAGTACGACGCCGCGCACCGGCAGGTGCCCGAGGAGCTGACCGCCGCCATCCGCGCCGCGGGGGTGAGCGAGTGGACGATCTGGCGCAGCGGCACCGACCTGTTCCACGTACTGGAGGTCCGGGACTACCAGGCGATGATCTCCGAACTCGAGAAGCTGCCGGTCAACATCGCCTGGCAGGCGCGGATGGCCGAGCTGCTGGACGTCGTCCACGACTACTCCGCGCAGGGCGCGGACACCACCCTGCCGGTGGTGTGGGAGCTGTGACCGGGGCGGACCACGGGCCGGGAATCGTGGACACCCACCACCACGTGTGGGACCTGTCCGTCCGCGACCAGGACTGGATCACCGGGCCCGAACTCGCCCCGCTGCGCCGGAACTTCTCCCTCGCCGACCTGACACCGCAGGCCCGCGCGGCCGGCGTCACCGCCACCGTGCTGGTGCAGACCATCACCGTGCCGGAAGAGACCCCCGAGTTCCTGGCCATGGCCGCGCGCAGCGACCTGGTCGCCGGGGTCGTCGGCTGGACCGACCTGACCGCACCCGACGTCGCCGACACCCTCGCCGGGCTGCGCGACGGACCCGGTGGGGAGCACCTGGTGGGGATGCGCCACCAGGTGCAGGGCGAGCCGGACCCCCGCTGGCTCGTCCGGCCGGAGGCACTGCGCGGCCTGGCCGCGATCGCGGAGGCGGGACTCGTCTACGACCTGGTGGTGAAGCCGCACCAACTCGCGGCCGCAGTCGACGCCGCGCAGCGCCTTCCCGGCCTCACCTTCGTCCTCGACCACCTCGGCAAGCCGCCCATCGCGTCCGGTGAACTCACTCCCTGGGCGGAGCGGATCAGGCGCCTCGCCGCCCTCCCCAACACCGTCTGCAAACTCTCGGGCATGGTCACCGAGGCCGACTGGGGCTCCTGGACGGTCGATGACCTGCGGCCCTACGCCGACACCGTCCTGGACGCCTTCGGTCCCGGGCGGCTGATGTTCGGCTCCGACTGGCCCGTCTGCCGGCTCGCCGCCACCTACGCCGAAGTCGTCGCCGCCGCCGACGAGATGACGGCCGAACTCAGCCCGGCCGAGCGGCGCGATGTCTTCACCGGCACGGCTGTGCGGACCTACGGCCTGACCGTCACGGCACCCCCGGACCCGCCCCAGGAAACCCCATGCGCATAGCCCTTTTCATCACGTGCTTCAACGACACGATGTTCCCCCGCACCGGCCAGGCGGTGACCGCACTGCTGGAACGCCTCGGCCACACCGTGGAGTTCCCGCAGGGCCAGACGTGCTGCGGCCAGATGCACTTCAACACCGGCTACCGGCCCGAAACCCTGCCCATGGTGCGCCGCTTCACCGAGGTCTTCGCGGGCTACGACGCCGTCGTCGCCCCCTCCGGGTCCTGCGCGGGCATGGTGCGCGACCACCACCGGGTGGTGGCCGCCCAGTACGGGGACGCCGCCCTCACCGAAGCGGTCGAGCGAGTGGTACCGGCGGTGTACGAGCTGTCCGAACTCCTCGTCGACGTCCTCGGCGTCACCGACGTCGGCGCGTACTTCCCGCACCGCGTCACCTACCACCCCACCTGCCACTCGCTGCGCATGCTCCGCGTCGGCGACCGGCCGCTCAGGCTGCTGCGCGCCGTGAAGGGCATCGACCTCGTCGAACTGCCCGCCGCCGAGTCCTGCTGCGGCTTCGGCGGCACCTTCGCGCTGAAGAACGCGGACGTGTCCAACGCCATGCTCGCCGACAAGATGCGCCATGTCCTCGGCACCGGGGCCGAGATCCTGTGCGCGGGCGACAACTCCTGCCTCACGCACATCGGCGGCGGCCTGTCCCGCCTCCGTACCGGCGTCGGCACGATGCACCTGGCCGAGATCCTGGCCTCCACGGAAGGGGACCCACGGTGAGCGGCGCCGACAACGTCGTATGGCTGGGCACCCCGGCCTTCCCCCAGGCGGCGCGTACCGCGCTCGCGGACACCCAACTGCGCGCGAACCTGCGCCGGGCGACCGGGACCATCCGCGACAAGCGGCTGGCGGTCGCCGCCGAACTGGAGGACTGGGAGGAACTGCGGGAGACGGCCGCCGCCGTCAAACGTCACACCCTGCGCCACCTCGACCACCACCTCCTCCGCCTGGAGAAGGCGGTGACCGCCGCGGGCGGAGTGGTCCACTGGGCGGCGGACGCCGCCGAGGCCAACCGCATCGTCACCGACCTGGTGCGCGGGACGGGAGCGAGCGAGGTCGTCAAGGTCAAGTCGATGGCGACCCAGGAGATCGGCCTCAACGAGGCGCTCGCCGAAGCCGGCATCCGCGCCTACGAGACCGATCTCGCCGAACTCATCGTGCAGTTGGGACGCGATCGCCCGTCCCACATCCTGGTGCCGGCCATCCACCGCAACCGCTCCGAGATCCGGGAGATCTTCCGGCGGGAGATGGGGGAGTGGGGAAGGCCGGCTCCCGAAGGGCTCTCCGACGATCCCCGCGACCTCGCCGAGGCGGCCCGGCTCCACCTGCGGGAGAAGTTCCTGCGGGCCAAGGTGGCCGTCTCGGGCGCCAACTTCGCCGCCGCCGACACCGGAACGGTGGTCGTGGTGGAGTCGGAGGGCAACGGGCGGATGTGCCTGACCCTGCCCGAGACGCTGATCACCGTGATGGGCATCGAGAAGGTCCTGCCGTCCTTCGCCGACCTGGAGGTCTTCCTCCAGCTCCTGCCCCGCTCGTCGACGGGCGAGCGCATGAACCCGTACACCTCCCTGTGGACCGGCGTCACCGAGGGCGACGGCCCGCAGAACTTCCACCTGGTCCTCCTCGACAACGGCCGTACCGCCACGCTGGCCGACGAGGTGGGCCGCCAGGCCCTCGCCTGCATCCGCTGCTCCGCGTGCCTGAACGTCTGCCCGGTGTACGAGCGCACGGGCGGCCACGCCTACGGATCCGTCTACCCCGGCCCGATCGGCGCCGTACTGACCCCGCAGCTCGTGGGCATCGGCAGTGACATCAAAAGCGGGGCGGCCTCCCTGCCCTTCGCCTCGACCCTGTGCGGCGCCTGCTACGACGCCTGCCCCGTGAAGATCGACATTCCCGAGGTGCTGGTCCATCTGCGCGCGGAGGCCGTGGAGGCGGAGCGGCGCAGCAGAGTCCTGCCCACCGTCGAGGCGCTCGCCATGAAGGCCGCCGGCGCCGCCATGTCCTCCCCGGGACGACTGGCCGCGGCCCAGAAGCTCGCCGCCCTCGGGGCCCGGCTGGTGGCCCGCAACGGCCGGATCGGCGCCCTGCCTGGTCCGCTCGCCCGCTGGTCCGACAGCCGTGACACGCCCGTGCCGCCCCCGGAGACGCTCCGTGCCTGGTGGCGCCGGACGAGAACACCCGCGAACGAGGACGACCCGGCGACGGGGGAGGGGAAGGGACGACGATGAACGACCGCGAGACCGTCCTGCGCGCGGTGCGGGGAGCCCTGGCCGGCGTACCCGGATCGGAGGACCCCGACGACATACCGCTCCCGGCCGTTCGACGCGTCGACCACGCGGGACCGGACGTCGTCGGGCTGTTTGCCGAGCGTGCCGCCGAGTACCGCGCCACGGTGGTCCGAGTTACGGCGGCCGAAGCGGCGGCGGCCGTGGGGCGCGCGCTGGCCCGCACCGGAGCCCGGTCCCTGGTGGTGCCGGCCGGGCTTCCCGAGGACCTGGTCCCGCAGGGGCCCTGGTCACGGCTGGAAGACGCTCCGCCGCTGACGGTGGGACGACTCGACGGGGCGGACGCCGTGGTCACCACCGTAGCCACCGCGATCGCCGTCACCGGCACCGTGATCCTCGACCACGGACCCGGCCAGGGGCGCAGGGCCCTCACCTTGCTGCCGGACCAGCACGTCTGCGTGGTCCGGGTGGACCAGATCGTCTCCGACGTGCCGGAGGCGCTGAGCCGGCTCGACCCCCGCAGGCCGCTGACGCTCATCTCCGGCCCCTCGGCCACCAGCGACATCGAGCTGGACCGGGTCGAGGGCGTACACGGGCCCAGGACGCTGGACATCGTCCTGGTGATGGACGCATAGCGCCCCGTGTCGAGCCCCGTCACCCACTGAACAGACCGAGCCGCACATCCGATGTCCGAGAACGTTCCGCCCTCCCTTGCCCCTCACTCTCCAGGAGTCGAACGATGTCCTCGTCCCCCCTCAGCCGACGCTCCCTGATCAAGGCCGCCGCCCTCGCCGGCGGCGCCGCGGCGTTCGGTCTGCCGCAGGTCCTGTGGCCCGCCACCGCCCACGCCTACACCGTCCCCTCGAAGCTGGACTGGTGGTACCAGGCCAGGTTCGGCATGTTCATCCACTTCGGGTCCTACTCCTACCGCGGCCACGGCGAGTGGGCCTTCTCCAGCGAGAACTGGAACAAGGCCGACTACCAGGCCCAGGTGACCACCCCGTTCAACCCGGCCGGCTTCAACGCCGCCACCATCGCCGAACTGGCCAAGAACGCCGGCATGAAGTACCTCGTGATCACCGCCAAGCACCACGAGGGCTATGCGATGTGGGACTCCAACGTCGCGGGCTTCACCGACACCACCGGCACCAAGCAGTACAACCTGCACGACTACAACGGCTACCAGCCCGACCTGCTGGCCCAGCTGAAGACCGAGTGCGAGAAGCGGGGCGTCAAGTTCGGCCTCTACTACTCGATCCTGGACTGGAGCCACCCCTCCCAGACCATCAACCGGAACAACCTCTTCTCCGACATGTCGTCGCAGACCGCCCGCACCGCCTACATCAACGACATGAAGGCCCAGCTGCAGGAACTGCTGGACCGCTACGACCCGGCCCTCCTGTGGTTCGACGGCGACTGGTGCGCCAACCCGTCCAGCCCCACGCTCACCGACTGGTGGACGAAGGCCGACGGCGAGGACCTCTACAGCTGGCTGATGGCCCGCAAGCCCGGACTCGTCGTCAACGAACGCGTCAAGCGGGACCTCGGCCTGGGTGACTTCGCCTGCCCGGAGCAGACCGTGCCCGCCGCGCCGCTGGACCGGCCGTGGGAGACCTGCGCCACCATGAACGGCCAGTGGGGCTACACCGACTGGGCCGAGAACAGCTACAAGCCCGTGAAGGACATGGTCCAGGAGATGGTCACGGTCGTCTCCCGGGACGGCAACTACCTCCTCAACATCGGCCCCAAGGGCGACGGCACCGTGACCGCCGGAACGGCGACGGTACTGGGCGGGATCGCCGCCTGGATGGGCGTCCACGCCGACAGCATCCACGGCACCAGCGGCAGCCCCTTCGCCGTCGAGCCGTCCTGGGGCAGGATCACCAAGAAGACCGGCAAGCTCTTCGCCCACGTCTTCACGTGGCCGACGGGCGGCACCCTGCAGATCCCGGCGGTCCACAACACGATCAGCCGCGTCTACTTGATGAACAACCCCTCCGTTTCGCTCTCCTACACGGTCAGCGGCGGCCAGATCAACGTCAGCGTGCCGTCCACGGCGCCCGACGCGAACGACTCCGTGGTCTGCGTGGAGGTCAGCGGCATGCCGGCGGTCCTCGCAGGCGGCGTCTACCGGCTGGTCAGCGCCCAGAGCGGCAAGGCCCTCGACAACGGCAACACCACCAACGAGGGCGGCCAGGTCATCCAGTGGACCGCCAACGGAGGCGCCGCGCAGCAATGGACGGTCACCGACCTGGGCCACGGCTACTACAAGCTGCTCAGCGTCCGCAGCGGCAAGGCCCTCGACGACAACGGCAGCACCTCCGACGGCGCGGTGATGGTGCAACGCAACGACGGCGGCGGTCAGGGGCAGCAGTGGGCGGTCACCGCGCTGGGCGGGGGCGCGTTCCGGCTCGCCAACCGGCACAGCGGAAAGGTGTTGGACAACGCTTACGCGAGCGGGGACGGAAACCCGGTCACCCAGTGGTCCGCCAACGGCGGCCCCGCGCAGAACTGGAACCTGACCAAGATCGGTTGAGCGCGCCGCGCCCGGGGTGGCGCGCCTCTGGCGCGCCACCCCGCGCTCATGTGCTCCGCACGGGAGTGTGACCTCAGACGGAGAAGGCGACGCGCGCGAGCCGCACCGGGCCGCGCAGTCCGAGGCGGACGTCGTGCACACCCGCCGCTACGACGACGGGCGCGCTCACCGTGGCGTAGTCGTGGGGCCCGGCCGTGCTCGGGGAAAGCGTGAGCACGGCCAGTACCGGACCCTCACCCAGCGAGAGTTCGACCGTGCCCTCACCCGCGGCCTCCACCGTGATCCTGGCAGCCCCCTTCCCGAAGTCACAGTCGCGGATCACCAGCTCGCCCCTCCGGCCGGCCACTGGGGCGACGGAGTCACCCGATGTCTTCGCGCGGTCCACGATCTCCGTGTCGCTCTGGTCGTCGAAGTCCACCGCGTCCAGGCCGACCGCCATGACCGGCCGGGGGACGGACGGTTCGCCGTCGAGGTCGACGGTCTCGGCCAGGCGGATGTCCTCGCTGGAGGCTCCGACGAGGATCTCGTAGGGGCCCGGTGCCACCCGCTGACGTCCCTGCGCCACGTCCCAGAAGGCGAAGGCCGACATCGGCACCCGGAAGGCGATCTCCGCGACCTCGCCGGGCGCGAGCGTCACGCGCCGGTGCGCGGCCAGTTCCCTGCGGGGCCGTGGCACCGACGGCTCCACCGCCCGGGTGTAGAGCTGGGCGACCTCGTCCGCGGCGACGCCACCGGTGTTGACGACCGTGAAGGACACGTGCAGGGTCCCGTCCTCGACGCGGGTCGTGAGGCCTTCGTAGGAGAAGGACGCGTACGACAGGCCGTGGCCGAACGGGAAGAGGGGCGTGCCCTCGAAGTAGAGGTACGTCTGGCGGCCGCCGATCACGTCGTAGTCGAGGAGGTCGGGCAGGTCGGAGTCATCGGCGTACCAGGTCTGCGGGAGGCGGCCGGCGGGGGAGACGTCGCCGGCCAGGATCCGGGCCAGGGCGCTGCCGGCCGCCTGGCCGCCGTGCGCCGTCCACAGCAGCGCCGGCACCTCCGCGTGATCGACCGCGTACGGGTACGCCGACATCAGCGCCAGCACCGTGTTCGGGTTGGCCGCGCGGGCCGCGCGCAGGAGGCGCTCCTGGTGGGGCGGGAGGGCCAGGGTCGTACGGTCCTCGGTCTCGCGTCCGTTGATGTGCGGATCGTTGCCGGCGACC
This sequence comes from Streptomyces sp. NPDC059989, assembly GCF_042736975.1. Classification (NCBI taxonomy): domain Bacteria; kingdom Bacillati; phylum Actinomycetota; class Actinomycetes; order Kitasatosporales; family Streptomycetaceae; genus Streptomyces; species Streptomyces sp. NPDC059989. The sequence goes on from NZ_JBHWUO010000016.1 coordinate 40,672, forward strand.
ACCACGACCACGTCCGCCTGCGAGGCGACCTTGTTCACCGCGTCCTCGCCGCGTTCGACGACGACGACCTCGAAGGCCTCCCCCTTTCCGTCGGCAACCTCGAGGCCGTCGGCGGCGACAGAGAGGGGGTGACCCGTACCGATGTGCCGAAGGAGGTGCCCGTTCCCATGCGGTTCCAGTCGGAACGTCTCCTGGACCACCCAGCCTCCGGGCTGGTCGGCGGAGGCTCGGACACGGCCGTCCTCGGCGACGGAGAGATAGCGGCCGTCGGGGGCGCGCAAGGTCAGCACGCCCCCGCCCCAGTCGACGAGGGAGAGCTCGGTGCCGGTCGCGTCGGTGGTGAGCGGGGGCAGGTCCGTCCGGCCCGCGAGCAGGGCCGGGTCGAGGGCGCCTTCGGCGCCGCGCACCTCGTCGCGGGCGTCCGCCTCGGGGACGTGCAGGAAGGTTCCGGCCGAGGTCTTCAGCAGGATCCGGTCCACGCCCTCCGCGAACTGCACGTGCTCCGAGCCGAACCGCTCGTACAGGCCGGCCAGCGGCGTGCTGCGGTGCAGGAGCGTGCCGCTGTACCAGTCGCGCTTGCACTCGTCGGCGAGCGGGCCGACCACCGCGATCCGGGTGCCGGACGAGAGCGGCAGCAGGTCACCGCTGTTCTTGAGCAGCACGACCGCTTGCTCGGCCGCCTCCTGGGCGAGGGCCCGGTGGGCGGGGGTGTCGAAGTCCGTGGTGAGCGCGTGCGGGTCGTGCTCCGGGTCGAACTCGCCGAGGCGGAAACGGACCGAGAGCTGGCGGCGGACCGCGGCGTCGACGTCCGACTCGGTCAGCAGGCCCTGCTCCAGGGCGCCGCGGATCCGTGCGGTGATCTTCGAGCTGTCGGTGCCGTGGTCGGTGAAGCTGTCGACGCCGGCCAGCAGCGCGGCGGCCGTCGCCTCCTCGTGGGTGTCGAAATAGTGCTCGGAGTCGACCAGGTTCGAGGGGGCGCCCGCGTCCGAGCAGACCAGCAGCTCCTCGTCGGTCCAGGTGCGCAGATGCTCGCGCAGATACGGCGAGACGTGGTTCGGCCGGCCGTTGACCAGGTTGTACGCCGGCATCACACCGGCCACGGCGCCTGCCCCGACCGTCTCGCGGAAGGCGCGCAGGTCGTACTCGTGCAGGACGCGCGGGCGGACCGAGGAGGACGTGACGTCGCGGCCCGTCTCGTGGTTGTGGGCCAGCCAGTGCTTGAGGACGGGAGCGGTGCGCCAGTAGGTCGGGTGCTCGCCGCGCAGTCCGCGCGTGTAGGCGGTGGCGATGGCCGACGTGAGCTTCGGGTCCTCCGAGTAGCCCTCCTCGTTGCGGCCCCACAGAGGGTGGCGCAGCAGATTCACGGTCGGGGCCCAGACGTTCAGCCCCACGCGGTCGTCGCGGGCGCGCATCGCCCGGGCCTCCTTGGACACCGCCTCGCCGACCCGTCGTACGAGATCCGTGTTCCAGGTCGCGCCCAGGCCCACTGCCTGCGGGAAGACGGTGGCCGGACCCATCCAGGCCACGCCGTGCAGGGCCTCTTGGCCGGTGCGGAACGCGGCGATGCCAAGGCGTTCCACGGCGGGCGCGAACTGGTGCAGGAACCCGATCTTCTCGTCGAGGGCGAGCCGGGACAGAAGGTCGTCGATGCGCTTCGCGAATGGCAGCTGCGGATCGCGGAAAGGTGCGGACACGTGGGATCCCCTTGGGTGGAGCGTCGAGTTTTTTCGAAGCGCTTCGATGCTCACCAGCCAGCAGGTCGAGTGTCAAGAGATCTATACCCTCGCCCAACCAGGGCATGCGCAGACTCCCCTCCAGACCTCGGAGGAATCTTGGAAGCGACCCTTGTGCGCCTATGGGTGTTCACTTAACCTCACTGCAACATCGAAGCGCTTCGACTGTCTTCCACGTCTCAGTGGCACGTCGCAGTGGTCGGATGTCCGCTTCCGCTCAGTCAGTTCCAGTCACGACACCGCAGCCGACGGCCCACCGCCGGGTGCCAGGTGCGCCATGAAGGGTTGACGCAATGACGCCGAATGCCGCCTCCTCCGGACCGAGCCGGAGAACCTTCCTCGCCTCGACGGCGGTCGCCACCGCAGCGGTGGCCGGAGGAATGCCGCTGCTCACCGCCTGCGGCGGTTCGGACAACAGCGGTTCGGACAACAGTGGGTCGCCGGAGGGCGCCACGACGGGCAAGGCCGCCGACAAGCTGATCCCGACATACGTCCCCAGCACGCACGCCAAGCCGGACCTTCCGCCGAAGAACGGTTCGTCAGCCGGCTACACCGGCAAGGTCGACCTCGCGGCCCTCGCCACCTCGGTCCCGGACAAGCTCGGCACCGGCGCTCCCTTGACGATCATGTCCCCGCTCTGGGGCACCCCGCCGAAGGCCGGGTGCGCGTACTACAAGGCGGTGGACGCGGCGGCGGGCACCGAGGTCACCTGGCAGAACCAGGACGGCACCACGTACGGCCAGAAGCTCGGCGCGGTCCTCGCCTCCAGCTCCATACCCGACATGGTGGTCGTGCCCGACTGGGAACTGCTCAACAACAAGTTGACGAACGCGGCCGGCGCGAAGTTCATGGACCTCGGCCCCTACCTGGCGGGCGACAAGGTGAAGAAGTACCCGAACCTGGCCGCGATACCGTCCGACTCCTGGCGCATGGCCATCATCGGCGGCGCGCTGCGCGGCATTCCGATGTCCGTCGCCCCCGCGAACTTCATCGTGCCCTACTACCGCAAGGACATCTTCGACAAGAAGGGCTACTCCGTCCCCAAGTCGGCCGACGAGTTCCTCAGCTGGGCCAAGGACGCCACCAGCGCCAAGGCCAAGGTGTGGGCCTGCGGTGACATCGCCTGGGTCTCGGGGGGCATCTTCGGTGCCGCCCCCGGCTGGAACATCGACGACGACGGCAAGCTGAGGTACGGCATCGAGCGGCCCGAATACCTCGAAGCCCTGGAGTGGACCCGCAAGCTGTTCGACGCCGGCGTGGTCCATCCCGACGACAGGGCGCGCTCCGGCGACGCGGGCCAGCGCTTCACCGCCGGAGAGATCCTGGTCTTCGCCAGCGACTTGTCCGGCTGGTACAACAATGCCGCCGAACAGGCCAAGGCCAACCCGGAGTTCCAGATCGACGCCATGGACATCTTCGGCGCCGACGGCGGCAACCCGACGCTGTACGCGTCCTCGGCCGCCAACATCTGGTCGATGATCCGCAAGGGCACCTCGAAGGAGACGGTGGAGAACGCGCTGGCCGCCGCCAACTTCGCGGCGGCGCCCTACGGCACCAAGGAGCGGATGCTCGTCGACTACGGCGTCGAGGGCACCCACTACACGGTCAAGGACGGTGTCCCCGTCAAGAACGACCAGGGCAACTCCGAGGTGATCAACGCCTGGACGATGCTGGCGACGCCGGCTCCCTACTTCGCCCACCCCGACCTCCCCGATGTCGCCCGCAAGCAGGTCGAGTGGCAGCAGCGGATGGGGGCCTTCATGAAGAAGACGTCCACCTACGGCATGAAGATCGTCGAGCCGGCCCGCTACGCCAACCTCGCCAGCCAGCACGAGCAACTGCAGATCGACTACGTGCGGGGCAACAAGAAGCTGTCCGACGTGCAGGCCGCCATCTCCACCTGGAGGTCCTCCGGCGGCGACGAACTGCGCGACTGGTACAAGAAGCTCCTCGACAAGAACGGCAGCGGCAACTGATGTCCATCACGGCCGGGAGCCGGCCCGACGGGACCCGTGCCCCCGCGGCCGTCGAGGAGCCGAGGGCCGCGGTCGCCACCGCCACCGCCGCGGCGAAGACGCGGGCGCCGCGAGGGACGAGCAGGGCCGCCAAGGTTCCCTGGCGGATCCGGCTGCGCCGCGACCGCGCGCTCATCCTGATGACCTTGCCCGTCATCGTCCTGCTCCTGCTCTTCAACTACGTCCCGCTGCTCGGCAACGTCATCGCCTTCCAGGACTACGATCCGTACGTTTCGAGCAACGGCATCACGGCGATCTTCCACAGCCCCTGGGTCGGCGTGGAGCAGTTCGCGCGAGCGCTCGACGACCCGCTGTTCTGGAGCGCCACGAAGAACACCATCGTCCTGTTCGTGCTCCAACTGGTCTTGTTCTTCCCGGTCCCCATCGCCCTCGCGCTGGTCATCAACAGCGTGATCCGGCCCCGGGTGCGGGCCGTGGCGCAAGCGATCATGTATCTGCCGCACTTCTTCTCGTGGGTCCTCGTGGTCACCGTGTTCCAGCAGATCTTCGGCGGCGCGGGCATCATCGCGCAGACGCTGGAGGAGCACGGGTGGAGCGGCTTCGATCTGATGACCAACGCGGACCTCTTCAAGTACCTGGTCACCGCGCAGGCCGTGTGGAAGGACGCCGGCTGGGGGATCATCGTCTTCCTCGCGGCCCTGTCCGCCGTCAGCACCGACCTGTACGAGGCCGCCGCCATGGACGGCGCGGGGCGCTGGCGACGCATGTGGCACGTGACGCTGCCCGCGCTGCGCCCGGTGATCGCCCTGCTGCTGGTCCTCAGGGTGGGCGACGCGCTGAGCGTCGGCTTCGAGCAGTTCCTGCTCCAGCGGGGCGCGGTCGGCGCGGGAGCCAGCGAGGTCCTCGACACGTACGTGTGGAACATGGGTATCCAGAACGGCGACTTCAGCTACGCGGCCGCGGTCGGCCTGGCCAAGGGACTCATCGGAGTCTGTCTCGTCCTGGGCGCGAACAAGTTCGCGCACCTGCTGGGCGAGCAGGGGGTGTACAAGAAATGAGCCTCAACACGCAGCTCGTCCGCAGTCTCAAGGCTCCCGCCCGCCCCACGTGGGAGGAGCCGCCGAGCAAGGTGGGACTCACCGCCAAGAGCGGATTCCTCCTGCTCTGCTGCCTGGGCGTGCTCGGTCCGCTGTGGATCGTGATCGTCACCAGCCTCTCTCCCAAACCCGTGATCGACCGGGCCGGCGGCCTCGTCGTGATCCCCCAGGGCATCACCTTCGTCAACTACACCGAACTGCTCGGCGGCGGCCAGGTCAGCCGGGCGATCATGGTCTCGGTCGGGGTCACGCTCTTCGGCACGCTGTTCTCGATGACGGTGTCGGTGCTGGCGGCCTACGGCCTGTCCCGGCCGGGGAGCCTGGGCCATCGGTTCTTCCTGATGACCATGCTGGCGACCATGTTCTTCGGAGCCGGGCTCATTCCGACGTACCTCCTGGTGCAGTCGCTGGGCCTCACCGACAGCTATCTGTCGCTGGTCCTGCCGAGCGCGGTCAGCGTCTTCAACATCCTCGTCCTGCGGGCCTTCTTCATGGGGATCTCGCCCGAACTCATCGAGTCCGCCCGCATCGACGGGGCCAGTGACCTGCGCATCCTGCTGACCATCATCATGCCGCTGTCGCGCGCGGTGCTGGCCGTCATCTCACTGTTCTACGCGGTCGGCTACTGGAGTTCCTGGTTCAACGCCTCCATCTACCTCACCGACCAGGAGATGCTGCCGTTGCAGAACGTGCTCATCCAACTGGTCCAGAAGAACACCGAGGCGCCGACCGGCCTCCAGCAGGCGGTCCGCACGGGGCAACTCTCCGCGCTGGGGCTGCAGATGGCCGTCATGGTCCTCGCGCTGATCCCCGTCGCGGTGGCCTCCCCCTTCGTCCAGCGGCACTTCAAGAAGGGCATGCTCACCGGAGCCGTCAAGGGCTGATGCCCAGCTCGACCTTCCCCTTCGTAAAGACCGAGGTATGTCATGAGCACGTCTCACCTCAGGCCCGCCCTGAGTGACGCGACACGAGGCCGTCTGCTCTTCGGCGGCGACTACAACCCGGAGCAGTGGCCCGAAGAGACCTGGCACGAGGACGTCCGGCTGATGAAGGCGGCCGGGGTCAACTCGGTCACCCTCGGCGTCTTCTCCTGGTCGATGCTGGAACCGGAGCCCGGTGCACGGGAGTTCGGCCGGCTGGACACGTTGATGGACCTGATGCACGACAACGGCATCGGCGTCGTCCTCGCCACCCCCACCTCCTCGCCCCCGCCCTGGATGGGCCGGCTGCACCCCGACACCCTGCCCGTCACCGAGGACGGCCGCACCGAGTGGTGGGGCGGCCGGCAGCACTTCTCGCACTCCAGCGCCACCTACCGGCGCTACGCCGCCGCCATCACAGAGGACCTCGCCGCCCGCTACGGCGGCCACCCGGCCCTGACGATGTGGCACATCAACAACGAGTACTGCACCTTTGACTACGGCGACGAAGCCGCGGCCGCCTTCCGCCGCTGGCTGCGCGAGAAGTACGGAACCCTCGATGCCCTCAACAAGGCGTGGGGCAATGCCTTTTGGAGCCAGGGCTACGACACGTGGGCCGGCATCCTGCCGCCCCGCCTGCCCCACTACCTGCGCAACCCCACGCACGTGCTGGACTTCCGGCGCTTCACCTCCGACATGCTCCTGGAGTGCTACGTCGCCGAGCGGGACATCGTCCGCCGCCACACCCCGCACCTGCCGGTCACCAGCAACTTCACGTCGCTGGCGATCGGCCAGGACGCCTGGCGCTGGGCCGAGGAGGAGGACGTCGTCTCCGTCGACATCTACCCGGATCCGCGCGACCCGCTGGGCGCGCAGAGCGGCGCCCTCGTCCAGGACATGACCCGCTCCCAGGCGCGCGGGCCGTGGATGCTCATGGAGCAGGCCGCCGGTCCCGTCAACTGGCGGGGCGTGAACCACCCCAAGCCCCGGGGCCTCAACCGGCTCTGGTCCCTGCAGGCCGTGGCCCGGGGCGCCGACGCCGTCTGCTACTTCCAGTGGCGGCAGTCCCGGCAGGGCGCGGAGAAGTTCCACTCCGGCATGGTCAGCCATGCCGGGGAGGAGGGCCGGACCCACCAGGAGGTCAAGCAGCTCGGCTCGGAGCTGGAGCGGATCGCCTCCGAGGTGACCGGCCGGAACATCACCGCGGACATCGCCGTCCTGCACGACTGGCACGCCTGGTGGGCCGGCTCCCAGGACGGCCGGCTGTCGAACCAGGTGGACTACCCGGACATCCTGAGTGCCTGGCACCGAGCCCTCTGGCAGGCGCACCTCACCACCGACTTCGCCCACCCCGAGCACGACCTGACGCCGTACTCCGTGGTCATCGTGCCGCAGCTGTACGTGCTCACCGACGCGGCGATCGACAACCTCCTCGCCCATGTCCGCCGGGGCGGCACCCTCGTCTGCGGCTTCCAGACCGGTGTCGCCGACGAGGACGACCGGGTCCGCGCCGGCGGCATGGATCCCCGGCTGCGCGAGCTGTTCGGCATCCGCACGCTGCACGAGTGGTGGCCGCTGGACGCGGGGGAGACCGTCACCTGCGAAGGATTCAGGGCGTCCCTGTGGTCCGAGGAGCTGGAGGGCGACGGCACCGCCGAAGAGACCGTGTCGTACAAGGGCGGCGAACTCGACGGACTACCCGCCGTCCTGCGCAAGGGCCGGGCCTGGTACGTCTCCACGCTCCCGGAGCCGGAGGCGCTGCGCGACCTGCTGGCCCGGATCGCCTCCGACGCGGGCGCCCGGCCGGTGCTCGACGGCCTCCCCGAGCAGGTCGAGGCCGTCCGCCGGGGCGAGGCACTCTTCGTACTCAACCACGGTCGCGAGCCGGTGACCGTCGAGGTGCCCGGTACCCACCACGACCTCCTGACGGGGACCGCCGTCACCGACCGGGTGACCCTCGGCCGCTACGGCGTGGCGGTGCTCCGGCCGTGACCGCGATCAGAACTTCTTCCGGCGACGCGCAGCCGATCGATCTCGTCGCCGGAGAGGACCACGCCCTCCGCCAGGGGGTGTGGTAGCACCACCTTCACGATTCCCCCCACCCATGGAAGGGACACCATGGTCACAAGCGCGATACGCAAGATCACCATGGCGGTGCTGGCGCCGGCGATGGCTCTCGGTGCCACCGTCGGCCTGGCCTCCGCCCCCGCTTCGGCAGCAGTCTGGAACTCCTGCGACCCATGGGGCAGTACCAGCCTGGACGGCTACACGCTCTACAACAACATCTGGGGCTCCGGCGCCGGCGGGCAGTGCATCTGGGCCAACTCCGGCACCGGCTGGGGTGTCTGGGCCAACCATCCCAACACCGGCGGCATCAAGTCCTACGCCAACTCAACGAAAACGATCAACAAGACGATCGACTCCCTGGGCTGGCTCACCAGCAACTACAACGTCAGCGTCCCGTCGTCCGGCGCGTACAACACGTCGTACGACATCTGGGACACCGACCACCAGTACGAGATCATGCTCTGGGTCAACTACAACGGAGCCGTCGGCCCGATCGGCAGCTGGCAGGCCAACGTCACGCTCGGCGGCCACAACTGGAACGTCTACAAGGGCACCAACGGGTCCAACCAGGTGTTCTCGTTCCTGCGGACCTCCGACTCCAACTCCGGCACCGTGGACGTCAAGCCGATCCTCCACTGGATCGCGTACACCAAGGGCTGGATGCCCGGCAACGAGACCATCGGCGACGTCCAGTTCGGCTATGAGATCACCTCGTCGGCCGGCGGCCTCGACTTCACCACCAACAACCTGACCATCAGCGGCGGCTGAACAAACACCAGGGCCGAGGTCGGTCCGCGCCCTCCTCGGGCGCGGTCGACCTCGGCCCTCAGCGCGTGCCGGGCAAAGCCGTCGGGGTCAGGAGGCGGCCGAAGGCGCCGGCCCCGTACTCGTCCGCACCGTCAACTCGGGTGCGATGAGCACGACTTCGTCGGTGCCGCGGCTATCGAGCTTGGCGACCAGACGTTCCACCGCGTGCCTGCCCATCTCCTGCGCGGGGATGGAGACCGACGTCAGTTGCACCGAGGCCTGGACGGCCACCTGGTCCGGACAGATCGCGATCACCGACACGTCCTCGGGCACGGCGCGGCCCTGCCGGCGCAGCAGGGTGAGCAGCGGCTCGACCGCCTGCTCGTTCTGCACGACGAACCCGGAGGTGTGCGGGCGCTCGTCGAGGATGCGGGCGAGGGTGACGGCCATCGCGTCGTAGCCGCCCCCGCACGGCCGGTGCAACACCCTGATGTCCAACTCCCGTGCCCGGGAGCGGAGTCCGTCGAGGGTGCGCTCGGCGAAGCCGGTGTGCCGTTCGTAGACCGAGGGGGCCTCGCCGATGACGGCGATGTCGCGGTGGCCGAGCGTCGCCAGATGCTCGACGCACAGGGCGCCGGTCGCCTTGAAGTCGAGGTCGACGCAGGTCAGTCCCGCGGTGTCGGCGGGCAGTCCGATCAGCACGGACGGCTGGGTGGTGCCGCGCAGCAACGGAAGCCGCTCGTCGTCGAGTTCGACGTCCATCAGAATCATCGCGTCGGCGAGCCCGCTGCCGGTGACGCGGCGGACGGCGTCGGGGCCCTCCTCGCCGGTCAGCAGCAGTACGTCGTACCCGTGCGCCCGTGCCGTCGTGGCGACCGCGATGGCGATCTCCATCATCACCGGCACGTACATGTCGGTGCGCAGCGGAACCATCAGCGCGATGATGTTCGACCTGCTGCTGGCCAGGGCCCGCGCGCCGGCGTTCGGGTGGTATCCCAGCTCGCGGATGCTCTCCTCCACCCGCAGCCGGGTGGTCGAGGAGATGGACCGCTTGCCGCTGAGGACATAGCTCACCGTGCTCGCCGATACTCCGGCGTGCCGGGCGACCTCGGCGAGGGTTGCCATCCAGCTCTCCCGATACTGTGAAACGCTTCGACAGCGTGCGCATAACATTTACGCGCAAATGTACGCCGACCTTATCGTCAGCCTCGGCGCGTGTCCATCCCTTCGTCGAAGCGCTTCGACGCGAGTCTGGGACGTGCTCTGGCCGCCCGGGGAGCGGGCGGCCAGAGCGAGGGCGCGGAACGTCAGGAGAGCGTACCGGTGACTGAGCTTCCGGACTTGGTGACGTGGTAGGTGACGGTGGAGCCGCTGTAGAAGTGGAAGACCAGCGTCGCCGTGTCGCCGTCGCGGAGCGCGTTCAGGAACGCGGGGGTCAGGATGATCGCGCCGTTCGGGTAGTCCGGCGAGAAGGCCTGGTTGAACTCCTGGTACGGGGTCCAGCTGGTCTGGCCGGCGTTGCTGCCGTCGGCGTACGTGGCGTGCATGGTCGCCAGGTCGTTACCCCGGTACTGGGTGGGAACGGCGAACGAGTCGGTGGTTCCGGTGGCGTCCGACATCGCAGGAACGTCGTTGGTGACGATGTCGATGTTCCAGGGCAGTCCACGGGTGAACCGTGCCTGGAGCGTCGCGTTGACGCCGTAGGCGCGGTTGCCGACCAGGCGGGTCAACGCCTTGGCGGTGAAGGTCAGCTGGTTGCCGGAGACGGTGTAGTCGCGACCCGCGGCCAGCTTCGTGCCGCCCTGCCACACCCCTCGGAAGCCGGTGCCGTTGAGGTTCAGGGTGAGCGACTTGGCGGTGACCGGGCTGGACTTCGGCACGAAGACCTTGTCGAAGGAGGCCGTGCCCGAGCGGGTGCTCCAGGCCGACTTGATCGAGTTCATCAGGGCGGGGTCGCGCCACTCGAGGGTGTCGCGGTTGAGGTAGCCGAACGCATCCCAGAGGGCCGTGGTGATGCCGTACCTGCGGGCCCCGTAGCCCACGTGCTCGTAGTACTTCAGCACCTCGCCGCGCTCGATGCGGGAGGGGTGGAAGTGATTGGGGTACTCGAGCAGACCGTACTCGCCGATGTAGAGCGGGATGCCCCTGGCGACGAAGGTGCGGTGCATGGCGGCGAAGGAGTCCTCCAGGCCCTTCTGCGCGACGTCGTCGTAGTGGGTGCCGCCCGCGACGTTCACGCTGAACGGGTACCAGCCGTAGTAGTGCACCTGGGCCATGAGCTGACGGTCCTTCAGCGAAGTGATCGTCTTGTACAGCTCGTCCATGTGGGCCTGGTCGCCGCTGCCGAACGGGGTGGTCAACGACAACAGGCGGTTCGAGTTCGCGCCGCCCGAGGAGCGGACGATCGAGTGGAAGGAGACCTGAAGCTCATTCAGGTACCGGGTCTTCTGCTCTTCCGTGGTGTTGTCGAACTGCGGCTCGTTGATGCCCTCGAAGACCAGCGTGCGCGGCTCGTCCCGGAACGCCACCGCGATCTGCTTCCAGGTGGAGTCGAAGCGGGCGACCACGTTGTCGTGGTCGGTGGAGATCTTCGAGACCCACTGCCACGAGTCGTGGTGGACATTGAGCACGACGTACAGGCCGCTGTCCTGTGCCCAGTGGACGAGCTGCTTGACGCGGGCCGTGTAGGTGGCGTCGATGGTGTACGGCGCGGTGGCGGACTGGTGGTCGTTCCAGGTCACCGGGATACGGACGCTGCGGAACCCGTCCGCGGCGACCTTCTCGAACGTCGCCTTGGTGGTCTGCCCGTTGCCCCACGAATCCTCGTTGGGAATGGCGTCCAGAGTGTTGCCCAGGTTCCAGCTGGGCTGCATCCGCGCGACGGCGTCCATGGGGTTGTCCGGAACCCGGACCACCGGCCGCGACGGCTTCTGGTGGGGGTCGGGCGCGGCCAGCGCGGCGCCGCCGGTCAGCCCCGACATGACGACCAGCGTCAGCAGCAGGGCGGCCAGGCGGCCCGGGCCCCGGTTGCGGTGCTGCGAGGGGTGCCGTATGTCCTTCATATACATGCCTTTCGGTCGGTCGTGCGGGTGATCCGATCCGCCTGGTTCAGCCGTCGAGGGGCTCGTAGTCGAACCAGTCGAAGTGGACGGCGCCCTCCGCGGCGTACATGCCGATGACGCGGCCGGTGAAGCCGCCGGCGACCTCGGTCGACAGGTAGCGGCCGTCGAGGGTCGCGAGCTCGGTGAACGTGCCGTCGGTCTGTTCGACGCCGAGGGAGACGACGTCGGGTCCGGTGCACGGCCCGTGCGCAGACGGCGGTTCCGTGATCGTGACGGCCAGGACCACCGGCCCGGCGGGCACGGACCGTGCGGCCACGACCGTGCGCAGGGAGCCGACGCGTGCGATGACCCGTACCTCCGTGCCGGACGCCTCGATCGCGTAGTGGTGCTGCTCGTCGAGCCGGACGGCAAGGCCGCCGCGCCCTTCCGACGGGTCGGTCAGGGTCCGTGCCCGGCACGCGAGGTGCTGCTGGCGTCGGCCCGTGAACACCACGTCGGGTTCGTCCAGGGAGCCGCCCCGCGCGCGCAGGGTCAGCCAGCCGGGGCGCTCCTTGGTGGTGCAGTGTTCGGCGGGCCGGTCGCGCAGGGAGATCCAGGACGGTCGCAGTTCGGCGAGCTCGAAGTCGTCCCGCTGCTCCTCGACGGGGCCGGGGGAGAGCGGCCACGGGAGCTCGGGCAGGTCCAGGGCGACCTCGCCGACGACCGGCCAGTCGTCCACCCAGGTCACGGGGGCCAGGAAGGTCTCCCGGCCGAGTACGTGCCAGCCCGGCGTGCCGCCGCCCGGTCGGACGCCGAGCAGCACCATCCACCAGGAGGCGTCGGGGCCTTGGACCAGGTCGGCGTGCCCGGTGTTCTGGACGGGGTGGTCGGTGCCGCGGTGGGTGAGGATCGGGTTGGCCGGGCACGGCTCGAACGGGCCGGCAGGCGTACGGCCGCGGGCGATCGACACGGCGTGGCCGCGCTCGGTGCCGCCCTCGGCGATGAGCAGGTACCAGTAGTCGCCGATCCGGTACAGGTGCGGCGCCTCCGGGGCCTTGGCGCCGGGCCCGCCGGACCAGAGCCGGTGCGGTGTTCCGTACGTCTGCCCGGTGGACGGGTCGATGCGGACCTGCGAAACCCCGGCGACCGTGCACCAGCAGGTGCCGTCCTCGTCCCAGACCAGGTCGGGATCGATGCCGGGGACACCCGGCGCCCGGATGGGGTCGGACCACGGTCCGGCGGGATCGGTGGCGGTGACGATCAGGTTGCCGCCGCCCTCGCTGCAGTTGGTGACGATCAACCAGAAGCGGCCGTCGTGGTGGCGCAGGGTGGGGGCGTAGATCCCGCCGGAGGACGGCATGGAGGCGGGCAGACGCAGTTGTTCCGGCCGGTCCAGGGCGTTGCCGATCTGCGTCCAGTGCACCAGGTCACGGCTGTGGAAGAGGGGTACGCCTGGGAAGTACTCGAAGCTGGAGCAGGCCAGGTAGTAGTCGTCGCCGACCCGGCAGACGCTGGGGTCGGGGTGGAAGCCGGGGATCACGGGGTTGGCGGAGCGTCCGTCCGGCCGGTGCGGTGGGGGCACCCGATGGGTCCTCTCGTCGATGCGTGATGCGGGCGGGGGGTGGTTCAGGAAGCGCCGCGGTCCGTGGGGGTGATGCGCAGCAGGACGGCGGACGGCGCGGTGGGCAGGGTCAGCCACACTTCGGCGGTGTCGGGCATCCAGTCGGAAACGGCTCGGCTCGCCGAGGGGTAGAGCAACTCGACACGGGCGGCGGTGTCCCGCAGGTGGGGCAGCCGGAGCGTCGCCGTGGCGTCGGTTCCGGGGCGGCGCCAGGCGGTGAGGTAGGTGGTGGCGGGAGTGCGCAGGGCCAAGGCGATCCAGGGGTCGTCCCAGGCAGGAAGGCCCAGTGGCCAGGACGGCACGGCTCGCGGCAGGTCGGCGCGGATGGCCTTGTACACCGCCACCGCCTCGTGGACCAGGGCGCGGGCCTCCGGCTCGAGTTCGGGAATGCGGCCGGAGAGATGGATCCGGCCGAGGAGCGCGCCCGCCATGGTGAAGGCCACCTCGTCGAGGGAGTCCTCCGGTTGGGGGTACGCCCACACGGCACCCTGTTCGGGGGTGACGGCGGTGGGCGCGGAGGCCGCGATGGGCGCGTAGAGGTGGAGGTTCTGCTGGTCGCTGGTGGACTGCAGCTGCATCCGGGAGAGCATGGCGTCGTCCCAGCGCATGCCGCCGGAGGCGCAGTTCTCCAGCACCAGGTGCGGGTAACGGTCGAGGACGCCGTCGAGCCAGTCGAGGTGCGCCCGGTTGTGGCCGAGCAGACCGGCGCCCGGGGTCTCGCCGGGGTGGGCGCTGGTGCCGGAGCCGGGGTCGATGTTGTGGTCGAGTTTGAGGTAGCCGACGCCCCACTCGCCGACCAGGCGGTCCACGACCTGGTCCAGGTGGGCGCGGGCGGCGGGGTGGCGCAGGTCCAGGTGGTGCCGGCCGGCCTCCGTGACGCGGACGCCGGCGCGGCGGAAGAACGCCTCGTCGGGCAGGGACTTGGCCATGGGGCTGCGTACGCCGATCACTTCCGGCTCCAGCCACAGGCCGGGAACCATGCCGCGCTCCCGGATGCGGTCCAGCACCTCGTGGATCCCGCGCGTCCCGGGGAACCGGAGGGCGGCGGGCTCCCACGCGCCGACGCTGTCCCACCAGCCGCCGTTGTCGCCGTCGTACCAGCCGGCGTCGATCACGAAGCACTCCGCGCCCGCGTCGGCCGCCGCGTCGATGAGCGGCATCAGCTTCTCGGTCGTGGGGTCGCCCATCAGGCAGTTCATGTAGTCGTTGAAGATGACGGGCAGGCGCCGGTGGTCGGCATGCGGGCGTCGCTGGGCGCGCCGGTAGCGGGTCAGCGCGGCGAACGCGGCGTCGGGGCCGCCGTCGGCGCTGAAGGACAGGGCGGCGGGTACGGTGCGGAAGGCGGCGCCGGGTTCGAGGGAGTGCCGCCAGCCGTGGTGGGTGGCGGTGGGACCGAACAGCGCCGCGTAGACCGCCCGGTCGTGCTCCGCGCACTCCCAGCGCCAGCCCCCGCCGTTGTGCTCGATCTGCCACACCCAGGTGCGGCCGGTGCGCCGGTCCGTCAGTCCGCCCATGGGGAGGCGTCCGCAGCTCGACCAGGCGCCCTGTCCGTTGAGGGCGAAGCCGGCTCTGCCGTTCGCGCGGCTCACCCGTCCGCCGTGGGCCGGTGTGGTCAGGCGCATCGGCTGTTGCCGCCAGCGGCATTCGGCGAGCCAGTCGTTCTCCGCCCACAGCAGGTCCGCGGCGTCGATGGCCGCCGGGTCCTGCGCGGTGAGGCAGCCCACGGAGAGGGAGCTGACCGACTCCAGGTGCAGCGTGGCCTGCCCTTCGTTGCGCAGGGTCACCTCGCTGCGGAGCACGGGGATGCCGTGCGGTGACCGGTAGACCACCTCGGCGGACAGCCCGGTTTCCGGATCGTGGAGGTGCACGGTCAGCGTGTGCCATTCGTCGTCGTGGGTCGCGCGGTGGCTCCGGTGGCGCAGCCGCCCGCCGAGATCGGTCCCGATCAGGCGGTCGCCCGACCAGCGACGCCCGTGACCCGCGGCCGTCACCTCCACCAGGGGCAGGGATGCGCCGGAGACGGTCTGCGCTTCGCCCGGTAATCCGAGGTGCGTGAGGCGGGCGCTGCCGTCGTCATCGAAGACGATCGTGAGATGCAGGGCCTCGTGCCCCCAGTGGAGGGTCCCTCGTTCCTTGGTCATGGCGGCCCTTTCGAGGTCAGTGCCCGCGCAGAACCGCGCAACCGCCGGGCGGCAGTTCGTGCGCGAGGGCATTGGTGAGCAGGTCGTGGGCGGGGGCCGGCAAGGGCACGGCCTCGGGGGTGTGGTTGAGCAGGACCTGCCAGCGGCGGCCGTCGGGCGCGCGTCGGGTGACGGCTTCGACACCGGACGGCAGGCCCGGCACGTCCGGTTCGACACCGGCCTCCTTCAGCAGGCGGCCGACCAGGGCGGCGTAGTCGGCGTCGTCCAGGCGGGTGGAGAGGTACCAGCCCTGTCCGGTGCCGAAGCGCTGCCGGGTGAGGGCGGGGCTGTCCGTCAGCATGCCGTGGGTGTAGGTGGCGAGCGGTTCCGCGCCCTCGGTGCGCAGGGACTCGCTCCAGACCGTGCCGTGCGACCCGTCCGACAGGGTGATGCGCTCGCACGTCCGCAGCGGCCGGTGCTCCTCGACGCGGATGCCCAGCGCCTCGCGCAGCGGGCCCGCGGGATGGCCGCCCAGCCGGGCGTGCACGCGGTCGTCGACGAATCCGCTCGCGTGCTGGACCAGGAGCGTGCCGCCGCCCTGGACGTAACGGCGCAGGTTCTCGGCGCCCTTGTCCGACATCAGGAACAAGGACGGGGCGATGACCAGCCGGTAGCCGCTCAACTCGTGCTCCGGGTGGGCGAAGTCGACCGTGACGCCCGCGTCCCACAGCGCCCGGTGTGCCCCGGCGAGCGGCGCGTGGTAATCGAGCCGGGCGGAGGGCAGGCCGTCCACCTCCAGCGCCCACATGGCGTCCGGGTCGTCGAGTACGGCGACCGGCGCGGTGACCGTGGATCCCGCCAACTCGGCGAGCCGGGCGACCGCCTCGCCGGTCTGCGTGACCTCGCGGAAGATACGGCTGTCGGGCCCCGCGTGCGGCAGCATCGCCGAGTGCCAGGTCTCGGCACCGGCCCGGGACTGGCGCCACTGGAAGAAGAGGGCACCCTCCGAACCGCGCGCGATGTGGCCGAGGCTGTGGCGCAGGATCTCGCCGGGTTCCTTGCCGAGCACCTGGTCTCCGTCGTAGAGGGTGCTGGTGCCCTGTTCCATCAGCAGCCACGGGCGGCCGGCGGCCAGGGAGCGGGAGCGATCGGCGTAGAAGGCGACGTGGGCGGAGGAGTCCAGGCCGGGTTCGGACGGATACTGGTCGGAGGTGACGACGTCGAGTTCGCGTGCGAAGGCCCACAGGTTGAGCCTCAGGTAGTAGGGCAGCATCAGGTTCGTCGTCACCGGGCGGTCGCTGTGCGCGCGGATCGCGTCGCGCTGTTCGCAGTACGCGGCGATGATCTCGTCGCCCCAGAAGCGGTGGAAGTCGACCGTCTGGCCGGGGTTCTTGTGGTACTGCGTCGCGCGCGGCGGCAGCACCTGCTCCCAGGAGGTGTAGCGCTGGCCCCAAAAGGCCGTTCCCCAGGCCTCGTTGAGCGCGTTCAGTGAGCCGTGACGGGCACGCAGCCATACCCGGAACGCAGCGGCCGTGTGGTCGCACCAGCAGAGCGTGCCGTACTCGTTGTGCACGTGCCACAGCGCGAGGGCGGGGTGGTCGGCGTATCGCTCGGCGAGCGCGGAGGCGATCCGGCGGGCAGCGCGGCGGTAGGCGGGGGAGGCGAGGCAGTACGTGTCGCGGCTGCCGTGGACGAGGCGGGTGCCGTCGGCCCGGACCGCCAGCGCGTCGGGGTGGGCCAGGGTGAACCACGGCGGCGGGGAAGCGGTCGGGGTGGCCAGGTCGACGGCCACGCCGTTCGCGTGCAGGCGGTCGATGTGGGCGTCGAGCCAGGCGAAGTCGTAGCGTCCTTCCTCCGGTTCGAGCAGGGCCCACGAGAAGACGCCCACCGTGGCCAGGTTGACCCTGGCCCTGCGCATGAGCTCGTCGTCCTCCTTCCAGACCGGCTCGTCCCACTGCTCGGGGTTGTAGTCCCCGCCGAAGGCCAGGCCGCCCAGGCGGTCGGTGATGCTACGAGTCGTCATGACGGTTCCTTGGGTGCGGAGAGTGGAGTCGTGCTCTGGCGGCCCGTCAGGGCCGGTTGTGGCAGTACTCGTTCGCCCTCGAAGGAAGGCTATCGAAGCGCTTCACTTCCCGAGGCAAGGTAACGGACAAGTTTCGTGTGAAACAAGGGCCGCCTGCCACGAGGCGGTTCTCTCTACTGGTCAATGGGTATCTCACCAGGGAGAACGGAATATCGAAGCGCTTCGACAGCCATGCTGGCCCGAGCCGTCAGCAGCGGGAGTTGGTCTGCGTGAGCAGGCCCATCCGCCAGGGCAGGCGGATGTAGTCGCCCTGGGCCTTGGGGTCCATGCCCTGGTAGACGTACTGCAGTCGGCACGGATCGATGATCAGGGTCTGGTCGTTGCCGGCGCGGACCATCTCGCCGTGGCTGATGTCCTCGCTCCAGGCACCGCCGGGGAAGGTGACGTTGTTACGGCCGGCGAAGGGCTCGTTCTCCGTGGCGGCCAGGGGGGTCCAGCTGCCGGTGAGGCTGGTCGAGGTGAAGGAGCGGAAGTAGCGCCGGCCCGAGGTGTTGCTGATGGCCTCCTGGAGCAGCAGGTACTGGTTGCTGCCGGAGACCTTGTACACGTTGGTCGCCTCGAACAGGTTGTTCTTCGTGTCCGACATCACCATCTGCGTGTTCCCCAAGCCGTTCGGGAAGTTCGCCAGGCCGGTCTGGGCGCGGTAGACGTGCCCGTTGTCGTCACTGAAGAACAGGTGGCAGTTGCTGCTGTCGCAGATGACCCAGAAGTCGATCCACGTGCCTTGGCCCTTGTTGTCCTTGACGATCTGCGGCTCCTCGGACATGAGGAGGCGGGGTGCGGACCACGAGCGCGGGTCGGCGGGGTTGGTGCTGGTGGAGTAGGTGGGCGGACCGGTCTGGTAGATCATGTACCAGAGGTTCTGCGGCGCGAAGTGGAACACCTGGGGTGCGGCCCGGTAGCCGGGGCCCATGGGTGACGTGTCGAGGTAGGTGTGCGGCGCGGAGGCGGCCTGGGACCAGTCGCCGAAGTTGAACTGCGCCAGACCCCAGCCGGACGGGCCGGCGGTGGTCGCGAAGGTCAGCCACTGGTCGTTGTACCGCACGATCGAGAAGTCCTTGATCGCCGTCACGTCCGAGTGCTGGGCGTCCGGCTTCGGACCGGCCAGGACGCCGCTGGAGGACCACCGGAACGTCGACGGCAGCGTGCCGCTGCCGTTGTCGACGCGGACGAGTTGCCATTGCTGGTTGGCTCCGCCCCAGTCGGTGTACTGCACGACCTTGCCGCCGTCCGCGGTGGAGGCGTTCTGGACCTCGACGGCCTTGCCGCTGTTGCGGTTGACCAACCGCACGTAACCGTCCGGCGAGTCCGCCAACCGGAACTGCTGATTGACACCGCCCCCATCGCTCCACTGCACGATGTCCGCATGATCTGCGGTGGAAAAGTTGTAGACGTCCAGCACCTTGCCCGAATGCTGCGCCTTCAACCGGTAGAAACCATCACCCGAGTCGACGAACTGGAACCGCTGATTGGCCCCGTCATGACGCGCCCACTGCGACACGGCCGCCCCGTCAGCCGTACCTGCTCCCGACACATCGAGCGCCTTGCCACTGCCACGATTGACCAGCACGTACCACGCACCCGTATCCACCGTGGCGGCCCGCGCCGCCCCCACAGCGCCAAGCCCACTCAACAGCGTCGCCATCAACACGGTCACCACGACGAGCACCCCCGAACGCCACCCCCGCCCCCACCAGGGGACCCTGCCTGCCCTCGGCATGCCGTTCATCTGTCTCTCCTTTGCGGGGTGCGGCCGCCCGTCCGCTGGGGTGTGCCCCGAGACGGATGTGGCCGCGCTGAAGTGAATGTCGGGCGGACACCGAACGTCCGCCGGGCACGCCCCTCTCACAGGGCGCCGTCGCGCCTGAACAGTGCGGGTGCCTCGCGGTAGGTGCCGCGCCAGGGTCGGCGGCCGGCAGCTCGGGATCGCTGGTCCGGGTCGGCGTGACGCCGTCGGGACCGGGTTCCGTCGCAGGACAGTAGGCAAGCGGAATGCACTCGTCAATAGGTGCCCGAGGATAAATACATCCCATGATGAGTGGCGCGGCGACCGGGAGGGCGACCCTCAACTCCCGTGAGATTAAGGATTCATGTCCCACCTATGGACAGAATCCTCCTCTGTACCCACTAATACATCCCATGTCTTGGGCTGTGCGGCCCGCCCGTGCCGCTCCGCGAACAGTCAGGAGAGAGCCTTGTCCCCACCGATCGGTCGCCGCAAAGTGCTGACTGGCATGGCTGCCATGACGGTTGCCGCAGCCGTCTCGCCGACGCCGGCGACGCCGGCGCACGCTGCCTCTTCCTCCCAGCCGGTGCCCCTTCTCCCGCTACGGATTCCCAAGTCGGACCTGGACATCGAGCAGCAGTCCGACGAGAAGATCCAGTGGCTGCAGGACGCCAGGCTCGGCATGTTCATCCACTGGGGCGTCTACTCCGGCCCGGCCAAGGGCGAGTGGTACATGGAGAACGCCGCCATCACGCCGGAGAGCTACAGGAAGTACGTCACCGAGGCCAACGGCGAGCAGTTCACCGCGACTGCGTACAACCCTGCCGACTGGGCGCAGTTGGCCAAGGACATGGGTGCCAAGTACGCGGTGCTCACGGCCCGTCACCACGACGGGTTCGCGCTGTGGCCGTCCACGCACCCGAACGCCTGGCATGCCGGGCAGGCGCCCCTGCAGCGCGACTTCGTCGGCCAGTACGTCACCGCCGTGCGCGACGCCGGGCTGAGGGTGGGCCTGTACTACTCGCCGCTGAGCTGGCGCTACCCCGGCTACTACGACGTCCGCGGCACCAACTGCCTGCCGAACAATTGGGGTTACGTCACCGATCCCGCGCACAAGGAGAATGCGCGGATCATGAAGAACGAGGTGTACCAGCAGGTCAAGGAGCTGGTCACCCAGTACGGCAAGATCGACGACCTGTGGTGGGACGGCGGCTGGCTCGGCCAGACGGGTACCGACGCGGACGCCGCCTTCTTCTGGGAGCCCGGCAAGTTCCGTTCCTCCTCCAACGAGTGGCCGGTGGACTCGGCTTACGGCGATACCGACTCCGTCACCGGCAGGCCGTTGGGGCTGACCGGCATGGTGCGCAAGCATCAGCCCGACATCGTCACCACCCTGCGCTCCGGCTGGATCGGCGATTTCACCAGCGAGGAAGGCGGCTCCGTGCCGAGCGGAGCGATCCGCACCGGCAAGCTGGCGGAGAAGTGCTTCACCATCGGCGGCGCCTGGGGCCACACGTCCGGTGCGTCCGTGATGAGCTTCGGCGAGATCATGAACGTCCTGGTCAACGCCTGGGTGCGAAACATGACCTGCCTGCTCAACGTCGGCCCGGACCGTACGGGCGCGGTACCTGCCGATCAGGCGGCGGCGGTGCGCAGGGTCGGCTCCTTCCTCTCCACCTGCGGCCAGGCCGTCTACGGCACGCGCGGCGGACCGTGGCAACCGGTGGACGGGCAGTACGGCTTCACGTACAAGGACAGCACCTTCTACGTCCATCTGCTGCCCGGCTACAGCGGCACCGGCTTCACCACTCCGTCCATCGGGGACGCGCAGGTCACCCGCGTCTTCGACGTCGCCACGGGTGCCGGCCTGCCGTACACCGTCGGCGCGGACGGCGGGGTGACGGTCACGGGCATCAACCGCACCCGCATCCCCGAGGACAGCCTCGTAGGCGTCACGCTGGACCGCTCCGTGCAGCCGGCCGACATCGCCGCCGGCAAGACGGCCACGGCCGGCAGCGAGGAGACCTCCAAGGGCAATACCGCGGCCAAGGCCGTCGACGGCTCCACCGCCACCCGCTGGTGCGCGGACAACGGCAACACGGGACAGTGGCTGAAGGTGGACCTGGGGGCGGAGAGGTCGCTCACCGGCACCCGTATCGCCTGGGAGTCCGCGGCCACGAACTACCGGTACCGGATCGAGGGCTCCACCGACAACGCCGGCTGGACCACCCTGGCGGACCTGACCGCCACCACCGACACCGGTCAGGTGCACATGTCCGTCTTCCGCGCTCAGGCGCGCTATGTGCGGGTGACCGTCACCGGTCTTTCCAGCGGCGCCTGGGCTTCGATCCGCAGCCTGGAGGTCTACGACCGGCCCGTCTAGGGCGCGTCGATCCGGGCGGGCGGCGCCCGCCCGTCAGTGCCGCGGTGTCGTCCTGAAGGGGAGCGGTTCGCCCGAATGCAGGTGTTCCCTCAGCCACTGCTCGGTGCTGCTCACGTGCAGCAGTGCGGCGGCCTGGCTGAGGGCGGCGTCACGGCTGGACAGTGCGTTGAAGATCGTCTCGTGCTCGGCGAGGGTGCGGTCCGCGGCCTTGTCGTCGACCAGACCGCGCCAGATGCGGGCGCGCAGGGTGCGGCCGGAGATCCCCTCCAGGAGGGTGAGGAGGGTCTCGTTGCCCGTGGCCGAGACGACGGCGCGGTGGAAGGCGGCGTCGTGGGCGTTGAGCTGTTCGATGTCGTCGCGGGCCTCGCGCATGGCATCCAAGTGGTGCTCGACTTCGGCCAGTTGGGCGTCCGTGATGCGGGTCGCGGCCAGCGCCGTGGCGACCGGTTCCAGGAGCCGCCGTACCTCCATGAGGTCCTGCAGGGCGACCGAGTTGCCCTGCAGCAGTTCCACCGCGCCGCCGAGCCCCTCCAGCAGCAGGCTCGGCTGGAGGCTGGTCACGTACGTGCCGTCGCCCCGCCGGACCTCCAGGACCCGCGCGACGGCCAGCGCCTTGACCGCTTCCCGGGCGAGGTTGCGGGAGAGTCCCAGCTGCGCGGCCAGGTCCTGCTCCGGCGGGAGCTTCGAGCCCGGCGGCAGCGCACCGGTCCGGATCAGCTCACGGATCTGCTCGATGGCCTTGTCCGTCAGAGACACCGCTCATCCCTCCGCCCACCGCGCCCCGAGCCGCATGCCGCGGGTGACGCTGATCATACGGGGATGCGCGCATTTGATGGCTCGCGCCCGTCATGCAGCACGGTAAGACATTCTATGTTTACGCGGTCGTAATGAGCCCTAAATCTAGATAAATAGGGCCAATCATCTGCGGTCGAGGTCATATTCATCCCTGCACTGTGGTTGACATCCCATGGCGACATGGTCGACCTTCATCGTGGCCCTGCATTCGCCCTTTCCCCTTCCGCACCAGGGATGTGTCCATGTCGAGCTCGTTCAACAGACGCCAGTTCCTTGCCTCCGCAACCTGCGTGGCCACGGCGGCCGTTGCCGGAGATGTGTTAAGCGCCGGCGTCGCCGGGGCGGCGCCCAGCTCGTATACGCCCGACTGGAACTCGGTCGACCAGCACCCGCCTGCTCCGGAGTGGTTCCAGGACGCGAAGTTCGGGATCTACTTCCACTGGGGTGCCTTCAGTGTCCCCGCCTTCGACAACGAGTGGTACCCGCGCAGCATGTACCAGGACGGGAGCAACGCGAACCAGCATCACATCGCGACCTACGGCAGGCCATCGGCATGGCCGTACCACAACTTCATCAAGGGGGCGCGGGACCTGACGGGCAACACCGTGGAGTTCGCCCCGAAGTTGAAGTCGGCCGGCGGGAAGTTCGACCCCGACGAGTGGGTGCAATTATTCGTCGACGCCGGCGCCAGGTTCGCCGGCCCGGTCGCCGAGCACCACGACGGCTTCTCCATGTGGGACAGCCGGGTCAACGAGTGGAACTCGGTGAAGGAGGGCCCTGGTCTCGACCTGCTGGGGCTGTTCTCCACGGCCGTCCGCGCCAGGAGCCTGAAGCTGCTGGTGGCCATGCACCACGCGTACCACTACAACGGCTTCTACGAATTCGTCCCCGCGCAGACGGACGCCAGCCTCAAGAAGCTCTACGGGCAGCTGGGCCCCGCCGCGCAGAACCAGCTCTGGTACGACAAGCTCAAAGAGGTCATCGACCGTGCCCGGCCCGACATCCTGTGGCAGGACTTCAAGCTGGACACCGTCGACGAGCAACAGCGCCTGAACTTCCTGGCGTACTACTACAACCAGGCCGAAAGCTGGGGCCGCGAGGTCGTCGCCACCTACAAGGACGGCATGAACGGCAAGGGCGAGGTCTTCGACTACGAACGCGGCGGCCCGGCCGAACCCACCACCCCGTACTGGCTGACCGACGACAGCATCTCCAGCAGCAGCTGGTGCTACACGCAAGGCATCGGCTACTACAGCGTCCCGCAGATGCTGCACTCGTTCATCGACCGGGTCAGCAAGAACGGCAACGTGCTGCTGAACATCGCGCCGATGGCCGACGGCACCATTCCCCAGGCACAGAGGGACGTCCTGCTCGGCATCGGAGACCACCTGAAGCGCTTCGGAGAGTCGGTGTACGCGACCCGCGCCTGGACGGCGTACGGCGAGGGCCCGACGAAGATGGGCGGCGGTTCGTTCACCACCCCGCACGCCGGCACCGCGCAGGACATCCGCTTCACCCGCAACAAGGCCGACGACGTCCTGTACGCCACCGTCCTGGGCTGGCCCGGCGGCTCACTGACGATCAAGACGCTCAGCTCGGACCGGATCAACCTCTCGTCGCTGACCTCGGTGAAACTCCTCGGCTCCACCGCCGGCACCTCCATCGACCTGCCCACGCCGACCCAGAACGGCTCCGGCCTCACCATCGCCCTGCCGTTCTCGGCGCCGTACAGCGCCAACGCCTACGTCCTGAAGCTCGACTTTTCCGGCAGGATCCCCGGCCTGCGGCCGGTCGCCGGCGCCATCGCCTTCACGGACGTCAACTACACGGGAAACGCCGCCGTCCTCCCCGTCGGCGACTACACCGCGGCCGGCCTGGCCGCGGCCGGACTGGGCCCGGGCACCCTGTCCTCCCTCCGGCCGGCCCCCGGCTACCAGGTGATCGGCTACTCGGGAGACGACTTCGCCGGCACGTCCTGGACCTTCACCGCCGAGAACCCCGACCTCAGGGCCACCGGCAACAACGACCGGATCACCTCGCTGAGGATCCAGTTCAACCCGGCGGCGTACTTCCGGATCACCAACGCCACCAACGGCCTCGCCCTGGACGGCGGCGGCAACGTCGCCTCCGGCTCGGACCTCAAGCAGTGGACATGGGACGGCAGTTCGAACCTCCAGTGGCATGCGGAGGCGGTCGGAGGCGGCTACTACAGGCTGGTCAACCGAACGAACGGCATGGTCGCCGACGGCTGGGGAGCCACCGCCAACGGCTCCGCCGTCAGGCAGGCCGTCTGGAACGGCGGCACCAACCAGCAGTGGACCATCACCCACCGGGGCGGCGACCGCCACTCGATCGCCAACCGCACCACCGGCCTGGTCCTCGACGGCGGGGGCAACGTCGACTCGGGCTCCAGCGCCAAGCAGTGGACCTACGGCAGCAGCACCAACCTGCTGTGGGCGTTCACCGCGCTGTAGCCGGTGCAGCCCGTTGCCACACTCAGTGAAAGGGACGCGAATGCAAGGAGATGGCATGCCTATGACATACGGCGCGTGGTGGTGGGGGCGGGGGTGGCGTTCGGGGGTGCTCGTCGTGGTGACCGTGTTGATGGCGACGCTGTTGAGTGGGCTTGGCGCTGTGGGGGCGGCGCGGGCCGCCACGGTGGATACGGGTGCGTGGTACGTGCTGGTCAATCGTGGCAGTGGCAAGGCGCTCGATGTGTCGGGAGCGGGTACGGCTGACGGGGCGGCCGTGTCGCAGTGGGCGCGTCATGACGGGGCCAATCAGCGGTTCCAGTTCGTCGACTCGGGTGATGGTTTCTACCGGTTGAAGGCGCAGCATTCGGGCAAGGTGCTGGACGTCTACAACTTTTCCACCGCAGATCATGCGGACATCGTGCAGTGGAGTGATGGGGGCGGTGTCAATCAGCAGTTCCGGTTGGCGGACTCGCCGGACGGTTACGTGCGGTTGGTCAACCGCAACAGCGGCAAGGCCGTCGAGGTCCAGAACGCCTCCACCGCGGACGGCGGCAAGGTCGTGCAGTACACCGACTGGGGCGGAGCCAACCAGCAATGGCAACTCGTCCGCGCGTCAGGAGTGCCGGCGCAGGTGCACACCGCGGGGCGGGTCAAGGACACCGGGAACACGGTGCAGTACAGCTGGCCCGGCGTGTACTTCGAGGGCCGCGTCAGGGGCACCGGCGTGGGCATCGTGCTGGGCGACTCGGCCGCCGATTACGACGTCCAGGTCGACGGAGCCACTGTCGCCACGCTGGTCACGCCCGGCGACACCACGCACTGGATCGACGGGCTGCAGGACCGTGAGCACGCCGTCCGGCTCGTCAAGCGCAACGACAGCCCAGGGGACACCAGCGCGTTCGGGGGCTTCCTGGCCGCTCCCGGCGGGGCCGTACTGGGCAAACCGACGGCCCGCAGCCGTCAGATCGAGTTCATCGGTGACTCCCTCACGGTGGGCTACGGCAACCTCTCGACCTCCCGTACCTGCACCTGGGACCAGGTCAAGCGGAGCACCAACTCCGATGTGAGCTACGGAGCCCTCACCGCCCGGCAACTGAACGCCGACTACCAGATCAATGGCTATTCGGGCCTCGGCATGGTGCGCAACTACAACGGAGGCTCGCGCGACGTCACGTACCGAACCTTCTACGACCGTGCCCTGCTGAACGTGTCCGGCGACGTCTGGCAGAACCCGGGCACCTGGCGCCCTCAGCTCGTGGTGGTCAACCTCGGCACCAACGACTTTTCGACCGCCGTCAACCCGGGGGAGCCGTGGACGCCCGACAGTCTCGCGGCCGGCTACCGCAGCGCCTACGGCGACTTCCTCCAGAAGCTGCGCACGCGCTACGGGGCCGGGACGACCATCGTGGCAGTCGGCGCCGGCCCGTACGCCGGCCATGTCCAGCAGGTGGTCAAGGCACGCAACGACGTCGGCGACAGCGGGGTCCGCTACTGGTTCCTCGACGACTCGGGCCTGGACTTCACCGGCTGTGATTGGCACTACTCGGCCCATGACGACCGGCTCATCGCCGACCGGCTCACCTCGTTCATCGCCGGTCTGCCGACGGGCTGGTGACGGCCCGCGGGGCTCGGTCCGAGCGCGCCTACGAGAGGGCCTGCGCGCACCAGATCGTCTTGCCGTTGGTGGTGTGCCGGGTGCCCCACCCCTGGGTGAGCTGGGCGACCAGCAACAGGCCCCGGCCGCCCTCGTCGAAGTCTCGGGCCCGGCGCAGGTGCGGAGCGGTGTTGCTCGCGTCGGAAACCTCGCAGATCAGGGAAGCATCGCGAATCAGCCGCAGCCTGATCGGCGGCTCGCCGTACCTGATGGCGTTGGTGACCAGCTCGCTGACGACCAGTTCGGTGACGAACGACGCCTCCTCCAGGCCCCAGGCCTCGACCTGGTCGACGGCGAACTTCCTGGCGCGCGGCACCTGCGCGGGGTCGGGCTCGACGTCCCAGTCGGCGACGTGGTGGGGATCCAGCGCGTGGGTGCGAGCGAGCAGCAGGGCGGCGTCGTCGGTGCGGCGTTCGGGGAGCATGGCGCCCATCACCGTGTCGCACAGGGCCTCCAGTGAGGCGGCCGAGCGGTCCAGGACCCGCTGCAGTTCGGCGACCCCCTGGTCGGCGTCGCGCTCGCGGCTTTGCACCAGTCCGTCGGTGTAGAGGGCGAGCAGGCTGCCCTCCGGCAGTTCGAGCTCGGTGGACTCGAAAGGCAGCCCACCGATGCCGAGCGGCGGGCCCGGCTGTGCGGCTACCGGGGTCGTGGTGCCGTCCGGGGAGATGACCAGCGGCAGCGGATGGCCGGCGCTCGCCAGCGTGAAGCGGCGGGAGACCGGGTCGTAGACCGCGTAGAGGCAGGTCGCCCCGAACTCGCCGGTCGGCTCGAAGTGGCCGGCGGGCTGGAGATCGCTGGACAGGTGGAGGACCAGGTCGTCGAGGTGGGTCAGCAGCTCGTCCGGCGGCAGGTCGATGTCGGCGAGGGTGCGGACCGCCGTGCGCAGCCGGCCCATGCTGGCCGAGGCGTGCAGGCCGTGGCCGACGACATCGCCGACGACCAGGGCGACCCGGGCGCCGGACAGCGGAACGACGTCGAACCAGTCGCCACCCACTTCCGCGCCGGTCCCGCCGGGCAGGTAGCGGGATGCCACCTCGACCGCCTCCTGGGTGGGCAGCCCCCGCGGCAGCAGGCTGCGTTGCAGGGTCAGCGCGGTCGTGCGTTCGCGCGAGTACCGGCGGGCGTTGTCGATGGCGACGGCTGCCTTTGCGGTCAGCTCTTCGGCGAGGATCAGGTCGTCGGCGGTGAAGGCCTCGGGCCGGTCGCGGCGGGAGAAGGCGACGACGCCCAGCAGCGCGCCGCGCGCCCGGAGCGGAACGGTGATCCGGCCGGTCAGACCGTCCGCGGCGATGGCCCCGTCGATCACAGGGTTGCCCGGTGGCCAGTGGGCCGGGTCCGCGGCGAGCCCGGGCCCGAAGGCCCACTCCCCGCCCTGGCCGGGCTCAGCGGCGAGCTCAACCGTGGACCTGCCGGTGGCCATGCAGCGGGCGGCGACGGAACCGGGAGTGTGGCTGACCGGTGTCGTGGGCCCGGGAGCCCGGTCGGTGTCGTCCTTCGCGCTGTGCCGGGCGGCACGGCTGAGCACGATGGTCTCGCCGGGGGTGAACGCGGACACGGAGGGCGGTTCGTCTCCGCGCAGCACCTCGTCGAAGAGATCCACGGTGACGAGGTCGGCGAATCCAGGGACCGGGGTCGTGGCCAGTTCCAGGGCGGTGCCGATCACGTCGAGTGTCCGGCCGATGCCGCCGCTGGCCTTGTTGAGGATGAGCAGGCGCTGCCGAGCCCAGTACTCGGCGCTCATGTCGAATCCCCAGTTGGCGACCGCGCGGACCCTGCCCTCGGCATCCCGGACGGGCCATATGCTGGTGGCCCAGGCGTTGGCGTAGTTACTGCCGAGCGGGCGGAAGACGGTGATGAGACGCGCCGGCTTTCCCGACCTCGCCACTTCGGAGAGCCGGTCGGTGTAGGGTTTGTCGTCCCTTTCGGGAAACAGCGAGCGGTCGAATTCGGGAAGCACCTCGCGGTACTTCTTGCCGAGCACCTGCTCCTCGGAGTGCGCTATCACCCGGCCCGAGGAGGCGTTGATCCACAGGAACCGCAGCTCAGGGTCGTAAACGCCCAGAGCGAAGGGGGACTGCTCGAAAGCCCGGTCGGCGATCACCGGGCGGCTTGCCCAACGCTGGACGGTCACCACGTGGCCCAGCGCCCGCCCGTCGGGGCCGAGCAGCGGGTTGGCCGCCACCACGGCGTCCACCGTGGAACCGTCCCGATGGCGCAGGGGGATGAACCCCGTGGGGCCGGCGCCGTAGTCCTCGGGGAAGCCGGGTGGTGGGCGATCGACCAACAGGTCGGTCACGGGCCGCCCCACGGTCTCCTCCGCTGTCCATCCCAGCAGCAGCAGCCGCCCGCCCTCGCTCCAGCCGCTCACCATGCCGTCCGGGTCGACCACGACAGCGGCGGTCGGGGCATCCTGCTCGGCAGCCATCTCCACGCGCCACGCCTCCGTCCGGACAGCGGTGCTCGCCAGGACCGGTTTCCGGCGGCTGTTTCCAGCCTAGATCCGCTCTGTCCGGTGCGCGCCCCGGTCACGTTCCGTATGGGATCGTGCATACCGAGCGATCGGGGCCCGCTCGGCTGCCTGGACCGGACTGGGCTTCAACTGGTTCACAGTCCCTGTGCCAGCCGGTAGTACGCCTGGCTCCAGCGGAGATCGCGCCGGAACTGCTTCGGGGTGGTGGTCTCGTCGATGAGGACGAGCTCCAGGCGGAGCATTTCCGCCAGGTCGTCGAGGTGGTCGGAGGTGAGGGCGGTGCTGAGGACGGTGTGGTGCGGTCCTCCGGCCGTCAGCCAGGATTCGGTGGAGGTCCGCAGGTCGGGTCGGGGCCGCCAGACCGCGCGGGCAACGGGCAGTGCGGGCAGCGGGTGAGGGGGCGCCACCACGTCGATGTCGTTGGCGATCAGGCGGAAGCGGTCGCCGAGATCGGCGAGGCCGACCACCACGGCCGGGCCGGGGGCGGCGTCGAACACCAGGCGCACCGGGTCCTCCCGCCCGCCGATGCCGAGGGGGTGGATCTCGCAACTGGGCCTGGCGGCCGCGATGGTGGGGCAGACTTCCAGCATGTGTGCGCCGAGGATGAGCTGGTTGCCCGCAGTCAGGTCGTAGGTGTAGTCCTCCATGAAGGAGGTGCCGCCCGGGAGGCCGGTGGCGGCCACCTTCAGGGCGCGCAGCAGGACGGCGGTCTTCCAGTCGCCCTCTCCTCCGAAGCCGTGCCCCTGGGCCATGAGCCGCTGGACCGCGAGGCCGGGCAGCTGGCGCAGTCCGCCCAGGTCCTCGAAGTTGGTGGTGAAGGCCCCGAAGCCGCCCGTGTCCAGGAAGGTGCGCAGGCCGGCTTCGATGCGGGCCGCGTAGCGCAGCGAGTCGTGGCGTTCGCCTCCGGGTCGCAGCTCCGGCGCCAGGTGGTACAGGTCCCCGTACTCCTTGACGAGGGAAGTCACCTCGGTCTCGTCCGCGCCGTCGACGACCTCCACCAGGTCGTTGACGCCGTACGTGTTGACGGAGACACCGAAGCGCAGCTGGGCCTCGACCTTGTCGCCCTCGGTGACGGCCACGTCGCGCATGTTGTCGCCGAAGCGGGCGACCTTGAGGGTGGCAAGCTCGGATCGTGCGGCGGCCGCCCGCGCCCAGACCGCGATGCGGTCGGTCGTCAACGGGTCGGTGACGTGGCCGGCCACGGTCTTGCGGGGTACGCCGAGACGGGCCTGGATGTGCCCGAACTCGCGGTCTCCGTGCGCGGCTTGGTTGAGGTTCATGAAGTCCATGTCGATGGTGTCCCAGGGCAGGGCCACATTCGACTGGGTGTGCAGATGCAGCAAGGGCTTGCGCAGCGCGTCCAGTCCGGCGATCCACATCTTGGCCGGCGAGAAGGTGTGCATCCAGGCGATGAGCCCGATGCACCGGTCGTCGGCGTTTGCGTCGAGGCACACCCGGCGGATGGCGTCGGCGTCGGTCAGTACCGGCTTCCACACCACACGCGCGGGAATGCCGGAGGTGTCGGTCAGCGCGCCGGCGATCTCCCGCGACTGCTCGGCGACCTGCTTCAACGTCTCCTCTCCGTACAGGCCTTGGCTGCCGGTGAGGAACCAGACTTCCTGGGCGGGGGATGCTTGGCTGGGCACATGGACTCCTGAAGGTGACGTCCCGCAACGGTGGCGAGGGCGGCGGGCGGTGGGAAGCGGGAGCGAACTGCGGGGCGGGGTCAGCCCGCGGTGTGGGCCGTGTCGCGCATGCTCCTCAGACGGTGCAGCAGGCCGCCGGTGCCGAAGTGGTCGTGCAGGAGCCGGTACTCGGCGAAAAGGGCGTCGTAGGCGTCGGCCCGGGAGGCGTCGGGCGTGTAGACGGCGGGCCGTCGGCGGCCCATGGCGGCGGTGGCCGCTCGCACGTCGGTGTGCGCGCCGGCGGCTACGGCGGCGTGGATGGCCGAGCCGAGGGCGGGGCCCTGGTCGGACGCGGCGAGGGAGACGGGGCGGCGCAGCACATCGGAGTAGATCTGCATCAGCAGCTCGTTCTTGGCCAGTCCGCCGGCGACGATGAACTCGTCCACCGGTACGCCGCCCGCTTCCAGGGCCTGCACGATGACGCGGGTGCCGAACGCGGTGGCTTCGAGCAGCGCGCGGTAGACGTCCTCGGGGCGGGTCGCGAGGGTGAGACCCACGATGACTCCGGAGAGGTGGTGGTCGACGAGGACCGAACGGTTGCCGTTCAGCCAGTCGAGGGCCACCAGTCCGTGGCCGCCGACCGGCTGCCGGGCGGCCTTCCGGGTCAGAAGGGTGTGCAGGTCCTCGCCGCGTTCGGCTGCCTCGGCGAGGTAGTCCGACGGGACGCCTTGGGCCAGTACCCAGGCGAAAATGTCGCCGACCGCGCTCTGGCCGGCCTCGTAGCCGTACGTCCCCTCGACGATCCCACCCTGGACGACACCGCAGATGCCGGGGACGTCGGCGAGGACGGGAGCGTTCACGACGTGACAGGTGGAGGTGCCCATGATGGCGAGCAGTTGACCGTCCTCCACCGCCTGGGCCGCCGCCGCGGTGACGTGGGCGTCGACGTTGCCCGCGGCCACGGCGATGCCGGGGCGCAGCCCTGTCCAAGCCGCTGCCTCGGTGCTGAGCGAGCCCACTCGTGAGCCCAGCGCGGAGAGGGGGAATTCGAGGCGGGTGCGGGCGAAGTCGGCGAACCGGGGGTTCAGCGCGGCCAGGTACTCCTCGCTCGGGTAGGCGCCGTCCTGGTGGATGCCCTTGTATCCGGCCGTGCAGGCGTTGCGGGACTCGGTGCCGGTGAGCTGCCACACGATCCAGTCGGCGGCCTCGATCCACCGCGCGCAGGTTTCGTAGACGAGCGGATCCTCCTCCAAGACCTGGAGGGCCTTCGCGAACTGCCACTCGGCGGAGATCCGGCCGCCGTAGCGGGCGATCCACTTCTCTCCGCGGGCGTGGGCGAGTTCGTTGATGCGGTCGGCATGCGACTGGGCCGCGTGGTGCTTCCACAGTTTGGGCCACGCGTGCGGCCGTCCGGCGAGCTCCGTCTCGGCGAGGGGGGTCCCGTCGGCCAGCGTGGGCAGGACGGTGCACGCGGTGAAGTCGGTGGCGATGCCGATCACCGCGGCCGGATCGACCCCGGCAGCCGCCACGGCCTCCGGGACGGCGTGACGCAGTACGTTCCGCCAGTCCTGGGGGTGTTGCAGGGCCCAGTCCGGCGGCAGTTGCGCACCGCCGTGCGGCAGGTGCCGGTCGATGACGCCGTGCTCGTAGGGGTGGACCGCCGCGGCCAGCTCCTGACCGTCGCGCACCCGCACCACCACGGCGCGGCCCGACAGAGTGCCGAAGTCGACGCCGACCGTGTACTGCTCCGATTCCTCGGAATACGGGGTGGGCGCGAGGAGAGGGGGTGACGTCAACAGAGTGCCTTTCGACGGTCGGGCGGGTGGTCCCCTCGTAGTGTGAGCGCTAACAATGCCGAGAGGCAAGAGTGTGATCCAGTTGCCGCACCCGACGCGGTAACGGACAGGAAAGGTGCGCACGGGGGTTGAGAACGTGGCTTGTTAACGCTCACAATGCGTCAGCGTCCGCTTGGACAAAGCCCGGCCCCGGCCGTGGGGTGCCTCTTCCGTACATCCCGAAAGGACATTCGACATGGCCCGCAGAGCCGCTCTCGTCCTCACCGCCGCCCTTCTCGCCTCCTCGGCGGTGACCGCCTGCTCGACCGAGAGCCCCACCCCCGGCTCCTCCTCGGCAGCCAAGGGAGGCTCCGGCGGCACGATCACCCTCGGCTTCGCCCAGGTAGGCGCCGAGAGCGGTTGGCGTACCGCCAACACCAAGTCCGTCCAGGAGGCGGCGAAGAAGGCCGGCATCAGCCTCAAGTTCTCCGACGGTCAGCAGAAGCAGGAGAACCAGATCAAGGCGATCCGCAACTTCATTCAGCAGAAGGTCGACGTCATCGCCTTCTCGCCGGTCGTGGAGTCCGGTTGGGACACGGTGCTGAAGGAGGCCAAGGACGCAGGCATCCCGGTCATCCTCACCGACCGCGCCGTGGACACCAAGGACGCCGCCCTCTACAAGACCTTCCTGGGCTCCGATTTCGTCAAGGAGGGCAAGTCCGCGGGCGAGTGGCTGGCCGGCGCATACGCGAACGAGCCGGGCCCGGTCAACATCGTCGAGCTCCAGGGCACCACGGGCTCCGCACCCGCCAACGACCGCAAGGCCGGCTTCGCCGACGTCATCCGCGCCGACGGCAAGTTCAAGATCGTCGCCTCGCAGTCGGGCGACTTCACCCGCGCCAAGGGCAAGGAGGTCATGCAGGCGTTCCTGAAGTCCCAGAAGGACATCGACGTCCTCTACGCCCACAACGACGACATGGCCCTCGGAGCCATCCAGGCCATCGAGGAGTCCGGCAAGAAGCCCGGGACGGACATCAAGGTGATCTCGGTGGACGGGATCAAGGACGCCTTCGTCGCGATGACCGAAGGCAAGATCAACGTCGTGGTGGAGTGCAACCCGATGCTCGGCGACCAGCTGATGGAGCTGACCAAGAAGGTCGCGGCCGGGGAGAGCGTGCCGGCTCGTGTCGAGACCGTGGAGGGTGTCTTCCCGCAGGACAAGGCCGCGGCCGCACTGCCGTCCCGGAACTACTGAAACCACACGTTCCGGTTCCGGGGGAGGCTACGCGGCTCAAGGACCCGTGCCTCCTCCAGGGTCCCGAGCCGGCTCCACCACCCCACCCATGAGAGGAGGGCGGATGGCACTCCCGTCCACCCCACGGCCCACGGACGACGCCGGCCCGCGGCCGGTCCTGGAAGCCCTGGACATCCGCAAGCAGTTCCCGGGGGTGCTCGCCCTCGACGGAGTCGCCCTGCGGCTCTTCCCGGGTGAGGTGCACGCCCTGATGGGCGAGAACGGCGCCGGGAAGTCCACCTTGATCAAGGTGCTCACCGGGGTCCACCCCGTCGAAGGCGGCACCCTCCTCGTCGACGGCCGGCCCCACACCTTCGCGGACCCCCTCCAGGCGCAGCGGGCCGGAATCAGCACCGTCTACCAGGAGGTCAACCTCTGCCCGAACATCTCGGTCGCCGAGAACATCCTCATCGGGCGTGAACCGCGCCGGTTCGGTCTCGTCCACTGGTCCGCGATGCGGCAGCGGGCGGCAGAGCTGCTGACGGAACTGGACCTCGACCTCGACGTCACCAGTCTGCTCGGTTCGCACTCCCTGGCGGTGCAGCAACTGGTCGCCATCGTCCGGGCGGTGGACGTCTCGGCGAAGGTGCTCGTGCTGGACGAACCCACCTCCAGCCTGGACCGCGAGGAGGTCGCCCAGCTCTTCACCCTGGTGCGGCGCCTGCGGGACCGCGGTGCGGCCATCCTGTTCGTCACGCACTTCCTCGACCAGGTATTCGATCTCTGCGACCGCGTCACCGTCCTGCGCAACGGCCGCCTGGAAGGCGAGTACCCCATCGGCGAACTCACTCCGGTGACGCTGGTCCAGCGCATGATCGGCGGAGAACTGGCCACCCTCGACCAGCTGTCCGAACGCGCCCACGAGGAGGCGGCCGAACGGGAGGCCGGCGAGCCGTTCCTCCGGGCCCGACAACTGACCCGCACGGGCTCGATCGAACCGTACGACCTCGACATCCACGCCGGCGAGGTCATCGGACTGGCCGGCCTCCTGGGCTCGGGCCGCACCGAGGTGGCGCGCCTCCTGTTCGGCGCGGACAGCGCGGACGGCGGTGAAGTGAGCATCGAGGGCGAGAGGGTACTCCTGCGCACCCCCCGCCACGCCATCGCCCGGGGCATCGCCTTCTGCTCCGAGAACCGCAAGTCCGAGGGACTGGTGGGCGAGCTCACGGTCCGCGAGAACATCGTCCTCGCTCTGCAGGCCGCCCGCGGCTGGAGCAGACCGCTGGCCCGTGCGAAACAGGACGAACTGGCACGGCACTGGATCGAAGCCCTGGACATCCGCCCCGCCGACCCCGAAGCGCAGGTACGCCACCTCAGCGGCGGCAACCAGCAGAAGGTCCTCCTCGCGCGCTGGCTGCTGACCGAACCCCGGCTCCTGATCCTCGACGAACCCACCCGGGGCATCGACATCGGCGCCAAGGCGGAGATCCAGAAACTCGTGGCCCGCCTGGCGCGCGAAGGCACCGCCGTGCTGTTCATCTCGGCGGAACTCGAAGAGGTCCTGCGCCTGAGCCACCACATCGCCGTGCTCCGCGACCACCGCATGGTGGCCACCCTCACGAACGACGACGGCGTCACGCCCGAACGCATCCTCACCACCATCGCCACCGGAGCGGACTCATGACCCCCCAGCCCGCCAAGTCCGAGGCGGTCGGCGGAATCGGGAGACGGCTGGCCGGACACCGCCTGCTGTGGCCGACGCTCATCCTGCTCGCCCTGCTCCTCGGCAACCTCGCGTTCCACCACGACTTCTTCTCCGTCCGCGTACGCGACGGCCACCTCTACGGCAGCCTCATCGACATCCTCCAGTTCGGCGCGCCCCTCACCCTGGTGGCACTCGGCATGACCCTCGTCATCGCCACCCGCGGCATCGACCTCTCGGTGGGTTCCACCGTCGCCATCGCCGGCGCCCTCGCCTGCGGGCACATCTCCACCGCCGCACAACCCGGCGGCGTCGCCACCATGCTCACGGCCGTCGCCCTCGCGCTCGGCGTCGCCCTCGTGCTGGGCCTCGCCAACGGCTTCCTGGTGTCCGGGCTGGGGGTGCAGCCCATCGTGGCCACCTTGATCCTCATGGTCGCGGGCCGCGGCGTCGCCCAGCTGATCACCGACGGCCAGATCATCACGGTGACCAGCGCCCCCTACAAGATGATCGGAGGCGGCTACTGGCTGACCATGCCGTTCGCCGTCCTCCTGGCGGCCGCCCTCGTCGCGCTCACCGCCTTCCTCACCCGTCGCAGCGCACTCGGCATGCTGATCGA
Organism: Streptomyces sp. NPDC059989; assembly: GCF_042736975.1. Lineage (NCBI taxonomy): Bacteria > Bacillati > Actinomycetota > Actinomycetes > Kitasatosporales > Streptomycetaceae > Streptomyces > Streptomyces sp. NPDC059989. Next base: position 76,534 of record NZ_JBHWUO010000016.1, read on the forward strand.
GTCCGTGGGAGGCAACCCCGCCGCCAGCCGGCTGGTCGGCATCCGCGCCGGCGGTCTGCTCGCCCTGGTCTACGTGTTCAGCGCGCTGTGCGCCGCCGTCGCCGGGCTGATGATCAGTTCCAACGTCTCCAGCGCCGACGGCAACAACGCCGGCCTGTGGATCGAACTCGACGCGATCCTCGCCGTCGTCGTCGGCGGCACCGCCCTGACCGGAGGACGCTTCTCCCTCGGCGGCACCGTCCTGGGCGCCCTGATCATCCAGACCCTCTCCACCACCGTCTACACCCTCGGCGTCCCACCCGAGACCACCCTCGTCTTCAAGGCCGTCGTCGTCATCGTCGTCTGCCTCGTGCAGTCCCCGGTCTTCCGGGCCAAGGTCCTGCGCCGCCGCAGGACGACCACTCCCCGATCACACACCGCGGCGGGCAACGCCCCGCAGCAGCAGGAGGTACGCGCATGAGTACCGGCACCGCGAGCGCCGCCGCGCGACTCACCCGCCCCTTCGCGACCGTGTCCCCGCGCACCCGCACCCGTATCCCACTGATCGTCACGGCCGTCCTGCTGATCGTCATGTTCAGCGTCGGATCGGTGCGCTACGAAGGCTTCCTCTCCGCGCAAGTCGTGCTGAACCTGCTCATCGACAACGGATTCCTCCTGGTCGTCGCGGTCGGGGCGACCTTCGTCATCCTCACCGGCGGCATCGACCTGTCCGTCGGCTCCATGGTGGCCCTGTCGACCATGCTCACCGCCTGGCTGGTCGAGTCGCACGGCTGGCCGCTGGCCACCGTCATCCCACTGGTCCTGCTGGTCGGCGCCGCGAGCGGGGCGCTCATGGGCTGGATCATCCACACCTTCGAGATCCAGCCGTTCATCGTCACCCTGGCCGGCATGTTCCTCGCCCGCGGGCTCTGCTACACGATCAGCACCGAATCCATCAGGATCAGCGACCCCACCACGGCGGGAATCGCGCAGACCCGGCTGTACGGCCCGGGGGGACTGTTCGTCTCGATCCCGGTGGTCATCGCCCTCGCCGTGCTGGTGATCGCCTTCGTCGTACTGCACCACACGCGCTTCGGCCGCAACGTGTACGCGCTGGGCGGCAATGAGACCTCCGCACGCCTGATGGGCCTTCCGGTGGGCTCCACCAAGATCGCCGTATACGCCGTCAGCGGTCTGTGCTCCGCACTCGGCGGCCTGCTGCTGACCTTCTACATGCTCTCCGGCTACGCCCTCCACGCCATGGGCATGGAACTCGACGCGATCGCGGCCACCGTGATCGGCGGCACGCTGCTGACCGGAGGTTCCGGCTTCGTCCTGGGCACCGCCCTCGGCGTGCTCGTCCTCGGCATGATCCAGACGGTCGTCAACTTCCAGGGCACGCTCAGCTCCTGGTGGACCCGGATCGTCATCGGTGCCCTGCTGCTCGTGTTCATCGTGCTGCAACGCCTGATGAGCGGACGCCGCCCTGACGTCGACTGACTCCCGGCTCCTCTGTCCATCGGCCCGTGCCACCGCGTTCGAGAGCCTTCCCCGGGGAAGGGGCAATCCCCGGGCGGTGGGGGTCATTCCCCGAGGGGAGAGGTCCTGCGGGCCGTACTGGCGCGCACGATGAGCTCGGGCGCCACCACCAGGTGCGTCGACGCGCCGGCCCGGCCTTCGATGTGGTCCAGGAGCAGCCCGATGCTGTCGCGGCCGATCGAGGCGAAGTCCTGACGGATCGTCGTCAGCGGGGGCGGGAAGAACTCCGCCTCGGGGATGTCGTCGAAGCCGGCGACCGCCACGTCCTCCGGCGTGCGCAGGCCCGCTTCCCGCAGGGCCCGTAGCACGCCGAGGGCCATCTGGTCGTTGGCGACGAACACCGCGGTGAGGCCCGCTCCCCGCCCTCGTGACGCCCGGACCCGTCCCGCGAGCTGCTGGCCGGCCTGGTATCCCGACAGTGGACTCCAGTCGCCGCGCAGGAGGGGCGGCACCTCGGCGCCGGCCTCTCGCAGCGCGTCCTCCCACCCCTGGGTGCGGGCCTCGCTCTCGAGCCAGTCGGGAGGGCCTGCGACATGCCACGCGGTGGCGTGGCCCGACGCGAGCAGATGTTCCGTGATCAGGCGAGCGCCGAGGTTCTGGTCCAGCGACACGCCTGGCAGGTCCAGGGTGTGGCCGCCTTCCACGGTGACCACCGGGCAGGGTGCTTCCACTGCCGCCAAGGCCCTCACCGCGTCGCGTTGGGGAGTGACGGCGACGATCCCCTCCACGCCCCACCCGGCGAGGTGCTGCATGGCTTCGGCGAGGGCCGTCTGCGTGGCGGTCCGGAGCGTGACGGCTGACGTCAGATAGCCACGGTCCCGAGCCGCCTCTTGAACTCCCGCCACGGTGCTGGCGGGCCCGTGCAGAGTGGTGTTCACCGCGATGACGCCCAGCGTGTGGGTCCGGCGAGTGGCCAGGGCCCGGGCTGCGGAGTTGCGGCGGTACCCCAGCTGCTCGATGACCCGTGTCACGGCGGCCCGGGTCTTGGCGCTGACGTTCGGGTGGCCGCTGAGCACCCGTGAAACGGTCTGGTGGGACACGCCGGCAACGCGCGCGACGTCCGTCATCGTGGGCGCTCGCGAGACGTCCGGTAGCTGGGTCAACGCTCTTCCTCTCCTCGTCGAGCGGCCTTTCTCAAGGTATCGAACCAACCGCGGCCCGATGTTGGCGTTCACATTATGCAGCGATGGCCGCATGTTGTGGGCAGGGATCTTCTCGTGCATCTTGAGATCTATGCTTGTTAGCGTTCACAATCTGGTGGGGGTAGCTGCGGTAGCGCAGCCGCGACGTCCGGCGCGGCCCCCGATCGGTCCAGCCCACTCATGCGCGATTGCGGGCCTGCCGGACTCCGGTCCCGGGAAACCGCCGCGCATGTCGGAGAAACGGTGAGAGCGTAGTGAGCGAGACCATCCTCAAGGACCTCCGTCGCGAGGTCCTCGCGGCCAACCTGCGCATCCCGGAGGCCGGTCTGGCCACCCTCACCTGGGGAAACGTCAGCGGAGTGGACCGAGACGCCGGCGTCTTCGTCATCAAGCCGTCCGGGGTCTCGTACGCCGATCTCACCGAGGAGGACCTGGTCGCGGTGGCACTGGAGGACGGGCGGATCGTCGACGGGCACCTCAGGCCTTCCACCGACACCGAAACCCATCGGTGCCTCTACCGGGCGTTCCCCTCCATCGGCGGCGTCACCCACACGCACTCGACGCACGCCGTCGCCTTCGCCCAGGCACGCCGCCCGATCCCCGTGCTCGGCACGACACACGCCGACACCTTCAACGGCCCCGTCCCCGTGACGGCGGACCTCACCGCCGAGCAGTGCGCGAAGGACTACGAGTACAACACCGGACAGGTGATCGTCGCCCGGCTCGACGGCGACCCCCGTCGGGCCGAGGAGGTCCCCGGAGCGCTCGTGTCACGACACGGCCCCTTCACCTGGGGCGCCACAGCGAAGGCTGCGCTGGAGAACGCCATCGTCTGCGAGGCCGTGGCGGAGATGGCGCTGCACACGCTGGCGCTCGGGTCCCGCCTCGGGGACGCCTCCGAACCACCGAGGCATCTGCTGGAGCGGCACTTCACCCGTAAGCACGGCCCGGACGCCTATTACGGCAATGCCTAGCCGCCTCATTCGCCTCTGCCGAGCAATCCCTCGCGTTCGGCCTCGGGGATGGCGTTCAAACCTGCTCCGTGGGGCGTACGAGCATCTCGTTGACGGCCACGTGCCGGGGGCGGGTCGCGATGTAGCCGATGGCGTCGGCGATGTCCCGGCTCTGCAGCCGCTCGATGTCGCCCAGGCCGGAGACGATCAGCTGCTGGACGACTTCCGAGTTGTGCGTGCGCAGTTCGGTGTCGACGCTGCCCGGCTCGACGACCCGGCGACCTTGCGCATGCTGACGTGCTCGAAACCGATGTCGGCGATCACTTCGCACGCGGCCGTGAGGATTCGCTCACGCGATTCGAGTGCGCGCTCGGCCTTGGTCACGTTGGCTGCTCCCCGTGTCGGCGCCCGTTGGGTCGGGTGAGTGGGTGGAAGGAAGAACACGGGTGGAAGGGCCCGGCGGCCCGGCCCGCCGCGACCTTTCCCTGTCCGGTCTGCTGGACTACACCCAGGCCAAGCACGTCATGCTGTGAGACGTGCTGTGGGCGCAGTCGCCGACGAGTGGGGACCGGCGCCGCGCGGATCGATCGGGGTGAGGACTCCGAGCCGGTCCTCGACCGCCTGCGCCGCGTCCAGGCACAGGTCTTCGCGGAAGGCGCGACCGACGATCTGCACCCCGCAGGGGAGCCCGTCGGCCCGCCCGGTCGGTACGGCCACGGCGGGCACGCCCACGAAGCTGGTCACCGTGCACAGGCGCATTCCCGAGGCGACGCGGTCCCGGCCCGCCCTGTCGCGGGACTCCAGCCCCGGCTCGACCGGCGGCTCGGTGAAGGACGGGCCGAGCAGGAGCGGGTACTCGTGCAGGAATTCGGCCCACGAGCGGCGGATGTTCATCCAGGTGCCCATCAGCCGCACGAGCTCCTCCGCGCTCGCGGGCGGGTTCCGCTCCATGGCCATCTCCATGTAGCGGTCCCCGCCGTCGCCGAGGAGCCGGCGTACGGCCGGCCAGGTCGGGGCGAACTCCGTCGCCGTGATCCGGCCGTAGGCGTCGAGGGCCTCGTCCATCCGCGGTACGTCCGCCACCTCGCGCACGTCGTATCCGGCGTCACGCAGTGCCTCGGCCGCGGTCTCCATCGCCGCGCGAACGGCGGGGTGGACGCCGTGCCCACCCGGGTCCGCCACCACCGCGACCTTCACCGGCCCGGGGAGCGGTTCGCCGTACGCGGGCACCGGCACGGCCCGTGGATCGCGCGGATCGGTGCCCGCCAGCACCTCGTACGCCAGCCGCAGATCGCCCACCGTCCGGGCCAACGGGCCGTCGGTGACCAGCATCTGGGATGCCGGGCCGGGGTCGTCCGGTCCGAGCACCCGGTGGTCGGCGGGGAAGCGCCCGGTGGTCGGCTTCAGCCCCGCCACTCCACAGAACTGGGCCGGGACGCGGATCGAGCCGCCGGAGTCGTTGCCGAGGCCGAGCGCCGCCATGCCCGTGGCGACGGCCACCGCGTCGCCCCCGCTGGTGCCACCCGGCGTCCGGCCGCGGTCCCACGGGTTGGCCGTGTCGCCGAACAGCTCGCTGCGGGTGTGCATGCCGGCCAGGATCAGAGTGGGCATGTTGGAGTGCCCGATCGGAATCGCCCCCGCGGCGCGCAGCCGGGCGACCGGGGGCGCGTCGGCCGCCGCGACCAGGTCGCGGAAGCGCTTCACGCCGAAGGTGGTCGGCACGCCTTCGATCGGGGTGGTCTCCTTCACGGTGAACGGCACGCCCGCGAGCGGCCCCAGTACCTCCCCGGCGGCCCGCCTGCGGTCGGTCTCCGCCGCGGCCGCGCGGGCATCCTCCGCCAGGAGCTGCGTGACCGCGTTCACCCGCGGGTTGACGGCGGCGATGCGCTCCAGGTGGCTGTCGACCAGTTCGACGGCCGACACCTCGCCCCTGCGAACGGCTTCCGCCTGCGCGGCGGCCGGCCTCTGCCACAGGTCCTCTTGCATGACTGGTCTCTCCCCATCGTTGTTTCGATGCGCTTGCATCGAAACAATAGCCCGGGAAGCGATGCGCTCGCATCGAATAGAGTGGGCGGTGCAGCGAAAGACGCCGAGACGGGGAGCGACCGGGCATGCCCAAGCAGGTGGACCACGAGGGACGGCGCCGTCTCATCGCCGACGCCGTCTGCCACCTCGCCGACGAGCGAGGACTGGAGGGCGTGACCCTTCGAGACGTCGCCGCCCGCGCGCAGGTCTCGATGGGCGCCGTCCAGCGGTGCTTTCACACCAAGGAAGAGATGCTCGTCTTCGCTCTCGGCCACATCGGAGAGCGGATCGGCGAGCGGGTGAGGGCCCGCCTCGTCAGGAGCCCGGCCCAATCGGCCGCTTCCGCCCTGGGGCACGCGGCCACGGAGGTCTCACTGCTCCGGGAAGAGCACCGCGCCGAGGCCAGGGTCTGGCTCGCCTTCGTCGCGCAGGCGGCGGTCAGCGAGGTACTCGCCAAGACGGTGAAGGCGAACTACGCGGCCCTGCAGGAGACGTTCACCCGCCTCATCTCCGAGGCCTCCGAGGCCTCCGAGGACGCCGGCCCCGCCTCCGTGCCCCTCGACGCGCAACGCGAGGCCCGTACCCTCCTCGCCCTCGCGGACGGCCTCACCGCGCACGTCCTCATCGGTCACCTCACCTCGCGGGAGGCCCAGGACGTCCTCCATGCCCACCTGAGCGGCCTCTGGGAGAAGCCGGTCCGGGTGGCTGATTGAGGTTGTCCGGAACCCGGTGTACCGAGACGGCCCGTTCGCGGCTCTTTGCCCACGTAGCCGTGCTCGCGATCACTGGAGGAGAAGCTGTGCGTTCGAGAAGCAAACTGTCGGTTCTGGCCGCTGTGTGCGTGAGTGCCCTGGCCGTCGGAGGTCTGGCACAGCCCGCACAGGCGGACGGCTCGGTCGACGGGCCCGTGGAGAACTGCAATGCCGCCGCCGCCGTGTCGCCGGGGTCGTTCGGCACCGGCGCGTTGTCGTGGTGCATCGTGGCGGCCCAGCAGAGCGGCGAGAGGAAGAAGTTGGCCCGCGAGGGCTTCGTCAAGGGCCTGCTCGAGATGCTGACGAACCACACCGGTGGCAACTACAACATCATGATTTTCGACGTGAAGGGCAAGAACGCCTTCGGGGACCCGTGGTTCGTCCACCACTACACGGAGAACCTAAAGGACGTGGCGTTCCAGGGCGACGTCGACTACCACGACGCGACCTCGCGCGAGGACCAGACCTACCGCGTCTGGATATTCTCCGGCGGCGGCAGTTTCACCAACCACGGCGACGGCGGCTGGATCAACTGGGGCTTCTACGGCCTGTGGGACCGCACCGGCTCCACGGTCACATTCCGCCCCACGATGGAGCCGGTCACGGTCCCCGGCGTGCCCAAGGGCGAGACGCCGGGCCCCGGCGACACGCCCATGACGCCGGGGATCCCTGCCCAGCCGGGCCCCCGCCCCGGCTTCCGTGCCGACAGCGCAGCGACAACGACTTCAGGAACGGGCCGCCCGCCGGTCGGAGTGCCCGTGCGGCTGAAGACCCTCAACAATCTCGGGGCCGTCGCGACGAACGCCGCCTCCGGATCGACCGTGGTCGCCGGGAAGCTGGGTGCCGCCGACTCGACATGGACGTTCAAGGAGGCGGGCGCCGGACGCTACGAGATCGCCAACGGCCTCGGGCCGGTCCTCACCGAGAACACGAGCACCTACTTCGCGAACATCGGCACCTGGAAGGGCAGTTCCACCCAGAAGTGGGAGGTCGTCAACATCAAGGGCGACACCTACCAGATCAGGATCAGCGATCAGGACTGCCTGACCTACCACGAGGACTACAAGAAGCTCGGTGTGTGGACCTGCGACGGCTCCCCGGGCCAGCAGTGGACCATCGCCCGCTGAGGAGCGCGCACCACACATCACCCGCGTGCCACGGGGGCGTGACGGCCGTCACATCGACGTGGTGTCACATCCGGCGCCGCCGCGCTGTCCTCACTACGGCAGCGAGAGAAGGGATCCGTCAGGATGAACACCGTCATCGTGTGCGCCTCCGTGTCGCACGGCAATACGCGTCGTGTCGCCGACGCCATGGCCCAGGTGCTGGGCGCGAAGGTCGTCGCCCCCGAGGAGGTGGACCCGGGGGAACTGGCCGGCGCCGACCTCGTCGGGTTCGGCTCGGGCGTCTTCTACAGCAGGCTCCACCCCCGCCTGACCGACTTCGTCAAGGCCCTTCCCGCCGGGCGGGGCCGGGCGTTCGTGTTCGCCACCAGCGGGCTCCCCGAGCTGCCGCGGGCGCCCTTCACCCGCCCCCTGGCCAAGCTCCTCGAAGCCAAGGGCTTTGAAGTGGAGGGGAGTTTCTTGTGCAGGGCCCTCGACACCTGGGCGCCCTTCAAGCTCGTCGGCGGCATCAACAAACAGCGGCCGAACGACGGGGACCTGGCCGCCGCCCGGGCGTTCGCCGAGCGGCTGAGGGAGGGGAGGGGGTAGGTCGAGGTTCCTCTCCGGAGCGGCATCCTGGCTGGTCACAGCTGTCGGCACCCTTGGATAATCGTTCTTCCGGATGCTGATCACGCGGTTAAGGTCTGGACGTACTGATCGACATCTGGAGTGTGCATGCTGAGAACAGTTTCGGGCGCCGTCTCGCTGGCCCTGGCCGGCGGACTGGCCGTGACCGGCGTGGTGGCAGGAGCGGCAACGGCCGTCGCCGCCGCGCCGGCCGCGAGCGCCGCGGGAGCGGGGGAGACCTCCGTCGGCGCGCAGGCCTGGGCGCGCGTGTCCAAGAAGTACCCGAACCGCTCCTACTGGAACGCCGCCGACGACCTGCGCGTCGGCAACGAGGGCGCCGCCCAGGGGCTGTTCCGCTCGTACGTCCGGCTGGACACCACGGCGCTCAAGGGCGCCACGGTCTCCAAGGCGACCTTCCGGATCGGCAACACGGGCGCGGCTTCCTGCTCGGCCAAGCCGGTCGAGCTGTGGAGCGTCGGCGCGGTCTCGGCCAGGACCACCTGGAAGAGCCAGCCCGCCAAGGGCGTCAGACTGGCCACGGTGAACGCCGCCAAGGGCCTCGACGGCTGCGCGGCGGGCGAGCTCGAATTCGACGCGACCGCGCTGGTCAAGGACGCGGCGGCGAAGAACCTCACCTCCGTCACCGTGGGCCTATTCGCCTCCGACGAGTCCGACTCCTCGGCCTGGAAGCGCTTCGCCCCCGCGAGCGCGAAGCTGGACACCACCGTGGCCCGTCCCGCGCCGCCGGTGATCGGCTCGGTCGAGTTCCCCGACGCCTCGAACGGCGCCCCCGCCAACACCGGCAAGGCCCGCACTCCGGGTACCTTCACGTTCGGAACCGGCGGTGCCACCAACATCGAGAAGATCGTCTACTGGTCGGACTTCGATGCCCGGCAGATCACCCTGGCGCCCGGCGCCAGTGCCGTGATCACGCCCACCACCTCCGGCCCGCACACCATCTACGCCTACAGCGTCGACAAGGCCGGAAACCGCTCCGACCAGGCCACCTACCTCATCTGGGCCCTCGGCAACGGCGGGGTCCGCGACACCGCGGGCGACCTGAACGGCGACGGACTGCGCGACCTCTGGAGCCTGGACGCGGACGGGCGGCTGCGCTTCTCGGCCGGCCGGTCCGACGGCACCTTCGCGGCGCCCGTCGACGGCGGGGCGACCTTCGCCCCGGGCACCCGGATCGCCGCCGGCGGGGACTGGGGCCAGGACGGCTACAACGACCTCCTGGTGCTGGAGCACAGCGACGCCCTCAACGCGAAGCAGCTCCGCGTCGTCCCGAACAACGGCCTCGGCGCCGTCCTCCCGCACGACAGCATGTCACTGGACGTCTTCTGCCCCGTCAAGAACCCGGACGCGGGCTGCGTCAAGGACGACGAGGCATGGACCGGCGACGACCACTGGTCCAACGCCGAGGACATCGCCGACGCCGGTGACTTCAACGGCGACGGCGACCCCGACCTGCTGGTCAAGCAGGGCACGAAGCTCTGGGCGTACCCGGGCAGCCGCTCCGGCTACCTGGACATGGGCGGCAGCCCGGTCCTCGTCGGCGACGGCGGCTGGGACACCGTCTCGGTCATCGTCCCGGGTGACACCGACGGCGACGGCGCCGCCGACCTGTGGGTGCGCGACGACGCCTCGGGCGACCTGTTCCTCGTGAAGGGCGCCAAGGGCACGGACGGGCACCTCGACCCCAAGAGCTGGGGCACGGGGGAGCGGGTGAAGATCGGTTCGGGCCTCGCCCGGTCGGCCTACCCGACCCTCGTCTCGGCGGGTGACTTCAACCGCGACGGCCGGGCGGACCTGGCCGCCGCCGGCACCGACGGGAAGGTCGTCCACTTCCGGGGCACCGCCACCGGAATCGACGCCACCCCGGTGCCCGTCGGCTGATTCCGGCGCACACCGAGCACGGAGCCCCCGACGGCCACGCGCCGCCGGGGGCTCCGTGCGTCCGAGCCCGCGGGACCGCAGGTGTTCAGAGCCAGCCCTGCTGCGCCGCCTTGAGGCCGGCTTCGAAGCGGCTCGTGGCGTGCAGGCGTTCCATGAGGGCGGACATCTGGCGCCTGACGGTACGCAGGGACACCCCGAGGCGTTTGCCGGCCGCCTCGTCGGTCATCCCCGAGGCCAGCAGCTTCAGCAGTTCGAGTTCGGTCGCGGTGGGACGCGTGTCGCTGGGGCGGGGCCGGTCGGCTCCGAGGGGTACGGCGGAGTCCCACGTCTGCTCGAACAGGGTGGCGAGCGAGGCGACGATTCCGGGCGCGCTCGTGCACAGAGCGCCAAGACGGGAATTTCCGGGGTCGATCGGAACGACCGCCACCGCGCGGTCGAATATCAGCAGACGCGGCGGAAGGAGCGGGCTGGTGCGCACCTGGCCGCCCTGCTCGGTCAGCCACCGGGCGTAGGCCAGCGTCGTGGGATCGTTGCGGGCGCTGTCCTGGTACACCGAGCGCATCTCGATGCCACGGTCCAGCGCACGCTGGTCCAGCGGCCGGGAGGCCTCCAGGCTGGCCTCGGACAGCGCGCCGCCCGGCAGGATCGCCAGGCATTCCCGGACCAGCCCGTGGGCGAGCTCCTCGAGTCGGCTCTGGATGGCGTCCATCCCCACGAGCCGTTCCGCGCCGTCGACCTCGGTGTTCGGGCGGAGCTCCGCGAATTCGGAGACCACCTGCGCCGCGGCCGCCTTGCTGCGGGCCAATTCCTGCTGCTGTCGCGCCAGTTCCGACTCCTGGCGGCGCAGCAGCAGCTCCAGGCCCAGTTCGGGTCTCACCGCGCGCAGCGCGCCCGGACTGTCCCGGGAGGGTCTGAGCAGGTCGAGGTCGACGAGACGGTCCAGGCCCTCGCGCACCTGCGCCTGGGTGAGGCCGAGGCGTGCGCTCAGCTCGGCGATCCCTCCCGAAGGATCGGCCAGCATCCCCCGGTACACGGCTTCCACTTCGGCCCCGAGACCCAGTGTTTGCAGCATGTCCCAGTCCCCCAGCTGAACTTGGGCCGCCCCCAGCGGGCGCCGCCTCCGCGATCGTAGGCGAAGTCTGTCACCAAGGTGCCAGACCTCTTGGTGACAGCCGGAACCTCTTCTGCGCGGGCCGCCCGGGCAGCAACATGGTGATCACCGGGACGGCGGGGGCGAGAGCCCCCGACTCAGGCCAGAGCCGCAAGGACGATCCGGAACAGCGCGCAGCACACCCGCACCGATCGCATCGCGTCCCAGCTCTCGACCTTGGGGGAAACCATGTTCCGCACCGCCCGCTTCGCCGCTGTCGCCGCCGTCTTCGCCGCCCTCTGTGCCGGCGCGGTCACCACCACCTCGGTGACGACTTCCGCCGACAGCCACCGCATCAGCGCCTCTGACGAGGGCGGCAGCATCAACTGGGACACGGCGCCCAGGTCCCTCGCGGACAGCGTCAACTGGGACTAGTCGGCGTGCGCGTCATCCGAGCCTCACTCTCGGGGCCTTGCCATGGGCCTGACCGAAATGGCGTGCTCGCGCTCGTCTCCGATCTGATCTGGGCCCACGCCCCGGCGGTGTACGGACTCGAGCACTTGCGGGCCAAAGCCGCCGAAGACGGCGTGGACGTCTACCTCTTCCTGCGAGCCGCAACGGAAGCCGCGGCCCTCGACCAGGCCCACGCCATCCTCGACGGTGCCCGCGGCCCCCTGCGGGCGCACGGCTACCGCACCACCGGGCCGCACAACTGACAGCGGCGCGACGACACCGCCATCCCCCCCCGCGCACGTTCCCCAGGGAGAACGCAGTGACCACCACCCTCCGTCAGGCTGCCCGCAAGAGCGCGGTCGCCGCCCTCTCCAGCGTCATCGGTGCCGGACTGCTGACCGCCGCGTCCGTCGCCACCGCCCCCGCGGCACAGGCCGCGACCACCTGCGGCGGGACCGCCTCGATCTACGGCATCCTTCCCGACGGCCGTCTCACCTTCAGCACCATCACCCCGGCCACCGGCGAGTTGAAGAAGGTGCGAATAGGAGCGGACCTGGGGTTCGAGCCCAAGGCGATGGCCACCCTCAACTTCAATACGGTGCTGGTGACATCGACGACCGGCGCGCTCTACCGCCTCGACGTCCTGACCAACAACGAGTCCCTCGTCCTGGAACGCCCGCCCGTCAAGATCTTCGACAGCGGCTGGACCCACGACAAGCTCACCTACGACGGACACGGGCACCTGTACGGCACGGCGGGCGGCGTCCTCCTCCAGTACCTGGTCTCACAGCCCAAGCCCACCGGCTCCGCGCACATCGGCCAACGCAGGGAGATCGGCACCGGCTTCGTCCTCAAGACCCTCACGGCCGCCGGCGACGACCGGCTGCTCGCCACCACGTCGGCCGGAGCGCTCTACTCCTACAAGATCGGCAGCGACGGCACCTGGGACCGCGACGACCTCAAGTCCTCCGGCTGGTCCGGCTTCGACCAGGTCGTATCGCCCGGTGGGGGCCTCTACTACGGCCGCATCGAAACCACGGGGGCCATGTACTGGTACAAGGACGCCAACCCGGCCGACGGCACGGGCGCCGACATCGCCTACCACAACGACACACCCGTCAACACCGGCGGCTGGACGCAGGAGCTGCTCTCCGCCCAGCCGGCGACGTTCAGCTGCACCACCACCGCGGACCCGCTCGACGGTACGGACATACCCGCGGTGAAGGCGGCCGGCCGCGATCTGATGAACAAGCACGACGGCGGCGCCTGGAACAGCACCACCCAGTGGAACTGCCTGGAGCAGCTGTGGGACAAGGAAAGCGGCTGGCGCTACTGGGCCGACAACCCGGGCTCCACGGCGTACGGCATCCCCCAGGCCCTGCCCGGTTCCAAGATGGACGCCTTCGGCGATGACTGGCGCACCAACCCCCTCACCCAGATCAAGTGGGGCCTGTCCTACATCGACGGCCGGTACGGCACGCCCTGCGGCGCCTGGAACCACTTCCTGAGCAACAACTGGTACTGAGCGGCCCCCGAGCCACGCCCGCTCTCCCCTTCTCGCTCTCCCGTCCTCTCTCCCCTCACCTCCCCGGCCCGACGCGCGTACGTCAGGGCTGCCCAGAATCCGGAGACACCCATGTTCTCGTCGTCCCTCAAGCGCCGCTTCGCCGCCACTCTGGCCGTCTCTGCCACCACCCTCGGCATGGTCACCCTCACCTCGGCGCCGGCCCAGGCCGCCGCGATCTGCGGGGGCAACGTGTCGGTGTACGGCATCCTCCCCGACGGACGCCTCACCTACACGGCGATAGCCCCCAACACCGGCGACCGCGTCAAGACCCTGATCGGCGCGGACCTCGGCTTCACGCCCAAGGCGATGGCCACCCTCAACTTCAACACCGTCCTCGTGACGTCGACGGCCGGCGAGCTGTACCGCGTCGACATCCAGACCAACGACAGCGCCCTCGCCCTGGCCGGAGTCACCAAGATCTGGGACAGCGGCTGGACCTTCGACAAGCTGACCTACGACGGCGCCGGTCACCTCTACGGCACCGTCGCCGGCGAACTCCACCGCTACAACGTCTCCCAGGCCAAGCCCAGCGGGCCCGCCCACATCGCCAAGCACGCGGTGATCGACACGGGCTTCGTCCTCAAGACGCTCGCCGCCGCCGGTGACGACGTCCTCATCGCCAGCACCGCCGACGGCCGACTGCTCTCGTACCAGATCAACGGCGTCGGGGACTGGGAGAGTTCGGTCCTCAAGAGCTCCGGCTGGTCGGCGGTCGACAACCTGGTCTCGCCCGGCGGCGGCCTCTACTACGGCCGTACGAACGGCGGCATGTACTGGTACCACGACGCCGACCCCACCGACGGCAAGGGCGACGACATCGCCTACCACCCCGCCGACCCGGTCGACGCGAGCGGCTGGACCCAGAGCCTGCTCTCCGCCTTCGCCAACGACTGCACCTACCAGCCGCCGGCGCCCCCCACCCCCACCCCCTCCACCAAGGGCGGGCAGATCGCCCGCAGCGAGATCATGAGCCGCGCCGCGAACTGGCTGAGCCGTGACATCCCCTACAACCAGGGCGCCTACGCCACCGACCCGGACGGCGACCACACCTACCGCACCGACTGCTCCGGCTTCGTCTCCATGGTCTGGCACGCCAGTACCAGCTACACGACCCAGAGCCTGCCGGGCATCGCCGCCACCATCTCCAAGTCCGACCTCCAGCCCGGCGACGCGCTGAACACCCTGGACGGGCACGTGGTGCTCTTCGAGAAGTGGGTCGACAAGGCCGCCGGCAAGTTCTCGTACATCCACGAGGCCAACACCAACGACGACATGATGCGCGGTCAGGACTACCTCAACGGCGGCAGCGACGGACGGATCGCCGGCCACGCCGCCTCGGGCTACGTCGCCCTGCGCTACGACAAGGTCGTCAACGGATAGGACGCGGATCCCCGGTGAAGGCCGGACCACCCGACGGGTGGTCCGGCCTTCCGCTGTGGGCCTCGCCGTCAGTCGACCTGCAGCTCGCCCATCCGGCTCCAGCCGGTGGCACCCGCGATCGTGGTGCTGACGATGTCGGGCGTACGGGTGATCAGCGGGCGCATGGCCTCCAGGGCGGCGCGGAAGTGCTCGGAGGTCACATGAGCCTCCGCCGCGTCGTCCTGGAACGCCTCGGTCAGGACGTAGGTGTCCGGCTCCTCCAGGCTGCGGGACCACTCGAACCACAGGTTTCCGGGCTCGGCGCGGGTGGCGCGGGTGAACTCCGCGACCTTCTCGGGCCACTGGTCGACGTATTCGGCTTTGACGGGGAATTTCACCACAATGAAGATCATTCGAGCATTGTAGGCGCGGGGCACTCCGGTGACCTCACCGGAGTGGAGTTCCGTAACAGCCGGCACGTTGTGTTACAGGCGTGTGTTCGCGAATGCATCGGCAAGTGACGCGTATGTGTGGGTGGTTCGAAGAGTGTGGTCATTTCGAGGTGCCGGCGAGGAGGTCTCTTTAAGAAAGCTTGTTGAATAACGCTGACGCGCGGGGCGCCCTTGAATCAACTCCCGTAATCGGTCAGGGTTTCGAGTCGTACCCCCGGAGATCTTCCGGCTCAGGCGGGGTCACGCAACACGCCTTGACGCCCCACACGTCAACACGAGGAGCACTCTCTCCATGTCAACGCACAAGCACGCCCGCACTCGTTCACGCGGCTTCCGGATTCTTGCAGTGGCCACCGGAGTCGCCACTGCAACCGGTGTCTGCATGCTGCTGTCCCCCCTCGCCGGCGCCAACACCCCTGCCGAGGGCACGGTGTACGGGCTCGGCGCACCCGGTGCCGTCAGCGGCAGCTACATCGTCATCCTCGACAAGGACGCGGACCGGCAGGCGCTCGCCAAGAAGTACGGCGGCGAGCTGAAGCGCACCTACTCCTCCGCGGTCAACGGCTTCTCCGCGTCCGGGCTTTCGGAGACCGACGCCAAGCGGCTCGCCGCCGACCCGGCCGTGGGCAAGGTCGTCCAGAACAAGAAGTTCTCCATCAGCAGCACCCAGGACAACCCCCCGTCGTGGGGCCTCGACCGCATCGACCAGACGGCGACCGCGGGGGACAAGAAGTACACCTACCCCGACGCGGGCGGCGAGGGCGTGACGGCCTACGTCATCGACACCGGCGTACGGATCAGCCACAAGGACTTCGGCGGCCGCGCCGAGCACGGCTTCGACGCCGTCGACAACGACCAGACCGCCGACGACGGCAACGGGCACGGCACGCACGTCGCCGGGACCATCGCGGGCACCTCCCACGGCGTGGCGAAGAAGGCCAAGGTCGTCGCCGTCCGGGTGCTCGACGACAACGGGTCGGGCACCACCGAGCAGGTCGTGGCGGGCATCGACTGGGTGACGCAGCATCACAGCGGCCCCTCGGTGGCCAACATGAGCCTCGGCGGCGGCGCCGACGAGGCGCTCGACGAGGCCGTGCGCCGGTCGATAGCCGCCGGTGTCACCTTCGGTGTCGCGGCGGGCAACGAGTCCTCCGACGCCGGGCAGGGCTCTCCCTCGCGGGTCCCCGAGGCCATCACGGTGGCGTCGAGCACGGCCAACGACTCCCAGTCCTCGTTCTCCAACTTCGGCTCGGTCGTGGACCTCTACGCGCCGGGCTCGGACATCACCTCCGACTGGAACGACAGCGACAGCGGTACGAAGACCATCTCCGGCACCTCGATGGCGACCCCGCACGTCGTCGGAGCGGCCGCCCTCTACCTGGCGGGGCACAAGGACGCCTCGCCCGCGCAGGTCGCGCAGGCCCTGACCACGGGGGCGACCCCGGGGAAGATCACCAACCCGAGCAGCGGAACCCCGAACAAGCTGCTGAAGGTGTCCGCCCAGTAGGCGGAGCCACCGGCGAACACGCCGAAGCCGTCGCACCTGAGGGGGGTGCGACGGCCTCGGCGTCCGGCTTTCGGGTCAGCGGCGACAAGCGCGGGGGATCAGCGCACCCACGGCTTCCACACCTGCTCGTTGCGCTCCACCCACTTCTTGGCCGCCTGCTCCGGAGACAGCTTCTCCTCGGCGATCATCAAGGCCACCTCGTTCTGCTCCTCGACGCCCCAGCGGAACCTCTTCAGGAACTCGGCCGCCTTCCCGCCCCCCTCCGCGAACCGCGTGTTCAGGTACTTCTGCAGCGGCGTATGCGGATAGGCGCAGGCCACCCGCTCCGGATCGGCGTCGCAGCCCTCCTGGTACTCGGGCAGCTTCACCTCCGTCATCGGGACCCGCTCGAAGAGCCACTGCGGCTTGTACCAGTACGTGAGGAACGGCTTGCGCTCCTTCGCGAACTGCCTGATCTGGGTGATCTGCGCCGCCTCGGAGCCGGCGAAGACGACCTCGAAGTCCAGGCCCAGGTTCTTCACCAGCGCCTTGTCGTTCGTGACGTACGAGGGGGAGCCGTCCATGAGCTGGCCCTTGCCGCGGCTCTCGGCGGTGCCCAGCTGGTCGGCGTACTTGTCGAGGTTCTTCCAGTCGGTGACGTCCGGATGGGCCTCGGCGAAGTACGTCGGGACGTACCAGCCGATGTGGCCGGTCACGCCCAGGTCGCCGCCCGCGGTGATGGTCTTCTTGTCCTGGACGTACCGCTTCTCCTGCTCCGGATGGCCCCAGTCCTCCAGGATCGCGTCGACCCGGCCCTGGCTGAGCGCGTCCCACGCGGGGACCTCGTCCACCTGGACGGTGTCGACCCGGTAGCCCAGCTCGTGTTCGAGCAGGTAGCCGGCGACGGCGGTGTTCGCCTGGGCGCCGACCCAGGACTGGATGGAGAGGGTGACGGTCTTCGCGCCCTCCGCGGCGGCGTACGGGGAGGCCTGTCGGGTCATGTCGGCCGCGCCGCAGCCGGTGAGCACGGCGAGAGCGGTCACGGCGGCGAACGCGCCGAGACGGCGACGCCCGCGCCGCCGACGGTGCCCGTTCATGTCGGGGATCTCAGGCATGTCAGGCCTCCTTCGCAGGCTGGGTGACCCGGTCCAGCATCAGACCGAGGCAGACGATCGCGGCACCGGCCACCAGGCCGGTGGCCAGGTCGCCCTGGGCGAGGCCGAGCACGACGTCGTAACCGAGCGCGCCACCTCCGACCAGGCCGCCGATGATGACGACGGCGAGCACCAGCACCACCGCCTGGTTCAGGGCCAGCAGCAACGCGGGGCGGGCCAGCGGCAGTTGGACCTGGCGCAGCTGCTGCGACCCGGTGGCGCCGAGCGAACGGGCCGATTCCAGGGCCGCCGGGTTCACCCCGCGCAGGCCCTCGGCGGTGATGCGTACGACGGCGGGCAGCGCGTACACGACGGCGGCGGCCGCGGCAGGAGCCCGGCCGACGCCGAACAGGGCGACCACCGGGATGAGGTAGACGAACTGCGGCATGGTCTGGCACACGTCGAGCACCGGACGCAGCAGACGCTGCGCGCGGGCGCTGCGGGCCGCCGCGACGCCGATCGCGAAACCGAGGACGAGGGTGACGGCGACCGCGGCCAGCACCTGCGAGAGGGTGTCGAGGGAGGGCTCCCACACCCCGAGCACACCGATCGCCGCCAGGGCGAGGACGGCGGTCAGTGCGGTGCGCCAGGTACCGACGAGGAGGCCGAGCGCGCCGACCGCGAGCAGGAGCAGCCACCAGGGGGTGGCCTGCAGCCCGGAGCGCAGCGGGTCCAGGATCCAGCCGGTGAAGCGGGCCGCCCAGTCGGCGGTGCCGCCGACCACGGGGACTCCGGAATAGAGGTGGTCGGTCATCCAGCCGACCGCCCGGTTGACCGGCTCCGCGATCGGCACGGACCAGGACTCCGGCCACAGGGAGGTGCCCGCCATCCGGCCCGCGACGGCTGCGGCGACGGCCGTGAGGACGGTGAGCAGCCGCCCGTACCAGCCCGCGAACACCCGCCGCAGCAGGTGCTGCCGGGACGAGGGCGCCGGGCCGATGCCCAGCCGGGCGCCCGCCGCGTCGGCGGTGCGGTCGAGGACCACCGCGAGCAGCACGATGGGGATGCCGGCGGCGAGCGCCGCACCGACGTCGACGGAGGCGAGGGCCTGGTAGACCCGGTCGCCGAGGCCGCCCGCACCGATCACGGAGGCGATGACGGCCATCGACAGCGCCATCATGATGGCCTGGTTGACGCCGAGCAGGATCTGCCGGCGCGCCAGCGGGAGCCGCGCGGTCAGCAGGCGCTGCCGCCCGGTCGCCCCGAGCGAGGCCGAGGCCTCGAGCACCCCGGCGTCGGCCCCGCGCAGACCGAGCGCCGTGAGCCGGGCCATCGGCGGCGCCGCGTACACCACGGTGGCGAGGACGGCGGCGGGTACGCCGATCCCGAAGACCAGCACCATCGGCAGCAGATACGCGAAGGCGGGCAGCACCTGCATGGTGTCGAGTACGGGGCGCAGCGCGCGGCCGGCGCGCGGCGACAGCCCGGCGGCGAGGCCGAGGAGGCCGCCGACCACGACGGAGGCGGCGACGGCCACGACCATCAGGGCGAGGGTCTGCATCGTCGGCACCCACATGCCCAGCAGCCCGCACGCGGCGAAGGCGGCCACGCACGTGACGGCGAGCCGCAGGCCCGCCAGGCGCAGGGCGATGAGGCCGGCCAGGGCGGTGACGCCGGTCCAGCCCGCGGCGAGCAGGACGACGTACACCGCGCGGACGGAGACCACCACGGCGTTGCTGACGTGCCCGAAGAAGTAGAGGAACAGCGGGTGGCCGTCGCGGTTGTCGATGATCCAGTCACCGGCCCGGCCGAGCGGCCCGGACAGGTCGACGGTGAGGGCGGCGGGCCAGCTCCCGGCACCCGGGAAGGCCATCGCGAGCGGGAGCAGCACCAGCGCGGCGACGGCGAGGGGCAGGACCCGGCGGCCGGCGCGGTGGTCGAGCAGCAGCGCCTTCAGGCGTCGGCCCGGCGTTCTGACGGCGACCGCGGAGCGCGGGCGGTCGAGCCGTCCGCCCGCGGGGGGCCGCTCCGGCGGTTCGGATCGGCCCCGGTGTCCGGGATCGCGTACGGGGGTGCTGGTCGTACTCATCCGCACCACCTCCCCGTGCAGGGGACGGGGGCGGCGCAGCGGGCACGGCGCGTCATGCCGCCACCCCCCGCCCGGCCGCGGCCGGCAGACCGGCCACCACCGCGAGCAGCCCCGCGTCGTCGACGACGCCGAGGCACCGGCCGTCGTCGACGACCCGAGCCGGGCCGCCGCTGCGGGCGACGGCCTCGATGGCTTCCACCACCGTGGTCGCGAGGGTCAGCACAGGGCCCTGACCGGCCTCGCCGTCCGTGGCGGGGCGCATCGCGCTGCGTACGGTGAGCACCTGCTCGCGCGGCACGTCGCGGACGAAGTCCCGTACGTAGTCGTCGGCGGGCGAGCCCACGATCTCCTCCGGGGTGCCGAGTTGCACGATCCGGCCGTCGCGCATCAGCGCGATCCGGTCGCCCAGGCGCAGCGCCTCGGACAGGTCGTGGGTGATGAAGACCATCGTGCGGCCCTCCTCGTGGTGGAGCCGGGCCACCTCGCCCTGCATCTCCCGGCGGATCAGCGGGTCGAGCGCGCTGAACGGCTCGTCGAACAACAGCACTTCGGGGTCGGCGGCCAGGGCGCGCGCGAGGCCGACCCGCTGCTGCTGGCCGCCGGACAGCTGACCGGGCCTGCGGTCCTCAAGACCTTCGAGGCCGACCTTGCCGATCACCTCGGTCGCCTTGGCGCGCCGGTCGCTGCGGCTCATGCCCTGGATCTCCAGGCCGTAGGCAACGTTGTCCAGGACGGTGCGGTGCGGCAGCAGGCCGAAATGCTGGAAGACCATGGAGGCCCGGTGGCGGCGCAGTTCGCGCAGCCGGGCCTGGTCCATGGCGAGGACGTCCTCGCCGTCGATGGCGAGGGACCCGGCCGTGGGCTCGATCAGCCGGGTCAGGCAGCGCACCAGGGTGGACTTGCCCGAACCGGACAGGCCCATGACGACGAAGACCTCGCCCTTGCGGACGTCGAAGCTGACGTCGCGGACGGCGGCGGTGCAGCCCGTGCGCTCGCGCAGTTCGGCGGCGGGCAGCTCGGCGAGCTCGGAGCCGGGCACCAGGGCGGCCTTGCGCGGGGAGCCGAAGACCTTCCACAGGCCCTGTACGGAGAACACGGGCGCGGCGCCTGCCTCGGGCGCCGCGGTCCCGGTATGGGCCGCGGTCACAGGACCTCACCGCCCAGCAGCTCGGCGGCCTTCTCGCCGACCATGAGTACTCCGATCATCGGGTTGACCGCGGGCATGGTCGGGAAGACCGAGGCGTCCGCGATGCGAATGCCGTCGAGACCCCGCACCTTCAAGTCCGGTCCCACAACGGCCCTTTCGTCGTCGGCGGCGCCCATCTTGCAGGTGCCTGCCGGGTGGTAGACGGTGTGCGCGACGGAGCGGGCGTACGCGCTCAGCGCCTCGTCGTCGGTGATCTCCGGGCCCGGGCACACCTCGCGCTTCAGCCATCCGGCCAGCGGCTCGGCCGCGGCGATCTCGCGGGCCAGCTTGATGCCGTCCACCAGCGTCCGGCCGTCGTAGTCGTCCTCGTCCGTGAAGTAGCGGAAGTCGAGGGCGGGTTTGACCTCGGGGTCCGCGCTGGTGAGGTAAAGGCGGCCGCGGCTGCGCGGCTTGGGGATGTTGGGGGTCAACGAGACGCCGTGCGCGGGGCGTTCGTAGCCGATGCGCTCGGGGTTGTCGGTGAAGGGGATCTGGTAGAAGTGGAACATCAGGTCGGGCCCCGGGGAGTCCGGATCGCGCCGGACGAAGAGTCCCGCGTCGCTGTCCATCGCCGAGTTCTCGGGGATCGGGCCGTTCGTCTCCCAGACGATCACGGACTCCGGATGGTCGAGGAGGTTCTCGCCGACGCCGGGCAGATCGTGGACCGGCGGTATGCCGAGGGCCTCCAGGTCCTTGCGGGGGCCTATGCCGGAGTGCAGCAGCAGGCGCGGTGTGTCCACGGCGCCCGCGCACACCACCACCTCGCGGCGGGCGGTGACCAGCGACTTCGTGCCGTCCGCGGCGCGGACGTGGACGCCGCGCACCCGGGTGCCGTCCAGCTCCAGGCGGTACGCCCAGGTCTCCAGCAGGATCCGCAGGTTGGGCCGGTCGTCCATCACCGGGTGGAGGTACGCCACCGAGGCCGACGAGCGCTTGTTGGTCTCCGGGTGGTAGGCGAGGTCGAAGAAGCCGGCGCCCTCGTGGAACGGCTTCCGGTTGAAGCCCTCGACGTGCGGAACTCCCAGCGCGGTCTGGGCGGCGTCCACGAAGTCGCGTGCGATGGCGTTACGGTCCGCCTCGCCGACCGGCACGATGTTGTTGAGGAGCCGGTCGAAGTACGGGTCCATGGCGGCCGCGTGCCACCCCTCGGCGCCGGCGTCCGCCCACTCGTCCCAGTCGGACGGGAGCGGCCTGAAGGCGATGAGGGTGTTGTGCGAGGAGCAGCCGCCCAGCACGCGGGCCCGGCTGTGCCGGATGTACGAGTTGCCGCGCGGCTGCTGGGTGGTGGGGTAGTCGTAGTCGAGTTCGCCGCCGAGCAGGCCCATCCAGCGGCGCAGGGTGAGCACGTCGGGCCGGTCGACGTCGCTCGGTCCGCCCTCGATGACCGCGACGGTGACGTTGGGGTCCTCGGTCAGGCGGGAAGCGATCACCGAGCCGGCGGTGCCGCCGCCGACGACGACGTAGTCGTACTCGTGCTCGTCTTCGTACGCGTTGTGCTTCGTGTCCTTGGTCATGTCTCTCCTACTCCTCAACCCGCGAACCAGCGCACGGGGCGCGGAGCGAGGTTCTGGTACACGTGCTTGGTCTCGCGGTACTCGGCCAGGCCGGACGGCCCGAGCTCGCGTCCGATCCCGGACTTCCCGAAGCCGCCCCACTCGGCCTGCGGCAGGTACGGGTGGAAGTCGTTGATCCAGACGGTGCCGTGGCGCAGCCGCCCCGCCACCCGGCGGGCGCGGCCCTGGTCGGCGGTCCAGACGCCGCCGGCGAGCCCGTACTCGGTGTCGTTGGCGAGCGAGACGGCCTCGTCCTCGGTGCGGAAGGTCTCGACCGTCAGGACCGGTCCGAAGACCTCCTCGCG
The DNA here is from genome assembly GCF_042736975.1 of Streptomyces sp. NPDC059989. Classification (NCBI taxonomy): domain Bacteria; kingdom Bacillati; phylum Actinomycetota; class Actinomycetes; order Kitasatosporales; family Streptomycetaceae; genus Streptomyces; species Streptomyces sp. NPDC059989. The sequence continues at coordinate 99,187 of NZ_JBHWUO010000016.1, forward strand.
CACGACGCGCATGCGGCGGTGGCAGCGGTCCAGGACGGTGGGGCGGTAGAAGAACCCGGGGCCTTGGGGCCGTTCGCCCCCGGCGCGCAGCACGGCGCCCTCGGCGAGCGCGGAGGCGACGTACGACTCGGTGCGCTCCCGCTGGGCGGCGGAGACCAGGGGCCCGCATTCGACACCCGGGTCGGTGCCGCGGCCGATGCGGATCTTCTCGGCGCGGCGGGAGAGTTCGGCGACGAACCGCTCGCGCAGCGACTCCTCGATGATCAGGCGCGAACCGGCCGAGCACACCTGGCCGCTGTGGATGAAAGCGGCGTTGAGGGCCTGGTCGACGGCGGTGTCGAAGCCGTCCTCGGTGGCGCAGGCGTCGGCGAAGACGACGTTCGGGTTCTTGCCGCCCAGTTCGAGGGCGACCTTCTTGACCGTGTCGGCGGCCGCGCGCATGACCTTCGTACCGCTGGCGAGTCCGCCGGTGAAGGACACCAGGTCGACATCGGGATGGGCGGCGAGGCGGGCACCGACCGGGTCACCGGCTCCGGTGACCAGATTGGCGACACCGGCGGGCAGACCCGCCTCCGCCAGCAACTCGACCAGGGCGACGGTGGTCAGCGGGGTGATCTCGCTGGGCTTGATCACGAAGGTGTTGCCCGCCGCGAGGGCCGGGGCGATCTTCCAACTGGCCTGGAGGAGCGGGTAGTTCCACGGGGTGATCAGGGCGCACACCCCGACCGGCTCGTGGACGACGACACTGTGGATGTCGGGGGATCCGGCGTCCACGACCCGGCCCGCGCCCTCACCGATGACGAGATCGGCGAAATAGCGGAAGGCGTCGACGACGCAGTCCACGTCCACGCGGCCCTCTTCGAGCGTCTTGCCCGCGTCCCGGCTCTCCAGCAGGCCGATGCGCTCGCGGTCGCGCTGGAGGAGGTCGGCCGTGCGGCGCAGCAGCGCCGCACGCTCGGCGACCGGCGTGCCCGGCCACGGTCCGCCGTCGAAAGCGGCCCGTGCGGCGCTCACGGCAGCGTCGGTGTCCTCGGTGCCGCCCTCGGCGACCACGGCGAGCACGGAGGCGTCCACCGGGTCCAGGATCTCCCGGGAAGCTCCCGATGCCGCGGAGCGCCATGCTCCGGCTGTGTAGATGGTCTTCTGCTCCGACACGACGCTGCGTACCTCCGGTTCCGTCAGCGCGGCGGACCCGCGGTGACCTGGCAATCTCCGCGCATGCCCCCTGCACCGGAAGTCATGTCCCATCCGACACTTGAAGTGACTGGAGTCACGTGGGCCCCATGCGCGTCGAGGGCGTGGTCTCAGGAAGATCCCGTCATGCGCAGGCGCAGGCTGTCGTAGATCGGCGCGCTCCCCATCCGGTCGGCGGTCAGCGTCGCGGCGAAGCAGGCGGCGAGCAGCGGAACGACCAGCGAGGTGGACCCCGTCATCTCGACGGTGAGCACGATGCCGGTGACGGGCGCGCGGACCACCGCGGAGAGCAGCGCGGCCATGCCGATGATCGCGAAGGGCACCGCGCCGGAGCCCCCGTCCGGGAGGAGGGGCACCGCGAGACCGTGCACGAGAGCCCCCCACACGGCTCCCAGAGCCAGCACGGGAGCGAAGAGCCCGCCCGGCGTGCCGGCCGCGTAACTGAGCGGACCCGCCACGAACCGCACCACGAGATACCCCGCGAGAACGGTCACCACGGGGATGTCGCCGCCCAGCAGGCGCCCGCTCAGCTGGTCCCCGCCGCCGCCCAGCGGCGGATCGATGCCGAGCAGCAGGCCCACGACGGCCCCGATCACCGCCGCCCGGGCGACCGGCCCCACCCGTCTCACGTGATCGCAGAAGGTCAGCATTCCGACGACGAGATGGTTGTAGCCCACGCCCAGGGCGCCCGTGACGGCGCCGAAGAGGAGGAAGACGGGCAGGAGCGCGATCGGCGGGGCGGCCACGGCCGGGCCCGGGAAGACGGGCCCGCCGCCGAGCATGAGCCAGGAGCATCCGACGGCCGTCGCCGTGCCGACCAGGGTGAGGAGCACCAGCCGTGGCCTGACCACCTTGGCCACTTCCTCGAGGACGAACACCACGCCCCCGAGGGGCGCGGTGAAGGCCACCGCGAGGCCGGCCCCGGCGAGGGAGCTGTGCAGCAGCGTGATGTCCGGTGCGCTCATCCGCGTACGGCGCCCGGCCTCCGCCCCGATCACCGCACCCATGTGCACCGTCGGGCCCTCCCGCCCGAGCAGCAGGCCCGAGCCCATGGCGATCACGCCGCCCGCGAACTTGGCCGGCACGAGCCACAGCGGCCGCGGCGTCGCTTCGGCGCGCCACACGGCCTCGACCTCCTGGATGCCGCTCCCGGCGGCCGAGGGGACCCGCCGGGCGATCGCACACGCGCCGGCGGCACCCGCCGCCGTGACGACCACCGGGAGCAGCAGGCCGGGGCCGCCCAGCCGGTCCGATGCGCTCAGCAGCGAGCCGTACAGCTCGTCGGCCCGTGCGAGGCACCAGCGGAAGCTTCCCCCGACCAGCCCGACGAAGCAGCCCGCGACGGCCGCGACGAGGTACACGACCGGCCGGTCACGGGAAGCACCGGGCATGCACGTACCTCCGCCGAGCCGTGGGTTTGCTCCGTAAGAGACTGGCCCGCCGCCGACACGCCGTTTCGGACATTGCGGCGGCCGCGCCGAAACCGTCCCCGACTGGGCCAATGGGCGGCTGGGTGGGCACGCCCCCGTTTATTTCATAAGTTGAAGAGGCATGGCTGCGGACAGTGATGGCAACGTTGCCATCTCGTTAATTGTTCACTTCTTGACGGTGATGTTGACGCCGAGTTGACTGCCCCTACCTCGGCCGGACGCACACGGCCTCGTCAGGGAGGTTTACATCGTGAACGCATATCTGGGCCGTGCCGCCGTTGCCGTCGCTGTTTCCGCGATCACGGTCTCGCTCGCCGCATGCGGCAGCACTCAGGAGGCGGACGAGAGACCCGGGGGCTCTGTCAAGGGGGACGCGATCAAGGTCGGTCTCCTGCTGCCGGAGAACCAGACCGCGCGTTACGAGAAGTTCGACAAGCCGCTCATCGAGAAGGAGGTCGCCGGACTCACGCGCGGCAAGGGCCAGGTGATCTACGCCAACGCCAAGCAGGACGCGGCCACGCAGAACTCGCAGGTCGACACGATGATCACCAACAAGGTGAACGTCCTGATCGTGGACGCCGTGGACTCCAAGGCCATCGCCGGCTCGGTCAAGAAGGCCAAGGAGGCCGGCATCCCGGTCGTCGCCTACGACCGTCTCGCGGAGGGCCCGATCGACGCCTACACCTCCTTCGACAACGAAGAGGTCGGCAAGCTCCAGGCCAAGGCGCTGCTGGAGGCGCTGGGCGACAAGGCCAAGGACGGCCAGGTCGTCATGATGAACGGTTCGGTCACCGACCCGAACGCCAAGCTCTTCAAGTCCGGTGCGCACTCCGTTCTCGACGGCAAGGTGAACATCGGCAAGGAGTACGACACGATCGAGTGGAAGCCGGAGAACGCCAACACCAACATGGCGGCCGCGCTCTCCGCGCTCGGCAAGGGCAAGACCATCGGCGTCTACTCCGCCAACGACGGCATGGCCGGCGGCATCATCACCGCCCTCAAGGCGGCCGGCGTCTCCCCGCTGCCGCCGGTCACCGGCCAGGACGCCGAACTCGCCGGTGTGCAGCGGATCGTGGCGGGCGAGCAGTTCATGAGCGTCTACAAGCCGTACGCCCCCGAGGCCGAGGCCGCCGCGGAGATGGCCGTCGCCCTCGCCAGGGGAGAGAAGATCGACGGAATCATCAACCAGCTCGTCGACAGCCCGACCACCAAGGACGTGCCGTCGGTGCTCGTCCCGGGCATCTCGCTGACCAAGGCCAACGTCAGGACCACCGTGGTCTATGACGGCATCTACACGGTCGCCGAGATCTGCACCGACAGGCTCAAGGCCGCCTGCGAGGAGCTCGGCTTGAGGTAGCGGGCGCGAGCACCCTGAGGGCCGGCCGCGCCGGCTGTTCCGTCAGTACACGAGCTTGTAGGTCACGTCCTTGGCGACCGGGGCCGGTGCGGTGTCGGTGTACAGGAGCCGGATGGTCGTGAAGCGCTGGACGTCGGGGTGCTCGGGCCAGGCCTCCGGATGGCTCAGGGTCACCGTGACCGGGTACGCGCGGAACCGGCCGGCCGCGCAGTAGGGGCGGCAGTCGTTCACCATGTCGGTGCCGGTGGCCGTGGCGGTCCTCGGCCCCCAGGTGTCCCAGCGGAGTTCGACGAGGCGGTTGTTCCCGTCGCCGCAGGCCAGGAGGTATTCCTCCGGGCGCATCTGGGCCTGGGAGAAGCAGTCGACGACCACGACCGGATCCTGTGGATCCGTCGGGTGCGCGGAGGCCGGGATCGCGGCGGCCGTCAGGGCCGCCGCCGCACACAGCAGGGTGGTCATCCGCACCCTGCCACGGAATGCGCGTGTGGGACGGCCAGCTGCTGAAACGTTCACGAAGGACCTTCCTCGCCACTCTGCACTCTGCCCGCCGACGGCGCCGCAGACACCACCTCCAGCTTCCCCCATGCGTGTGAACCGCGCACCCGCTGGGCGCGCCGCGCCGCGCCGCGCCGGAGCCGGCCCGGGCACGGGGCACGGGGCGAGGCGCGGGCACGACAACAGGCCCCGGGAACCCAGAAGGTCCCCGGGGCCGCCGTCGCCGTCACGGGCAGCCGCTCACGAGCCCCCGCTCACCGCGGGGCTGCGCCGGTCGGTCCGGAGGGGTCAGCGGTCGACCCAGTAGTGCGTGATGGTGCCGCTGCCGCAGGTCGCGTACTGGTTGCGTGCGTCCGTCACCCAGCCGCTGTAGTAGTGGTTGCCGTCCGTACACTTCACTCCCACGCGCCAGGCCGAGCCCGCGGAACACCAGCCTCGCGCCGTCTTGCTGCTGATCTTCGTAGTGGAGCAGGCGAGGGCGCCGCTCTCGGCGGCCTGGGCGGTTCCGGCGAGGCCAAGTCCGGCGAGTGCGCCGGACAGGGCTACGGCGCCGACTGCTGTGGCGATGCGCATGCGCATGTGTGGCTGCCCCTTCCAGGGATCATCGTTCGAGGACGCCGCCATCTTGGCCATCGCCGAAGGGCCGCGTCTTGAACAAATTCGCGGCGCGGACGGCGTCGGCTCACTTTCGGCCACCGCCGGCCGGCGGCGTCCCGGCCGGGAGCAGCAGGCTGGTCATCCGACCGTCGACGCGGTCGACGGTGGGAGGGCCCGCCGGCGTCCCCGTAGGCGCGGCCAGCAGCTGGGTGGCCGTACGGCCCGTCATCCTGCGCACCTCGCGGGCCAGGTGCGACTGGTCGGAGTAGCCGCAGTCCATGGCCGCCTGCGACACGGCCCGGCCACTGCCGAGCAGCCTCAGCGCGCGATGCAGACGCATGATGCGGGCGATGGTCTTGGGGGGCATGCCGATCTGCTGCCGGAACCGGCACTCGAACTGCCGCCAGCTCCATCCCGACTGCTGGGCCAAGTGCCGTATGGGTACGGTGCCGCCCGTACGGGACAGTTCCCCCCAGGCCCACACCACCCGCGCCGAGCACGGGGGACCCGCCGCCGCCCACTGGGCCAGGGTGGCGTCGAGCAGCTCGAACCGCCGGCTCCAGCTCGGCAGCGCGGCGAGCGCCCCGGCCAGGTCGTCGACGCGACGGCCCACCAGCTCAGCCGGATCGAGGATGCTGTCGGCCCACTCGTGCATCTCCACCCCGAGCAGGGTGTACGCGGCCCATGGCGCGAGCAGGACTTCCATGCCGTGGAGGACGCCGCTGTGCTCCCCGATGGTGGCGCGCGAACGCACGGCGGAGACCAGCGAGGTGAACGGCACCCCGGCCCCGCCCGCCGCCGCACCGTCCCCCTCACCGACGTCGGTGAGGCGCAGCCGCCCCTCGAAGCCGAGGACCAACGTCACCACCCCGTCGGGGAGTTCCAGGCGCCGTCTGGGCCGGTCCAGTGCCATCCGGTACCCGCGATAGCCCAGAACCCCCGGACGCAAGCGCCGGTCGGGCCGACCGTTGACCAGGTCCCATCCCACCCCGTGTGCCGACATGCCGAACCACGCCCTCCCCACCCCCGCAGCGGACCCCGCCATCGTCAGCGCCGGACGAGGCCCCTGTCTGCGCGGAATCCGGCCGCGCGCGAGCGCGGCGCTGACTTCGGCGCGGGGCAGCCGGTCACTATGGGGGAGGGAAGGAGATCTTCGATGCCGACACAGGGATCCGCACAGCAACCCACGACCGAACTCGACGCCCGCTACAGCTCCGCGCTCAACCCCCGCCCGGGTGCCGCGGACGTCACCGCCACCGAATGGGCGCAGGCCCAGCGACAGCTGGAGACCGCCGAGATCTTCTGGGTGTCCACGGTGCGGCCCGACGGCCGGCTGCACGTCACTCCCGTGATCGCCGCCTGGCACGACGGGGTGCTGTACTTCTCCACCGGCGTGGGGGAGCAGAAGGCGAAGAACCTCGCTCACGACGGACACTGCGCGCTGACCACCGGCGGGAACTCGCTCACCGAAGGACTCGATCTGGTGGTCGAGGGCAAGGCGGAGCCGGTCGCCGATCCGGCGGTGCTGGAGGAGGTGATCACGGCGTACGAGACGAAGTACGGCCCGCACATCACCTCTGCCGAGGGCACCTTCCACGGGATCGGCGACGCGTTCCGCAAGGGGGACGTGGTCCTGTTCGCGGTGACCCCGGCCACGGCCTACGGCTTCGGCCGAGACGACGGCGTGTACACCCATACGCGCTGGGCGTTCTGACCCGGTCACGACCGCGGCCCGCAGCCGATCCGCTCGTCGGCGGTTGCGGTCCGGATGGCAGGCGGCTGCCCCGTGCCGGCGTGCGTCAGCGCAATGCGGCGAGTTCGCAGACGTGGTGGGTGGGATCCCCCATGAAGAGGTCGGTCGGCGCCGCCGGCCCGTAGGCAAGGTTGAGGGTGTCGAGGCGGTAGGTCCACGCGTCGCCGTGTGAGCCCGCGAAGCGGTAGTTCACCTGCCAACGCACCCATTCGCCGCGGGCGAGCCGGACTGCCGGCGGACGCCCGCCATCTGCGCGGCATGCCGAACGGTGTCACGGACAGTTCGATCCGCAGCAGACCGTCGTCTTCCTGCAGGAGTACGGAGGTGTCCGCATCGGGGTCGGGCAGGGCTGCGCGCGTGACGAACCGCGGCCTGAATCCGTCGACTTCGTGCATCAGGACCTCGTGCACGAACGGCGGCGAGGCGAAGGGCACGGGGAAAGCGGTCGGGGCCGCGTTGCGGCGGGCGGCTTCGAGCCCGCCGCGGGACTGTTTGGTCCATGACGTGCGCACCCACTGCACCACTGTTTCCACGATGCCGATCCTCCGGCACGGCATTGACCTCCCGCTACCTCATATCCGCTGGTTCGGCGGTCCGCCGGCATGCGAGTAAAGCCGTGCCTGCGGTGCCTGAGGCGTCACAGGCCGCGCGGGCGCGCCCCGCGGGCGGGCGGGGGACAATGGGCCCATGGCTGGCGTAGGTCTGCCGTCGGACGGCGCAGGTACCCCGGGCGAGGGGCGCTACGGCGAGCGGGTCTTCCGTCCCGACGAGGGAGGCGAGGGCGACCGTATTGACCTCGGAGCCCTCACCTACGACGAAACGACCATGGCCCGACTGCGGCTGCTCGGAGCGGGACCCGGCTGGACGTGCCTGGAAGTGGGCGCGGGAACCGGCACGGTGGCGCGCAGGCTGTTGGGCGAGGCCGGCGTCGCGGCGGTCCTCGCGGTGGACCGCGACGTACGGTTCCTCGCGGCGCACCCGGTGCCGGGACTGACGGTGCGGCAGGCGGACATCACCTCCGACGACTTCGCCCCGGGGCTCTTCCAGCTGGTCCACGCCCGCTTCGTCCTCATGCACCTACCGTCCCCGGAGCGCATGATCGCCAGGCTGAGCGGGCTGCTGGCCCCCGGCGGAGTGCTGGTCATCAGCGACGCGGTCGACCTGACGACGGACTCCGCGCCCGTCACGCCGTACACCCGCGCCATGCGAGCCATGTGGCAGGGACTGCGCGACACCATCGGGACCGACGTCTCGGCGGTTCCCCGCCACCCCGAGATGCTGCGCGCGGCGGGGCTGGAATCCGTAGCGGCCGAGATCCACGTACCGCCGCTCGAACCGGGCAGCGCGATCAGCGGGTTCTGGGCCGAGACCTGGGACCGGGCCCGGGAGGCCATGGTGGGAACGGGCCTCGTCGACGACGCGCAGATCGACGAGGCCGTTCGCTACCTGGATTCCCCGCAGTGCACCGGGCTGTCGCCCGGCATGCTCACGGCCTGGGGCCGCAAGGGCGCGTCGCAGGCGGGTCAGTCGGCGGAGCGCCCAGCGGAGCGGCCGGCCACGTGACGCTCGCCTTCGGCCCGGTGCTCCGGTAGGTGAGCGGTGATCTCCGTGAACGCCGCCCGAGCACTCAGCCCGAGGCCGCCGGTACGACCGCCACGCCGGTCAGGCGCCTGAAGTCCCCACCCGAAGCGACCACCTGCTGCGCCCCGGTCACCGGGTTCACCCGAAACAGGGTGCCCACGCCGTTCAAGGCCTCGTTGTCGGTGATCAGGAGGCTGCCGTCGGCCTCGATCGCCAACGCCTGAGGGGCGGCGAATCCGCCACCGGAGGCCACCGTGGTCTGCGCCCCGCTCACCGGATCCACCTTGATCACCCCACCACCGAAGCCGGCGAAGGCATTGGCGTCGGCCACCAGGATGCCGCCCCCACCGTCGACCGCCACCCCGATCGGGCTGCGCAGCTCGCCGCCCGAGGTGACCGTCGTACGGGCCCCGGTGGCCGGGTCGATGCGAACCACACGGGCCGAGAGGTCCATACCGCCCGCCATGGCCTGCTCGACGACGAGAATCGTGCCGTCCGGAGCCGTGCACAGCTTCACCGGCCTCGGCGGAGTATCGCCTTCCCCCGTGCCCACGGACACCACGGTCTGGTCACCCGTGGCGGGATGGACCCGGATCACGGCCCCGAACCCGGCGGCGAAGCTGTCGGCGATCAGGATCTGCCCGTCGGCCTCGACGGCGACATCGACCGGGGCGGTGAACTTCCGGCCGGAGGACACCTCGGTCTGCGACCCGGTCCCCGCGGACAGCCGCAGCAGTGCGCCGGTCCCCGGGAAGAGCCGGTCCTTGCTGATCAGGACGCTGCCGCCGGCCTCCACGGCGAGCCCGGTCGCCCCTTGGAGGTCACCGCCCATGGCGAACATCCGCGACTCACCGGTCACCGGATCGACGCGGAACACCGCACCGGAACAGCCGAAGGCTTGGGAGTCGCAGAGCAGGATCGTGCCGGCGGGAGGAAGTTCCTGGACGGCCATGGCAGCTCCTCGGAAGTAGGGACGGCCCGGCCACTCAACCCCACGACCCACCGCCACCGGGTGGACCGACACTCGCCACGCCGCCCGCGCGCCCGGTGAACCGCCCGTTCGAAGGACGCCCCCCTGCACCTCCCGCCCGCAAGCCCTAGGAGGCCTGCCCGTCCACCGGGTCTCCCAGCTGGACCGGCGCCCACCTGGCCGGAGTTCCCTCCCCGGCCTCCACGCACAGGTAGAGGCGGCAGGTCGCATCGGCATCGCTCAGGGCGATGAGCTGCCCGAGCCGGCCCGCCCCGGGCAGCCGTGGCGGGGAGTCCGCGAAGCGGGTGTCGGCGGGCCGGGGGGTCAGTTCGACCTGCGCGGCCTCCAGGGAGAAGAAGACCCCGCCCACATCCTTGTGGGAGGTGGCCATGAGCCCGGCATCGGTCTCGCTCTCCGCCCGCACGCCGTTGCCGTCCTTGCTCATCCCCATGACACCCACACCGGTCGCCTTCGACACCCCGAGGACCGCTTCGTTGAAGAGGGACTCGCCCCGCACCCCCGTCTGTTGGCTGCGGCCGCGCACACCGCACTCGGACCCGAAACCGTCCACGCCGATCTCACCGACACCGGCCACTCCGGGGGAGTGCGTGGTCTCGTCCCCGATGCCGAGGACGCCCGCGCGCACCTCCTGCTCCTTGGCCACGTCCCGGGTCGCCGGCCGGGCGTACCCGGCGACCCCGGTCACCCCCAGACCGACCACCCCGGTGCCGTCCTCGGAGGCCGTCTCGGCAATCGCGTCAGTGTCCGCCATGGTGAGGTCTCTTTCCTGAGGTGTCTTTCTGGGGTCTTCCCGGTTCCGTAGAAGGTGCCCCACTCACGCTACGAGCGGGCCCGCACCCCGCCCACCGGAGCTGCTCCAACAGGCCGAGCCGTCCGCCGTCCGCTCCGTCAGGTGCTCAGCCAGATGGGGTTGGTGAAGGCGGCCGGCGCGCCGGGCAGGGGCGCGGCCTGGGCCGGGTGGCGTACCTCCGCGCGGACGTACGCGGTCCGGGCGGCCGTCGTACGCCACTCCAGGGACGTCGCCGCCGGAGCCGTCAAGGCGAGGCCCTGGTCGGTGACCAGCCGCAGGTCGCAGCCCTCGGCGCCGGTCACCGACAGCCGTACGAGGACCTCCGCGGCCGGATCGGCGACCCGCAGCCGTTCTCCGATGCCCGCGTGTGCGCCGCGCCCGGTGACGGCGGTGAACTCCAGGGAGACCGCGGAGGACTCCGCGGCGTAGGCGCGGCCGGCGCGCAGGCCGGCCAGGATCGCCCTGCGCGACAGGTCGTCGGCGAGGACCACGGTCTGCGGGCCGCCTATCCGGTCGGGGTCGCGGTGGTAGTCGCTGTGGGCCAGGGCCGGGAGCCAGCGGTCGCCGTCGGCGCCGCGCAGGGTGGCGTCCCAGGAGGCGAGGGACACCTCGTCGTCGGGGGTCCAGGCGCCGTTCCACACCTCCACGGCGTCGGCCTCGCCGAAGCCGAACTTCCAGGCGCAGCCGATGCAGGTGGCGTGCGGGTGGGCGGGTACGACGAGGCCGCCCGCCTGCCGGACGGCGCGGGCGAAGCGCCCGAAGCGGTCGTCGCGGGCCCGGTAGCGCCAGTCGACGAAGGTGCCCGGATCGGTGCCGACGGCGAGGACGTGGCCGGTACGGGTGGTGACCTCCTCCCCGGTGAGCACGAGCAGGCCCTGGGCGGCGGCGGCCGCCCAGGCGGTGTGGGAGCTGTGGGTGTTGTGCTCGGAGGTGTTGACGAAGTCCAGGCCGGCGGCGCGGGCGAGGCCGGTGATCTCGGCCGGGGTGCGGCGGCCGTCGGAGTGCACGGAGTGTATGTGGCAGTCCCCCCGGTACCAGGCGCGGCCGCGGCCCGGGACCCGCTCGGGCGGATAGGCCGCGGGGGCGGTCGGGGCAGCCTCGCCGTGGACGAAGGTGGCGGTGATCTCGTACGGCAGGCCCTGCGGGGCCACGGTGTACGGGCCGAGCGCGAGGTTCCAGCGGCCGGGTTCCAGCGGGCCGGGCAGATAGCCGGGGGTGGCGTCGTCGCCGCGGAGGAAGAACTCGCTGCGGGCGCCGCCCGACCAGCCGCGGAAGCCCCGGCCGCCGAGCGCGGTGCCCCGCTGGTCGAACAGCCCTATGTCGAGGGCGTTGCCCGGGGTTCCGGGCGGCGTGGGCGGCTTCTCGTAGCGGTAGGAGACGCGTAACTCGCGTATGCCCGGGGGGACCTCCAGCGGGACGTACACGAAGTCCGGGGCGCCCGGCGGGATGGTGCCGCGCAACGTCGTGGTGGTGGTGGTCGGCTCCGCGGCGGCGGCCGGGGCCGAGACGGAGGAAGTGGCGGCGGTGGTGGCCGCGGTTGCCTGTGCGAGCAGTGCTCGTCGACTGAGGACCATGGCGCCCAGGGTGACCGGGTGAGGTGAATCGGGCGTGAACCCCGCCCACTGCCACGCATTGTCATCCCCGGGCAGCCGTGAGTCATGTGCGCTCGCTCCCTTCGGCGACGGGAGCGGGCAGTTCCCTCCCTCCGGCAGGCGGGCTGTCAGTGGCATGGGTCACAGTTGAGAGGACCGACGCCGCTCCCCGCGTGGATACGAGGTGATCCCATGAAGCACGCGATCCAAGCCGAAGGCCTGGCCAAGCGGTTCAAGGAGACGCGCGCGCTGGCCGGGGTGGATCTTCAGGTTCCGGCAGGGACCGTGTGCGGCCTGCTGGGTCCCAATGGCGCCGGGAAGACCACCGCGGTCCGCATCTTCGCCACTCTCCTGCTCCCGGACGGCGGGCGGGCGGAGGTCGGCGGCCATGACGTCGTGCGGGAGGCGGGGCGCGTCCGTTCCCTGATCGGGCTCACGGGACAGTACGCCGCCGTCGACGAGAACCTGACCGGTACGGAGAACCTGCTGATGATCGGCCGGCTGCTCGGCATGACCCGCGGCGACGCCCGGGCCCGCGCGGCCGACCTGCTCGACCGGTTTCATCTGACCGACGCGGCGGGCCGGGCCGCCAAGGCGTACTCGGGGGGCATGAGGCGGCGTCTCGACCTCGCCGCCAGCCTGGTCGGCCGACCGCGGATCCTCTTCCTCGACGAGCCGACCACCGGACTCGATCCACACAGCCGCGGCGAGGTCTGGGACATGCTGCGCGTCCTGGTCGCGGAAGGCATGACCACCCTGCTGACCACGCAGTACCTGGACGAGGCCGACCGGCTCGCCGACAACATCGTGGTGATCGACAAGGGCACGGTGATCGCCGACGGCACCCCCGACGAGCTGAAGTCGCAGGTCGGCGGACAGGTACTGGAAATGCGCCCCGCCCGCACGGCCGATCTCGGCGCGTCGCACGCGCTGATCACGGAGGCGGCCGGGCCACAGACCAAGATCGAAAGCGACGGGATCACCGCGCCCGTCAACGATCCGGCGCTCATGCCGAACGTGGTGCGCCGACTGGACCAGGCGGGCATCGAAGTCGGTGAACTCACCCTGCGGCGCTCGTCCCTCGACGAGGTGTTCATGGTGCTGACCGGACACCGCGCGGCGCCGAACAGCGCCGAGGCGGACGCGGAGGCCGACGACCGGCAGGTGAAGGCGGGGAGCCCGTCATGACGTCCACGACGCTCATCGAAGGCCTGGGCCGCGGCGGCGGTGTGCGCCCCCTGGCGGCCATGCGGCAAACCGCCACCATGGCGTGGCGCAGCCTGGTCTCGGTGAAACACAACCCCCTGGAACTCGTCGACTACAGCATCACGCCGATCATGTTCGTGTTCCTCTTCACCTATGTCTTCGGTGGGCAGATGGCGGGTTCTCCCCGTGAATACCTCCAGTACGCGCTCGCGGGGATCATCGTCCAGAACACCCTCTTCATGAGCATGTACACCGCCATGTCATTGAACTCCGACCTCACGAAGGGGGTCTTCGACCGGCTGCGGAGCCTGCCCATCGCCCGCTCGGCGCCGCTCTTCGGACGCATAACCGCCGACCTCGCCAAACAGCTCTGGGCCATGATCCTCATGATCGCGCTGGGCATGCTGCTGGGCTTCGAGATCACCGGAGGCATCGGGGGATTCCTCGGCGCCACCGTGCTGCTGCTGACCTTCGCCGCCGCCGTCTCGTGGACGGCGGTACTCATCGGGATGGTGGCCGGGGACGTGGAGAAGGTGCAGGTCTACGCCTTCACGTTCATCTTCCCGATCACCTTCACCAGCAGTGCCTTCGCCGAGGTCGACACCATGCCCGGCTGGCTCCAGGCATGGGTGGAGGTCAACCCCGTCACGCACCTGTCGGACGCGTTCCGCGGACTCCTGCTCGGCACCCCCGCGGGCCGGCCGATCCTTTGGTCCCTGGTCTGGGCGGCGGGCATCGCGGCCGTCTTCATGCCGCTGGCGATGCGCGCGTACCGGTCCCAGGACCGCTGAGCCCGTACCCGACCCGGAGCCGAAGGGGCTGACACGTGCGCGACCCGGCGATCATCGAAGCACCGTCCGTACTCGGGCTGCGCCCGGCCGGCGTACAGGACCTGCCGACGGCCCTGTTCGAGGCCGGTCTGCTGGACCACCCCGGGGCGGTGCGCGCCGGCCGGGTCGAACCGCCGGCCTACGACCCGCGCCGGGACGCCGAAACCGGGATCCTCAACCCCGTGGCCATCGCGCGGTACTCCGTCCGGCTGGCCGACGCGGTCGGCGACGCACTAGAAGCCGGCCGCTTCCCCGTGGTCCTCGGGGGCGACTGCAGCATCCTGCTCGGCAACCTCCTCGCTCTGCGCCGCCGCGGACGCCACGGGCTGCTGTTCCTCGACGGCCACACCGACTTCTACCAGCCGTCGGCGGAGCCGACCGGCGAGGCGGCGTCGATGGAACTCGCCCTGGCCGCGGGCCGCGGCCCCCGGCTGCTCACCGACCTCGAAGGCCGCGGACCACTGCTCCGCGACGAGGACGTCGTCGCCTTCGGCTTCCGCGACGCCGCCGAGTCCGCCGAGGCGGGGATGCAACCGCTGCCGCCACGACTCCATGCCGTCGACCTCGACGGCGTGCGTGCGGCCGGCGCAGGCCCGGCCGCACGCGAGGCGGTCCGCCGGCTCACGGACGGCGAATGCGCCGGTTACTGGGTCCACCTCGACGTCGACGTCCTGGACGACGCGATCATGCCCGCCGTGGACTACCGCATCCCCGGCGGGCTGACCTGGTCGGAACTGGAGACGGTGCTGTCGACGGCACTGGCCGACGAACGTGCCCTCGGCCTCGACGTCACCATCTTCAACCCCCGCCTCGATCCCGGCGGAAGCATCGCGGCCCGACTCACCACATGCCTGCGCCGAGGGCTGTCAGCGCGGACGGACCACTGAGCCCGACACCCCCTAGGGTGCGACCTTGCCGACGCCGCCCAGGGCTTGGGCGGCACGTTGGTCGATCTGCCAGAGCCGGCCTTCGGTGTTGCTGACGTAGATCCAGCCGTTGACGGTGTCCAGCGCGAGGCCCGTGCACGTCCCCAGGCCGGTGGCCACCACGCGCTGCGCGCCGTCCGCGAGGGTGATCTCGTACAGGCGCCCGTTCACGTGGTCGGTGGCGTAGGCCCGGCCGGCGCCGTCGAGGGCCACGCGGAGGGTGCTCGCCCCGAGGAGGCTGGTCACGACGCGGTGGGTGCCGTCGGCGAGGTCGACCTCGTAGAGCTTGCCGCTGCCGTCCTTCTGGCCGATGTACGCCTTGCCCCGCCCGTCCAGCGCCACGCCGGCGATGCCCGCCCCCAGACCGGTGGCGGTCGTGTGCTTCTGTCCGCCCTGCAGGTCCACGGCGGTCAACTGCCCGTCGTGCCAGCTGGCGACGTAGGCCTTGCCCGCCGCGTCGAGCGCGACGCCGTACGCGCCCGGTACGTCGGCGATCTTGCGGGAGGAGCCGGCGGAGAGGTCCACCGCGAGCAGGCGCCCGCCGCTGTAGTCGGTGGTGTAGGCCGTGCCCTGGCCGTCCACCCGCACATCGCCGATGTCGCCCAGGGTGCTCGCGGCCACGCGCTGGGCGCCGGTGTCGAGCTTCACCGCGGTCAGCTTCTGGCCGCCCCGGTCGGCGACGTACGCCGTGTTCAGCGACGGGTCGACGGCCAGGCCTTCGGACGATCCCAGACCCGTCGCGATGAGGGTGTGGCCCCTCCTGTTGCCGATGAGCTTCGACAGGTCTTCGAGCTTCGGCATGTCGTCGCTGCTGATGCTCACCTTCGGCGGTCCGAACGCCTTCGTGGTCGCCGAGGCCATGTCGGACGCCGCACCGGGGTCCTCGGAGACCTGGCGCTGGGCGGCGGCCGCGCCCTGGGCGTTCTGGAAGAGCGGACCCAGGAAGCCCATGACGTCGAACGCCCCGTGCGCGGTCTGGCGCACGAGCCACGGGTCGCGCTCGCTCTCCAGCTTGCGCACGGCCTCCGAGACGTCACCGGCTCCCGGAGTGTCTTCGTTGAGTGCCTGAGCGGACTTGTCGGCGGAACCGGCTTCGTCTCCGCCGTTGTCGAATATGTTCTTGAAGGACATGGGTTTCCCTCCCGACCCCTAGAGGGGCTGCTTCTGGTTCTGGTAGTCGAGTACTTCCGGCTGGAAAACCCGGTGTTCTCCGGTACGGACAGCAACGATTTCGGCCGTCCCCTTCTGCAAGGACCGCTTTCCTTCGTCGGCCAGGTCGAAATGGCCGGAATTAAAGGACGCCTCGCCGAGTTTCCACACGATGACCCGGGAGTACTTCGGGTCGGCGGCCTGCGGGGGAGTCTCCTTGACCGGCACCGGCTCGGGATAGTACAAGGCGACCCAGCCGCCGAAGGTGACGGGGAATTCGTAGTCGAACTGGCGGATCTGACGCCGCGTCGTGGCCATGACGTCCGCCCGGCTGCTGATTTCGAAGCTGACCGACGACTGGTGCTTCCATTCGGTGGTCAGCGAACCACTGACGGAGCCGGTGATCCCGAGCAGGAGCTCTCCCCACAGCTCCCCGGTCCCGGTGACGGAACTGGTGGCCGTGGTGTTGCTCGTCGCCTCCGTCTGGGACTCCGTGTTGACGCCCTGGTTGTCCTTGCTGTTCAGCAGGGTGGTCTTCTGGTACTGCTTCATCTCCATGCTCTTCTGGAGCTGCTGCTGGAGCGACGCGATGGACTTCGCCCCGAAGGTGAGCTTCACCTCCCCTTGGAGCGACCAGCTGATCGTGTTCGATATCGTGAATTCGACCGTGTCCGTCACGGTGATTTTGATCGGGTCGGTGCCGTTGACATACGTCTGCTTGGAGATCATGTCGGGAGGGGGCTGCTGGATGTCGCTCCGCTCCTCAACGACCGGTACGCCGACATTCATATAGGCGCGCCAGCCGCGCTCGTGCGCGGTCGGTTCTTCCGCCGGGAAGCCGCCGTAGCGCACCTTGTTCAGGGAGAACCCGATCGGGTCGATCTGCTTGCCCCCTCCCTGAGGGGTCCGCTTGAACACGTTCCGCAGCTGGTTCCGCTGCAGGATCCCGGCGGCCCTGGCGGCTATGTCGAGTTCCTCTTGATTACGTGTGGTCAGCGGATGGCGCATGAATACGTCGTTGATGTAGGCCGTGCCCACATCGTTCCTCACGCTGGCATTTCCCATGCTTTTCAGACCTCCTTGCGTCGCAGACCGGTGACGCTACGCAACCGTCGGCGAATGAACACCCGGCCGAACTCGCCACCGGGTGAGAACCGGACAGAAGCCGCTGACCAGGCGTTTGATCACATGCGGGCGGGCGTGTTCCCGGGTCGGCCCGCCGTCCTCGCGGGCACCGTTGCTTGATCTTCGGGGCCAAGATCCACGGGGAGCGGTGCCGCGGCAGTCGGCACCGCCGGGCCCGCGAGGTGTCCGGATGTGCGGTCCCGCGGCTGCCGGCGCTGTCGGGCTCGCCCCTTACGGCTCGATTTGGCCTCACCCGAATGGTCGACACCGGAACTGGACCGACGGGGTGAAGACCGACGCCACGAACGCCGCCTCCAACCAACTGATGTGACTGCATGATGATCTGACCGTCTGTGGAATTCCGCAGGGCCGTGCGTCGTGTCCTCGTTTCCGGTGCGACCCGCGGCTTCGCCCCGGCCCCACGGAGTGCCCCGTGCGACGAACTGTCAGCCGCTTCCGGAAGAGCACCGCCCTCGCAGCCCTGGCGCTGTGCAACGCCCTGGCCGTACCCGGATCCGCGCACGCGGACACGGTCTCCCCCAGCACCGCCCCGCCGCTGCGCTTCATCAGCTACAACATCTGCGGCAACGTGTGCGGCGCGCCCCCGTACGACAACCAGAGGCGCGTGGACTCAATCGTCGCGCAGGCCGGTGCCACCTCGTGGAACGCCGACCAGATCTTCCTCCAGGAGGTGTGCCGCCCCCAATACGACTCCGTCGCCGCGCAGCTGAGGGCGCGCGGCTTTCGGGGCATGTTCAGCAGGACCGTCCTGGGCCGGCCCGGCATCTGCGGCGATGCCGACTACGGCAACGCCGTCTTCGTCCGGGGTCAGATCACCCAAACCCTGGACCTGGACCTGACGGTCGGCGGCGAGAAGGAACCGATCCGCGTCCCGTGCGTCGAGAGCACCCTCCAATACCGCCGCACATGGTCCTGTTCCGTTCACCTGTACTGGGACAACGGCACCCTGGCCGTCCCCGAGGCCGACCGGCTCGCCGCACGGGCCCGGACGTGGGAGGCGGCCGGCATCCCCGTCGTCCTGGGCGGCGACTTCAACCACTCCCCGCGCAGCTCCACCCTCTCCCGCATCTACGACGCCGGCATCAACGACGGTGCCTTCGGCCGTTTCATCGAGTCGGACGAGACCGACGCGCAGTTCTTCGACCCGGCCGCCTGCACGCCCGGCGTCACCATCAGGTGCCGCTCGGGGGAGGCCACGGTGAGCGGGAAGAAGCTCGACTACGTCTTTCTCGGCACCCGGGACTTCCGTACGCCCAAGGCCGATCTGCTCCCCCTGGACACGAGGGTCACCGACCACAGGATGCTGCGGGCCGCGGCGGCCTGGTCGGACTGTGGTCCTCTCGACCCCGCCCGCGGTGCGGCCTTCCGCCGCGACGCCTCGGGCGACCTGTACCGGCAGGCGGGCCAGGGCAACGGCACCATCGCGGCACCCTGCAAGGCCGGCACGGCGTGGAGCCGCATGCGCCGGGTGGTCCGCCTGCCCGGTACGACGGACCTGGCCGCCGTCGACACCGACGGCAACCTGTGGCGCTACAGCCAGGACGACGAGGGCCGGTACTTCGACACGCTGAGGGTCCGCGCCGCCACCGGCTGGCAGCGCTACGACACGCTGATCGGGTACGGCCCGAACGACCTCATCACCAGGGACACCACCGGCGTGCTCTGGCTGCACCGCAGAAACGGCGACGGCACCTATGCCACACCCGTGCGCATCGGCAGCGGTTGGGGCGTCTACAACGCCTTGCTGTCTCCCGGAGACTTCTCCGGTGACGGGCTGCCGGACCTGCTCGCCCGCGACGGCGCGGGCAACCTCTACCTCCATCGCGGCACCGCCGCCGGCGGCTTCGCCGCCCGGATCCGGATCGGCACGGGCTGGGGGACCTACACCGCGCTCGTGCCGCCGGGCGATCTGAATCGGGACGGCTACGCGGACCTCCTCGGCCGGGACGGCTCGGGGAACCTCTACCTGTACCGGGGCACCGGCACGGGGAGCTATCTGCCCCGGGTCCGCGTCGGCACCGGCTATCCGGCCGGCGAGCTGATGTTCTGAGCGACTGCTCCCCAGCGAGCGAACGAGTGAACGAACGAGCGAACGACCGGGCCGGGGCGCCCGCCCATGCTCTGCGGCGCGCCCCGGCGTGGATCAGGACGTTGCCGCGGTCGTGCGCCGTGCAAGCGCGTCGGAGGCCCTGACCGTGATGTAGAGCGATGCGGCGAGGGTGAGGACGAGGACGGCGCCCGTGGCGAAGACACTGCCGCTCGACACGGCAGGGGGGCTGCCCGCCTCGGAACGGGCCGAGCCGCTGAGGAAGGGGACGATGGCCAGGACGGCGATCCCGAGGGCCACCTCGGCCCAGACCACCTTCGGGAAGTGTCGCAGGGTCAGGTGCAGGAGGGAGGACGTGGCATCGTCGCGGCGGGCCCGGGCGATCCGGGGCATCAGCCAGAACTGGTTGACGCCGCCGGCCGTGACCATGCCGAGGACCAGCAGGATCTTGACCAGGAGGAAGAGCCCGTAGGTCGTCGTCCAGAGCTGGCTGATGGAGCCGACGTGCTTCCAGCTCATCCACAGGCCGGAGGTGAACACCGCGCCGACGCAGACCAGGGCGATGAAGGCGAAGCGGCGCCAGAGGTCGGCCCACAGCGCGCCCGCGTCCTCGCTCAGCCGGCCGCGGGCGGCGGCGAGGGTGGCGAGCAGGACCAGACCGCCGACCCAGACCACGCCGCTGACGATGTGGGTCTGGGTGAACAGCAGGTCCAGCCACTTCTCCGCGTCCTTCGGCTTGGTGGCCGGAACCGCTGCGACGAGCGTGATCGCGAGCGTCAGGGGCAGGGCGGTCAACGCGAGGGCATTCAGGCGCCGACGCGCCCGGCCGAAGAACAGCGAGATCAGTGCGGCGGACGCGAGGACCAGCACGACGTTCTGGACCAGGTAGATGGTGCCCTGCGCGATCCAGGCCCCCTTCGCCGCCGGGGCGAGCAGGAAGTCCCAGATCCGTCCCGGCGCGAGGGCGTCACCGAACGGCATGCCCTTGCCGGCCCGGGCCAGGCGGGCGGCGAGCTGGAAGTAGCCCGCGACCAACAGCACCACCCCCGCCCAGGCGAGGTACCCGGCCGTTCTTCGCCGCATGACGGCGACGTCGTCGCTGTTGTTCTCCGGTGCGCGCAGCGCGGGGCGGATGGACGCCGCGTAGGTCACGGTCGCACCGATGGCTCCGGACAGCCCGATGAAGTAGCCGGACTTGGTGAGGATGCGCCACAACGGAGGTACGGCGTAGCCGGCTTCGGCGGCCAGAGATATGGAATGCATAAAGGAAGGCTAACCTAAGTAAGGCCGCCCTTCCTCATTCTTCGTGTGCATGACCAAACCGTTATCCCGGGTCACCGATCGGTCCGCGGGCGGGAGGCGGAGCAGGACCGGGGTTTGACGGATTGGATGGCATGTCGTTGACACGTGACGAACGGCGTGCGACAAAGACTGCAGGGCGTGTTCGGCCACCGTTTCCTCGTCTGAGGTGCGGTTCTCCTCGTGGCCGGGGCCACCAGTACGTGCCCGTGCCGACGCCGGCACCGCGTGAAATTCACTGTCGCCACACGTGAGACTGTCGAACAGTGGGCACACCACCGCATACGTGAACGGACAACTCTCCTTGACCATGATTCCCGGATCCCGTGTCCCGGGGCGGACCTGGACGGTCCGTCTGACCGGCTACGGCGACCACACCGTCTCCGTCACCTGTTCCACCGAGGCGTGCCGCATGCCGCCCCGGTCCAAAGACACGTCGGCCATGAGGCGGTTCGCCGCCGAGCACGCCCGTGCGCACGCCCGGCTCGCCACGGTCCGCCCCAACGCGGCGTGTGCTTGCGGGGCCGTCGAATGCGGATTCCACGAGGACGCCAGAGCGTCCTGTCACGGTGCTCCGCTGCTCGTCCTCATCCACAACCCGGCCGTCGGCCAAGTCTGGACCCTCGCCGAGATCTGCCAGGCCTGCGCACCCCTGATCGCGCACACTGCCGTCCTCGGACGCGCCCAGCAGCCGACGGCTTCTCAGGCCTCCGCGGCACAGGCCCCCGCTTCGCCCGTCCCGGCACGGGTGGCTGTGGCCGGCGGGTTTTCGTCCCCCGAGGCCGCTCCCGAAGCCGTCTCCCGCCGCCGCCCGCACCGAGGCGGCCCCCGACGCGTCCGCTGAAGGCCGCCACACCACCCGGGCATCCCGGCCCGGCGGGACAGAACCGCGAGCGGGTAGGGGCCGGGTGGCGTACGGAAGTGGCGGATCAGACCTCCGCCGGCTCCTTTTCGTCCGTCGTGTCGGCGGTCGGGACCGCCGCGGCTACCGGCTCGACGGCCGCGGGCCGGGGCGCGGAGTACATGACCGAGCCCTGCTTGTGTTCCTTCTCGATGTGGTTCTTCTTGGCCAGTGCCTCAAGGGTGTTGCGGACGACCTGGGTGGAGGCCGGCCGGCCGGGGTGTGCCGCGGCCAGTTCGGTGGTGACCTCGCTGACCATGCGGGGTTCAGCGGCGTGGACCAGGAGGGCCAGGACGAGTTCGCGCAGCGGGGGCTCCGCGACCTTCTTCGTCTTCGAGTCGGCGGTCTTCTTCGGAGTGGTTGCGGCCGTCTTGCGTACGGCGGCCGTCTTGGCCTTCGCGCCGGACGCGACGACCGGGGCCTCCTTGGGCTGTGCCGCCTTCCTTCCGGCCGCGCGCCCGGTGGTCTTCCTCGCCTGACGGGGCTTGGGAACGACCCCTGTCGCCGGAGCGTCGGCGGCCGCGGGGGACTGGCCGGGCTGCGGCGCCACCTGGACGCCAGAGGTCACGGCCTCCTCCGCGGCGGGGGGCAGTGAACCCTGCATGCCGGAGAGCCAGTTCTCGTCGGCTTTCAGCTGCTTCAAGCGTGATTCGAGTTCCGTGATTTGCGCGGAGACCTCTGCCTGTTCCTTGTGGTTGGTCTCGAGATCCGCGGCGAACCGCTGCGCGTACACGTTGTGGATGGGCGTGGTGTCCGGTTCGTTGGCCACTTGCGGCTCACTCTCCTCATACCTCACGGTGTTGCTGCGGGATGTTACCCACCAACAGCCGCCCGCAGTTCCCTCTCTGCAGAATCCGTCGCACTCCTCCGGCGCTGCGAAAGCCGTGGTCGCGGCGCCGCGGGAGGTGGCACCCCGGTCCAGTGGCACGGTTGTTGGCGGTGTTGCAGCCTCTGGTGCACGCCGAGCCGCTCGAGACGCGCATGTGCGGCGGCCGACTCCCGGACACCCTGCCGCAGGGTGACTTCCGGTTGAACCCCTTGCCTCCAGCGCTTCGACTGCCACCGGCCGGGCACCGAGCCGGCGCGCCGGCCGGAGGCATGCCGCTCCGACGCGGTTTGCCGGAGGAAGGCCGATCTAGGGCACGCGTGCCCCGTCCAGGACCAGGTCGACCAGGCGGGGGGCCAAGGTCTCCTCCAGCGGTTCGCCGGTGAGCAGTACGCGCGCGAGCAGAGGGCCGGTGATGGCCTCGACGACGAGGTGCGGGTCGGTGTCGGCGGCGAGTTCGCCGCGGTCGATGCCGCGCCGGACGAGGGCTTCGGCGCGCTCCATGCGGGCGCGCCAGTAGGAGCGGCGCCCCTCCTCCAGCGCGCGCTCTTCGTGCACCGTGCCGAGGTGCAGCATCGCGGCACCCGCAGGCGTGGCGAGGAAGTCGGTCAGTGCCGTGAACAACACGGCCAGGTCCTGGCGCACGGTGCCCGTGTCGGGGACCGGGAGGGCCTGGTCGCTGCGGGTGGCGAGTGCGTCGAAGATGAGGTTCTCGCGGGTCTTCCAGCGCCGGTAGACGGTCGTCTCGTGAACGCCGGCCGCGCGCGCCACGGCGGCCACGGTGGTCGCCGTCAGGCCCTGCGAGGTGAGCAGGTCGACCGTGGCGTCCAGGACGGCCTGCCGCATCCGCTCGCCCCGGCGCCTGAGCGGCGGCGCCTCCTTCTCATCCCTCATGGCACAGCAGCCTAACGCAAGGTCTCTTGCGATATGGATCCGGCGTGCGTACGTTGTAAAGCAAGACGACTTGCGATAGCCGATAGCTCGCAGGCCACCGACCGGAACGGACGAACCCCGCCATGGACCTCATGCGCGCCGCGCGACTGCACATCCCCTCCCGCACGCTGACCGTCGAGGACGTGCCCAAGCCGGTTCCCGGGCCCGGAGAGGTACTGGTGAAGGTCGAGGCGGCGGGCGTGTGCCTGTCCGACGTCCACTTGATAGACGGCACCCTCACACCGGCCCACCTGCGGAGCGACACCGTCACGCTCGGTCACGAGGTCGCCGGGACGATCTCCGAGCTCGGACCGGACGTGACCGGCTGGACGCCCAGGCAGCGGGTCGTGCTGCAGGCCGGCGAAGTCCGCGACGGCCGCCTCCTCACACGAGGCGTCGACTACGACGGCGGCTGGGCCGAATACACGCTGGCCGGCATCGGCACCCTGTTCAGCCTCCCCGACTCGATCCCCTCCGAGCAGGGCGCGATCATCCCGGACGCCGTCTCCACCCCCTGGGGAGCCATCACCACCACCGCCGAGGTCCGGCCGGCCCAGGCCGTCGGCGTCTGGGGCATCGGCGGGCTCGGCGCCCACGCCGTCCAGCTGCTGCGCGCCGTCGGGGCCCACCCCATCATCGCCATCGACCCCGTCCCGGCCGCCCGCCGCCGCGCCCTGGACTTCGGCGCCGACCTCGCCCTGGACCCGGCCCACCCCCACCTGCGCGAGCGGGTGCTGGCCGTCACAGGAAACCGGGCACTGGAGGTCGCCTTCGACTTCGCGGGGGCCGCCGCCGTCCGCGAGCAGGCCCTGACCGTCCTCGCGCCCAAGGGGCGCCTGGTCCTGGTCGGACTGACCGACACACCGCTGACCGTCGCCCACAGCACGCTCTTCGGCTACATGCAGCACCAGATCCTCGGCCACTACGGCTCCGAGGAGAACGCCGTACCGCAGCTGATCGCCCTGGCCGAAGGCGGCCGGCTGGACTTCTCCCGCTCCATCACCGACGTACTGCCGCTCGCCGACGCCGCCCAGGCCGTCCAGCGCCTGCACACCAAGGGGGGCGACCCGATCCGGCTGATCCTGCGCCCCTGACCTCGTGTCCCACCGCCTCGTCCGCCCCGTGCCCCCACCCTTGGCACACCCCTCCGAAGGAAAGGTGCCCCCACATGCCCGTGGACCCGTCCACCGCTGCCGTACTCGACCAGGTCAACGCCCGCCCCACCCTGCGGGTCATCGACACCGACCCCCAGATCCTGCGCGAGGCGAACCGGCAGATGAGCGCCGGCATCGCACTGCCGGAGCCCATCGAGGTCGGCTCGGTGCAGGACACCACCGTCCCCGGCCCCGCCGGACGGATCCCGGTGCGCGTCTACCGGCCCGCCGGAGGCGGACCCGCCCCCACGGTGCTCTTCTTCCACGGAGGCGGCTGGCTCACCGTGACCTCGACACCCACGACGACGTCACCCGACGGCTGTGCCGCGACGTGGACGCCGTGGTCGTGGCCGTCGACTACCGCCTGACCCCCGAGCACCCCTTCCCGGCCCCCTACGACGACTGCCTGGCCGCCGCCCGCCACGTCGCCGATCACATCGACGACTACGGCGGCCGCCGGGACCGCCTCGCCGTGGCCGGCGACAGCGCCGGAGGCAACCTGGCCGCCGCCGTCGCCCTCACCTTCCGCGACGAGGGCCGGCCACTCGCCGCCCAACTCCTGGTCTACCCGGCCACCGACTTCGTCGGCGACCACCCCTCACGCACCGAGAACGGCGCCGGCTACCTCCTCGGTGCCCAGGACGTCCTGGACCTCCAGCACCTCTACGCGGGCGACGACCCCACCGTCCGCGGCTCCTACCAGGTCTCCCCGCTCCGCGCCGCGCGGTTCACCGACCTCGCGCCCGCAGTCATCGGCACCGCCCAGTACGACCCGCTGCGCGACGAGGGCAACGCCTACGCCGAGGCACTGAAGGACGCCGGCGTGGACGTCTTCGCCCGCACCTACGACGGGCTGATCCACGCCTTCCTCAACCTCTTCCCGGTCTCCCCGGCCGCCGACGCGGCCGTCACCGAGCTGTATGCCGAACTCAAGGCACGGCTCGGCTGACCAACGTGCGCACGGAACCCCTGGCGAGCATCGACCGGACGGCCAACACATGCCCCGGTGGCCGCCCCGGTGGCCGCCCGTATGCTGACCAAGATCCGGGAGCAGGGCCGAACGATCGGCCGCCCGGAGGTCCGCCCCGAGCCGCCCACCATGTCGGCAGGCTCTTCGGGCGGTCCGGACCATCTGGGGAGGGGTCTTGAGAAGTCTTGCCATGCCCGGAAAGTGGCGTGGGGCCACCGGGCTCGTCGCGGCCGTGGCCGCCGCCGCCTCCTTGCTGACGGCGGGACCGGCACAGGCCGAGGAGGCCGTGCCGCCGCCGGCTGCGGGTGAGCTGCGGGTGATCTCGTGGAACATCTGTGGTGAGGCGGGCGGGACCCGCGGGGTGACGTCGGGCTACTGCCCGCACCGCAACGATCCGGCGCAGAAGGCGAAGGCGGTCGCCGAGCTCGCCGAGAAGCACCAGGCCGACGTGGTGATGCTGCAGGAGGCATGCGGCTACACGACCCAGATGCCGGACGAGGTCCAGGCCCTGAGCCACCAGAAGCTGCTGGAGGCCGAACTCCCGGGCTGGAAGATCGTCCACGCCGTCGGCGACCGCGAAGCGAGGGACAGCGAGGGGAACCTCCTCACCAACTGCCGCCCCGGCACAGGCGCCCCCAAGCTCGGCGGCGATCTGGGTGTGCTGATCGCGGTCAAGGGCAAGACGTCCGCCGTGCAGTCGTTCGAGACGGCGCCGGCGACGCTCAAGGCGGAGGACTTCGCGTCGCTCCCTCCGGCGAAGCGGCCGAGTGCCGAGAGGATCGCCGCGCTGTCCGGCCGCAGGAAGCCCGCACTCTGCGTCCGCAAGGAGGGCTGGCCGGACAACATCTGCACCACGCACCTCTTCGCCGGGAGCGAGGGCACGGCCGAGAGCGTGGTCCGCGGCATGCAGGCCCAGGCGATCAAGTCGACGCTCGGGGCGGACTTCACCTCCGGCATGATCCTCGGCGGGGACCTCAACGCCACGGAGACGGAGCCTTCCCTGGCGCCGCTCGCCGATGGCCTCGCGCGCTACGCGAACACCGAACACACCCATCAGGGCTGGCTCGCGGCGGGCTCTCCGCTCACCCACCGCTACGACCACGTCTTCACCAGCAAGCGGAACCGGTTCACCTCCGTCGAGGTCGACCATTCCCTGATGGACCTGACGGACCCCTACGCGGTGCCCGAACCGGCGGGCGTCTTCTCGGACCACGCACCCGTCATCACCACCGTGCGCCGGGTGCCCGGCGACCTGAACGGTGACGCCCTGCCCGACATCCTTGGCGTCGACGACAGCAACCAACTGCGTCTGTACCCCGGCGACGGCCGGGGCGGCCTGGGCACGTCCACCGTCATCGGGCAGTCCAACTGGGCGGGAACCTCGGTCACCCACCGCGGGGACTGGACCGGCGACGGCGCCGAGGACGTCGTGGCCCGCGTCGGCGGCGAACTGCGGCTCTTCCCGAACCTGGGCGACGGCAGGATCTCCGGCCACACCGTACTGGCGACCGGGCTTCCCGCCGGCGCGAAGATCGTCGGAGTCGGTGACGCCACCGGCGACGGATTTCCCGACCTCGTGGCCCAGTACGCCGACACGCTGTACCGCTACGACGGGGTACCCGGTACGCCCGCCTCCCTGAAGCCTCCCGTCAGCCTGGGCACCGGAGGCTGGGACGCGATGACGCTGACCGCGCCCGGTGACGCCGACGGGGACGGCCGGGTCGACCTGCTGGCCCGCAAGAAGACCGACGGCAAGCTGTGGCTGTACCACGGCCGTGACGGCGGCAGCTTCGGAAGCACCGGCACCCGCACGCTCTTCGGCAGCGGCTACTACGAGAACACCCGGCCCCGCATCGCGGGAGCCCCCGATGCCGACGGTGACGGCACCGCCGACATGTGGGCGACCACCCAGGACGGTCGACTCCTCTTCTACCCGGGCGGAACCGACGCCCTGGGCACCCCGGTCGACCTGGCACCCGGCACCGTACCGGTCGAGGTGGCAGCCACCGGTTGGTCCGGTTCCGGGTCCCTCGGCTGAGGGATCACCGCATCGGCCGCGCGACGGGCCGCCCCGCCCCGGACCTCATTCGCCAAGATCGGAATTCCGCCGGCGCCGGATGTGAGCCGGGCTCAGCGGGCCGCGGCTGCTTTCCCGTACCGCACCGGCAGCTCGACGAGGCCGCGGGCTCTGAGGGACGGACGCCAGCGGGCGTCGCCGTCGGCCAGGGCGAGCGACTCGAAGCGGTCGAGGAGTGCGGCCAGGGCGATCTCGGTTTCCGCTCTGGCCAACGGCGCACCGAGGCAGTAGTGGATGCCGTGGCCGAGGGCCAGGTGGCCCGTCGTGTCGCGGTAGAGGTCGAAGAGGTCCGGGCCGGAGAAGCGGTCCGGGTCCCGGTTGGCCGCGGACAGGGACAGCAGGACCGTCTCGCCGGCGGGGACGGTCACTCCGCCGATGGTCACGTCCTCGGTGGGGAAGCGCCGGATGGCGAGCAGCGCCGGGCCCTCGTACCGTGCGGCTTCCTCGACGGCGGCGCGCAGCCGGGACGGGTCCTTCCGGAGCACGGCGAGCTGGTAGGGGTGCTGCAGCAGGGCCAAGACCGCGTTGCCGATGAGCTGCACCGTGTTCTCGTAGCCGGCGAAGAGGATGAGGAAGGCGAGGGAGAGGAGCTCGTCCTCGGTGAGGCGGTCGCCGTCGGCGTCGCGGACCGCGACCAGGTCGGAGAGCAGGTCGGCACCGGGGTGCCGGCGCTTGTGCGCGACCAGGTCGAGGAAGAAGCCGAGCATGGCCGCAACGGCTTCCTTGGCAGCCTGCGGGCGGGTCGGGTCCGGGGCGATGAGCGCGTCGGTCCAGGCACGGAAGTCCCGGCGGTGCTCCTCCGGCACGCCGAGGAGATCGCAGATCACGATGATCGGCAGGGGCGCGGCGTAGGAGGCGATGAGGTCGGTGGTTCCCTGCGGGCCCAGGGCGTCGAGGAGCCGGTCGGCCGTCTCGCGTATCGGAGTACGGAGCTCCTCGACGCGGCGTGCGGTGAAGGCACGGGCCACGAAACCGCGAATGCGGGTGTGGTCCGGAGGGTCCATGTTGAGCAGGTTGGCGTCGAGGGCCGGCGGAAGGGACAGTCCTCGGTAACCCCCCTCCGCCGCATGCCTCTTGTCCAGGGAGAGCCGGGGATCTGCCAGGGCCGCGCGTACGTCGGCATAGCGCGTGACGAGCCAGGCCGGGTTGCCGTCCGTACCCGCGATCCGATGTACCGGAGAGGTCTCGCGCAGACGCCGGTAGACGTCGTACGGGTCGTCCATGAGCTTTTCCTGGAGATCCATGGGCCCAGCCTAGTGCGGTGATCTCATGGGCCCGAAGGCCGGCCGGGCAGCCGGGAGCCGATCGGCGCTCAGATGACGTGAGCGGCGATGGCTTGCGCGCACAGCAGGGATTCGCTGTGCGTCGTATCCACCTCGAGGTCGTAGGACACCCCCTCGTGAACCACCTCCGCCTGTGATGCGGCCATCCCCTGGATGCGGTCTCCTCGCGCCACCTCACGACCTGCGGCGACCGCACCCTCACACCTGATGCCGACCCACAGCACGGCCAGGTCGCCCACAGCCTTCTGCCACCGCTGCCGGGACGCGACTCCGCCGAGGAAGACGTCATCGATGATGATCCTGGCGCCTGCACGGGCCATCGCCGCGACGCCGTCCATCCAGGCCGCCTCCAGCGCCCGGAAGTCCGCGCCCACGCTCACCCCGCCGTCCGCCGCGAACACGATCCCCCCGTCCGACTCCCGCATCCTCGCGGGCACGGCGTCGACGAACGAGTCGCACCCGAACGCCAGCCACGGATCCGGCAGTACGGCCTGCAGGCACCGCACGATCCCGGACTTCCCCGAGCTGGAACCACCGTTGAGAATGATCATCTGAGTCGTCACCGAGCCACGGTAAGGCGCCTCCCACACGGCACGAAACGAATTTCGGCACACCCCCGCGCTGGCGGGTGGTGGGAGGCGGCTCCGTCGACACGCGCCGGCCTGGCTCGTGATCAGAAGATGCGCTGGCCCGGGGTGAGGATGCCGTCGGGGTCGTAACGGTGCCGTGCGGCCTTGAACTCGTCCCAGAACGCGCCGAAGTGGCGCACCCAGTCGGCCGAGGTGAGCGGCACCGACCCGATCGGGTACCAGCGGCCCCCGGCGTCGACCGTGACGTCGTACTGGCTGCGATTCGCGGCGACCATCTCCTCGGCGGAATCCGCCCCGGGCGAAGCGGTTTTGAGGAGGGAGAAGAGATAGGCGAGTTCCTCGTCCGGCATGACCGGAAGCGGGGTCGCGCACTTGGCGGTGAGGACGGGGTACAGCAGGATGACCGCGCTCGCGCCGATCGCGCCGGACTTCAGGTTCGCGAGTGTCTCCGTGACGACGGCGTTCACGGACGAGGCGGGGAGCAGGCTGTCGTACCAGGGGTGGGGCCGCTTCCACTCGCCCATGGATTTGAACGCCTCGACCATCGGGGCGATCCGGTTGAGGAAGTCGAAGTAGGGCAGGTCCTGGGCCTGGACGGCGGTGTGGCCAAGGTCGTCGGTGAGCCGGGCGTCGTCCGCCGGTGTCGCGTCGTAGGCGGCAGCCTCGATCATGTAGGCCCAGCCCTCAGGGGAAGGCGAGTGGGCCTGGCCGACGAGGTAGTCGAAGCGTCCCTCCTCGATCAGCTGCGCCTGCTGTGCGGTGAGCGCGGCAACGCTCGGGCAGGTCAGTGTGTAGAGCCGTACGGATCGGGGCGCGGGGACCAGCGGGATGGTGGCGCGGGTGATGAGCGCGCACTGTCCGAGGCCGCCGAGGACGGCCCGGAACAGGTCGGGGCGCAGGGTGGGTGAGCAGGTCGTCAGCTCGCCTTCGCCGGTGACGACCTGGAGTTCGAGCACGTTGTCGACCTGTGCCCCGTAGCGGCCGATCTGCCCGCCCAGGCCTCCGGCCGACAGCGTGCCGCCTATGGACAGTTCCAGGTAGTCGGTGAAGACGGGCGGGGTGAGGCCCAGGGGCAGGGTGGCCCCGACCAGGGCGCTCCAGACCGCCCCGCCTTGGACCGTGGCGGTCTGGTCGCGGATCTCGACGGAGTTCAGGGTGCTGAGGTCGATGACGAGCCCGGAGGGCACCTGAGCCTGCCCGTTGGTGGAGTGCCCCTGGCCCCGCCCGGCCACTTTCAGCCCGCGCTCGCGGCAGTAGCGCACCATCGTGGCGACGTCCTCGGCCGAGCCGGGCTTGAGGACCGCGGCGGGCCGCTGGTGGACGAGGCCGCCGAAGTCGGTGGACGCGGCTTCGAGAGCGGTCCGGTCGAAGCACAGTTCCCCGTCCAGCGCCGGGACTTCGTCGAAGGCGCCGTCGGTGTGGCGAGAGGAGGCCGGGTCCGGCTGCTTGGCAGGGCGGTGAGGAAGAGACACGCTTGCTCCAGTCGGCTCAGGTGCGGACAGCACCCCCGACCTCAGCCGAGTCGGCGGCGCTGATCGGTCGGTGTGCCCGGCCCGCAGCACGCGGAGTCGCTCCAGGAACGATCACACTTCCTGCACAGTGTGGTCGTCGCCTTGTCAAATCGTCCACCAAATATGCAAGTTGGGATCGGCAAGCGCACTACGCGCTACTCGCCGGCCAGCGCGGCGTCGAGCATCCGGCGGGCCACCGATGTGAGTTCCGCCGGGTCGGGTGCGGGCCGGGTGCGGGCCATCGCGCCGGCGAGGCGGTCGAAGAGCACGCCTTCGGTCCAGGCGACCAGTACCTCGGCGGCCTCCTGGGGCCGGGCGGCGCCCAGCGCCGCGACGATGGCGACCGCACGGGCACGGGCCGCCAGGCCCGCCCGGCGCAGGGCCGGCTCCAACTCCGGCGTGCGCGCGGCCTCAAGGCTGAGTTCGTAGCGGGCGAGCTGGCGCTCGCGGCCCGTGGTCAGCCAGCGGTGCAGCAGTGCCCCGAGCCAGACCGCGGCCTCCTCCCGCGAGACCGGATCCCGCGATTCGACGTCGTCCAGATCCAGTTCCGCGATGCGCGCACAGCACGCGCCGATCAGCGCCGTACGCGTGCGGAAGTAGTACGAGGTACTGCCCGCGGGCAGCCCCGCCGCGCTGTCGATCGCGCGGTGGGTGAGCCCCCGCAGGCCGGCCGCGGCCACGGTGGCGATCGCGGTGTCCGAGATGAGGGTGCGGCGGTCGGGGCTGGACATGCCCTCACTCTACAGTTGTAGAGTGAGGGCTCTACACATGTAGAGGATGGCCGAACCGAACGGAGAGGTGTTCCATGCCGATACGTCACGCGGTGGTGGTCGGAGCCGGAATCGGCGGCCTCACGGCCGCCATCGCACTGCACCGCCGTGGCTGGCACGTCACCGTCTGCGAACGCGCCGCCGAACCCCCCACCACCGGCGCCGGCATCGGCCTCGCCCCCAACGCCCTGCGCGCACTCGACACGATCGGCGTCGAAGCCGCACGCGCCGCCGGCAGCGCCGTACCCACGACGATGGGCGTGCGCCGCGCCAACGGCCAGTGGCTCACCCGTTCCGACACCGCGGACATGGCGGCCCGCTACGGCATGCCCCCGATCGCCGTCCCGCGCCCGGCCCTCACCGCGGCCCTGGCCGCCGCCCTGCCGTCGGAGGCCCTCCGCTACGGAACCGCGGTGACCGCCGTCGACGACGCCATGGGCCGCCCGACCGTCCGCACGGCCGTCGGCCCGGACCTTCCCGCCGATCTGGTCGTCGCCGCCGACGGCATCCACAGCCCGCTGCGCCGCGCGTACTTCCCCGAACACCCCGGCCTGCACTACGTCGGCGAGACCGCCTGGCGGACCATCGTGGACGCCCCGGACCTGCGGATCCCGGCCATGAGCGAGACCTGGGGGCGGGGCGAGCGGTTCGGTGTGACCCCGCTCTCCGACGGCCGGTTCTACCTCTACGCCACCGCAGTCGTTCCGGCCGGCTCCCGATCGGCCGACTCCCGCGCCGAACTCCGCCGCCGCTTCGCCTCGTGGCACGACCCCATTCCGGCCCTGCTGGACCGCGTCGGCCGCCTCGACCCCGCCGACATCCTCCGCAACGACCTCTACGACCTGGCCGCGCCGCTCCCACGACTGCACCACGGCCGGATCGCCTGGCTCGGCGACGCCGCCCACGCCATGGCCCCCAACCTCGGCCAGGGCGGCTGCCAGGCCATCGAGGACGCGGTGGTCCTCGCGCACCTGCTGCCCGCCGGAGACGGGGGAGACGGGGGAGACCGTGGAGACGGCACCGATGCCGTCCCGGCCGCCCTCGCCGCGTACACCGCCGCCCGCCGCGACCGCACCGACGCCGTGCGCCTCCGCGCCCGCCGGGTCGGCCGCCTGGGCGCCCTCCGCAACCCGCTCGCGGCGGCGGCCCGCGACCTCGCGGTCCGCGCCGTCCCCAACCGCCTGGCCCTGCGCGGCATGGACGACCTCTTCAACGGCTTCCGTCTGCCCGGGTAGCAGGGCGCGACCGAGGCGGCGCGCCGCGGCATCTCCGCCTCCACCCAGGTCACCCGAACGGACGCGCCCGGGTGTTCGTCCCCTGCCACCGATCGGAGGCTGAGGGCTGGAGGCCCTTCCGGGTCTCCGCCCGATGAAGGAGCTTCTCGTGGCACAGACATCACCTTCCACCCCTGCCGCCGGCGCCCCCCGCGACGGTGGGCCGTACGACGCCCGAAGCGGCTGGGCGGCGGGCGGCACCGTGTTCGCGGGCGTACTGCTCCTCGTGGACGGCGTACTCGCCGTGATCAAGGGCATCGTCGGCATCGCCAAGGACGACGTCTACAGCCGGCTGGGCGACTACGTCTTCAAGTTCGACGTGACCGCCTGGGGCTGGATCCACCTCGTACTCGGCATCATCCTCGTCATCGTCGGCGCCGGACTGCTCAAAGGCACGTACTGGGCGCGGGCGATGGGCGTGGCGCTGGCCGCCTTCGACATCATCGTGAACTTCATGTGGCTGCCCTACGCGCCCGTGTGGGCCATCATCTCGATCGCGATCGGTGTCTTCGTGATCTGGGCCCTGTGCTACGACGGCACCCGCACCCGTTCCGCCGCCTGACCGCCAACCGGGCATCCCGCGCCTACGCGTGGGATGCCCGGTGTTCATCCCGGAGGCAGGGGGGTCGTGTTCCGCCGGGTGGCGGAGCGCAGCGCGAAGGCCATCACGACTTCGAAGACGCCGAGCAGGACGAGCCACAGTCCCAGCAGCCGTGTCAGGGCGACCGCGGAGTCCACCGGGAAGCAGAGCACGACGATCCCGGCGACGGTGCCGAGGGCGCCCAGGCCGAAGAGCAGGCCACGATGCACGACCGCGCGGTCGGTGAGCGACACGTACGCCGTGAGCACTCCGGTCAGCAGCCAGAACACCCCGACGATCAGGGACAGCGCGCCGATCGTCTGCATCGGATGCCGCAGCACCAGGACGCCCGCGAGGAATGCCAGCATCGCGATCAGGACGCCCGCCAGCCTGCCGCCGCCCCCGTCGCTGCTGTGCGAGAAGGCCGTGACGAAACGGAAGCCGCCCGCCACCAGGAGCTGCAGGCCGATGATCACGGCCAGGATGTGGAGCGTCTCGTCGGGCCAGACGAGCACCAGGATGCCGGGGATCAGGGTCGCGAGGGCGAAACCGAGTGCCCAGTGCCACGAGCCGCCGAGCTGCCGGAGGACGTCTTCGGGGTCGCTCTGCGTGTGCTGCGGTGCCGCGTTGGAGGGTACGGTCATGACGCCTCCCGGGCCGGGCGAACCTTGTGTACCTTTCCCGGCCATTTTAGGACGAGCCCGGCACGGGCGCCTGGAGTGCGCGACGTGCCGTGCCCGCCCACACTGGGAGGGTGAGGCGTACCGGTACGGTCTTGCTCTGCGTTGCCGGCCTGCTGGGTGCAGCCCTTCCGGCCGGGACCGCCGCGGTCCGGTTGCCGGCCGCGACAGCGCCTGCGGCCTGCGCCAGCTCGCCCGGCCCCGCCCAGGGCGACGCGCGCAAGATCCTCACCATCGCCGAGCAGTCCCAGCGCGAGTTCGGCCTGAACTCGGTGATCCTGCGGGTCTCCTCCGGCGACCGGGAAGTGCTGACCACGGCTCTCGGGGAATCGATGACGGGTGTTCCGGCCGAGCCGTCGATGCACTTCCGTGCGGGGTCCGTCGGCATCGTCTACATGGCCACCGCCCTGCTCCAGCTCGTCGAGCAGGGCAAGGCCTCGCTCGACGACCCGGTGTCCCGCTGGCTGCCGGACCTGCCGCACGGCTCCGAGATCACCCTGCGGATGCTGGGCAACTCCACGTCAGGCCTGCGGGACTACGTCACGGACCCCGCCTTCCTCGCCGAGCTCGAGGCCGCCCCCTTCCGCCAGTGGACACCGGCCCAGGTCATCGAAATCGCGACGGGCCACCCGCTCCTGTACGAGCCGGGGACCAACTGGAGCTACTCGCACGCCAACTTCCAGCTCCTCGGAGCCGCGCTGGAGAAGATCAGCGGCCTCCCGCTGGACCGGCTGCTCAAGGAGCGTGTGATGGAGCCGCTCGGGCTGAGCCAGACCAGCAACCAGTCCACGCCGCAGATCCCCGAGCCCGTCCTGCACGCCTTCACCTCCGAGCGCGGCACCTACGAGGAGTCCACTTTCTGGAACCCCTCGTGGACCACCAGTCCCGGCGCGGTCCTCGTACAGAACATCTGCGATCTGGACCGGTCGGCGCGTGCCACGGGGACCGGGGAGCTGGTGTCCGAGAAGTCCTTCCGGACCCAGATCGATCCGGGCACCGTCGGCCTGGGGCGTGCAACGCCCTCCTGCCCGGCCAGTGTCTGCCTGGCCAATACGGCGGCCCACCACTTCGGCCTCGGTGTCCTCGTCGTCAACGGCTGGATCCTGACGAACCCTTCGTTCTCGGGCTACGCGGCGATAGGCGCCTACCTGCCGGCGGAAGGGCTGTCGATCGCGGTCAGCGTGACGATGGGCCCCAAGAGTCCCGAGGGCAACTCGGCGCAGACCATAGCCGAACGCATCTCCGCTGCCCTCGCCCCCGGACACGTGCTCAAGATGAGATGACTAGACGCTCAGGCCGAGGATCTCCAGGATCGCCTGGGCGTACTCGGCGGTCCCCGAGCCGGGGGCGACGGCGCGTTCGCGGCGGAAGCCGTCGGTGCCGGTACGGATGAAGGCGGCGCACTGCCCGTACAGCCCGGCCTCGTGGGTGCCGCCGTCGTCCACCGTGCACAGCAGCTCCAGCAAAGTCCTCAGCAGCTCCTCGCGGGTCGCCCGCCGGGGCGGACGCGCGGACCACACGGCCATCAGTACGGCACATGCGGCCGGCGCGGGC
Organism: Streptomyces sp. NPDC059989; assembly: GCF_042736975.1. Classification (NCBI taxonomy): domain Bacteria; kingdom Bacillati; phylum Actinomycetota; class Actinomycetes; order Kitasatosporales; family Streptomycetaceae; genus Streptomyces; species Streptomyces sp. NPDC059989. The sequence continues at coordinate 134,673 of NZ_JBHWUO010000016.1, forward strand.
GGCTTCAGGTTCTCCCCGAAGAAGACGTGGCCCTGCAGCGCGCGGAACGCGGCGGGATGCCCCTCGGCGGCATCCCGGACCATGGCCTCCAGATGCCCCGCGGACCGGCCGCAGCCGCACTCGATCGACTCCCAGTCGTGCCGGGCGATCTCCGCTTCCACGGAATCCGGAACCAGTGGACTGCGCCGCACCGCGGACTGGCGCCGCGCAGCACGCTGCGGCATCTCGCTCCCCCTCATGGGGCACAGTATGAGCCCAGGTCGGCCGGCTCGGCGAGAGGGAGCGGGACGGGAACTTTGCTGGTCACCCCGCTCACGGACGAACGATGTCAAGGAATTGTTGACAGATTCTCCCTGTCAAGGTTTCCTCGACGCATGCCCGACGTGAAATCGAACGCCACCCCCAGCACGCCCAACCGTCCTGCGCTCGCCGCCCTGTTGCCGCTCGCGGTGATCCCGCTCGGCCTGACGCCGATGTGCGCCGACCGGTTCGGTACGACGGTCTCCATCGCCCTCGTCGTGGCGAGCCTCGTCCTGGTCGCCACCGCAGGCGGGCTTCTCGCACGGACGGTGGCCCGCAACGCCGCCACCCGTCCGTGCGACGGCACGCAGGACGTGCCGGACGTGCCCGACGTGCCGGACACGCTCGATTCCTTCTCGGGCGCACGGCGATGAACGACGAGCACCGGCTCGGCCCGAGCGAATCCGCCCGGATCCGGGAGGGGATCGCGGCGGCGGTCCTCGGCGCCTCCGCCGAACTCGCCGACAGTCTCGAACGCGACGCCGCCGGGTACCTGCGCCTGATCGACGCCTCGCGCATCGGTGCCGAGGAATCGAGCCGGCTGTTGCGCGAAGCCGTCCAGGGGGCCAGAGCGGCAGGCCACAGCTGGGACACGGTCGGCCGCGTCCTGGGCGTGAGCCGCCAAGCGGCGCAGCAGCGCTTCGCGGACAAGGCCGGCGACATCGTCCACGGCGACCCGTCCACCAACAGCCCCGACACCCCTCGACGGCGCCGTCTCGGCCCCGTGTCCGCGTTCAACGAGATGGCGGCCCTCGCGGACTGCGGACGCGACGGCTGGCACCTGGTCGGCTACGGCGCCGCGTTCCTGGACGTCGAGGCTTCAGCCCACCCCTGGGAGCACTGCCGCGTGACCCTGGCGTCCGGCGGACGCCTCAGGCGGATGGAATCCGAAGGCTGGATCCCGGTCGGTGCGGGCTGGTTCCCCTGGCGCTACTACAAACGCCCCCTTCTGCCCGCCGCCGAGCAGGACATGAAGTAACGCCGACAGGACGCCGAAGTCACGCGCGATGGATGGTGAAGAGCTCGTCCTCATCCCAGCAGTACGCACTCGGCTTCGTATCCCTCGTCGTCGAAGAACGAATACTCGGTTGCCTGTAGGTGATGTTGGTGGATGCAATGTCCGGCATGGTCACACCTGGTACGCAGCGGACTGACGGATCATCCGTTCAGATCGGCGCTCTCGTCCCGCTCACCCGGCCCGGCTGGGTCGAGGCGGGCCAACACCTGCTCGCCGGACTCGAACTGGCCGTTCGCGAAGTCAATGACGCCGGCGGGATCGTCGGAAGACCGCTGGAGCTGGTGGTCCGCGACACCGCGGCTGATCCGCAGAAGGCCGCGGCGGCCGTGGACGAACTGGCTCGCCTGGGCGTGGCCGCCTTGGCGGGGGAGTACCACAGCGTCGTCGCTCGCGCCGCTGCCGCCAGGGCCGACGCCCTCGGCCTGCCGTTCCTCTGCTCGTCCGCGGTTCTCGACGCACTCACCGAAGAGCCGACGGAATGGGTCGCGCGCCTCGCCCCTGCGCAGTCCCACGGTTGGCAGATCTACGCGGACTTCCTCCTCGGCGCGGGCCACAGTCGCATCGCCGTAGCGGCAGAGCCGAGTGTCTACTGGGCATCTGGGGCCCGCATTCTGCGGGACCACCTCGCGCCACGCGGCGGCACCGTCATCGAACTCGACATGCGCACGCTCGCGCCCACGGCCGTGTGCGACGCACTCGTCGACAAGGGCGCGACCGCCCTCCTGCTTCTGGCCGGCCACCCGGAGCCGGCGGTGTCGATCGTCAGGTCTGTCCGCCGCGACCGGCGCCTGGCCAAGATCATGATCGGCGCTCCGGCCGGGCAACCGGAGTGCGCCGAATGGGTGAGGTTGCTGGGCGAGGACGGCGCCGCGATCCCGTTCCTGCGCTACCTGCCCGAGCGCCTCAGCCCACTCGGTGCACGCGTCGAGACGGCCCTGTGCGAGCGGCTGGGCGAAGCGCCCTCGTTCGTCGCCTTCGAGGGCTACGACACGGTCGCCGTCCTCGCCGATGTGCTGCGCTCCCACGGCGCGGACCGGGCGCGCATGGCCGAAGCCTGGCCGCGCGTCGCGGTCGAAGGCACCCGCGGGCAGATCCGGTTCTCCCGCACCCCGGGCATCAGCGTGTGGCAATGGGCCTGGGCGCCCGTCCAAGTCGTCGACCGAGATCCGGCGGACCTCGATCGCTTCCGGATCCTTCACACCGGCTGAGCGAAAGGAGCAACCACCGTTACGCCGTTGGCCGGACCCCGGTTCGGCCGGAGGAGCACTTCCGGATGCAGCTCCGTGAGGCGTTCGTCAAACTGATCGTGAAGCACGGCACCGTATCGGTGACCGTCGGCAAGCCCGCAGCCAACGGGACTCTGCCGCTCACCGACGAGACGAGCGCGGAGCCGGAGATGATCGACTTCCCCATGCCCGTCCCACGCCCGTGCGCTCCCCGGCCGGCGATCAGCCGGTGACCGGCAGGCCTGCGCGCCGCGATGGGCGCCATGGCCTGCTGCCGCCGGTCGTCGCATGGCTGATCGCGAACCTCTTCACCTGGCTGGTCGCGAAGGAATCAGTGGCCGGCGATGGATCCGAAGTGGCCTATTGGTCCACGGGAAGTCGCCATCGCTGGGATTCCCTGCACTACCTGTCCATCGCCAAGACCGGCTACGAAATGTTCTGGTGCCGGGACCGCTACCCGGACTTTCGCGACGTGATGTGCGGAAATGTTGCCTGGTTTCCTGGATACCCCATGTCGGTCCGGGCGGTTTCCGCCACGGGACTTTCCTATGAGCTGTCCGCTGTCGTCGTCACGGAAGTGTCCCTGTTCGGCATGTTCGCGGTGTTGTGGTGGTTGCTCGGGGCTCGGCTCACATGGGCCACAGGTCTCACTCTCGCCATTGGTACGGTGTTCCCTGGCGGCATTTATTTCCATGCGATGTTTCCGATCGCCACCGTAACGTTGGCGCTGCTCGTCTGTATCGCCGGAGTGAAGCGCGGCTCCTGGGGAATTGCTGCCGCTGGTGGGTTCGTGGCGTCCTCCTGCTACCTCGTCGGCGCTGTCGCTGTCGGATTGCTGCTATTGAGCGCGTTCTTCGCGTGGCCAAGGGACACACGGCCGATGCGGTTCGTGAAGGCCGGGTTGTCGGCAGCCATCGCCGGCTGCGGCGTGCTCTGGGCCAAATGGCTGATGTGGCAGGCGACGGGCCGCTGGGACGCGTACGAGACCATCCAGGAATCCAGTTACGAGCAAGGCGAACTGCATCAGCCATTCGAAGAGATGAGGAAGGCCTATTCCTTTCCGTTCAGCGACTGGTACAAGCCCGAGGGGCCCCTGCCGTGGCTGGTGGAGAACAGTCTCGCCGCGCACCGGACCCAGCTCTGGCTGAACATCGCCTTCTTGCTGCTCGTGCTGGCTGCGGCCGCAGGTCAACTCATCCGGAACCGTCGGCTCGACGTCGAGGAGTGGGCCGCCTTGATCTTGACGGTGGCAATCTTCTGGGTGCCGTTCTTCGCCGGTGCGGAAATGTCGTGGTACCGCAATCATGCGCAAATGTTTGTCGGGCTGATCCTGGTCAGACGCATGTACCGGTGGGTTCAGGTGTCGTTGTTGGCGTTCTGCTCGATCCAGTATTCCCTTTTGGGGGCGATGTTTTTCGCCGGAGTACTGGTGTAATCGGCCTTTCGGGCGGGGATCACTGTTGTTCCTCGTCCGTGTCGCGAGCGACGCCATAGGTCGGCCGGGCTTGGACGGCGGTGTAGATGCGGGCCACGTACTCGCCGAGCATGCCCAAGCAGAAGAGCTGAACAGCGCCGAAGAACAGGACCGTGATGATCAGGGACGTCCATCCGGGCAGGGTGCGTCCGGTGGCGTAGACGGTGAGCGCCCAGACGAGGAACGCGAGGCAGACGACGAGGCTGAAGGCGCCCATTGCCGTGGCCAGGCGCAGGGGGGCCGCCGAGAAGCTGGTGATGCTGTCGAATGCCAAGAGGACCATTTTGTGTACGGGGTATTTGGTGGTGCCGGCCACTCGCTCAGCGCGCTGGTAGGTGATCCGGCCGCTGGGGAAGCCGAGCGAGGGGATCAGCAGCCGATAGATCTGCTGCTGGTCGGGGAGGGTCTTGAGGGTTTCCACGACAGGGCGCGACAACAGGCGGAAGTCACCCGCCTGAGCGGGGACGAACGAGCCGGCCAGGCGGCGCATGAGCCAGTAGTAGACGGCGGCCGTTCGGCGTTTGAACCCCGTGTCGGTGGAGCGGTCGACACGGATGCCGTAGACGATGTCCAGACCGTCTGCCCGGGCGAGGGTGAGCATGTCGGGGATGACTTCGGGCGGGTCCTGGAGGTCTGCGTCGATGCTGATCACATAGGCGCCGCGGGAACGGTGCAATCCGGCGGTAAGGGCGGCTTGGTGGCCGCTGTTGCGCCGAAGGGTCACGATGCGCAGCTGGTCCCAGGCGGTGCGCAGGTCCTCGAGCAGACGGGGGGTCCGGTCGGTCGAACCGTCATCGACGGCGAGGACTTCGTACGGTTCGCCGCACCCGTCCAGGATCGGCCGGAGCCGCTCCGCCAGCGCAGGCAGGGCCTCCTCCTCGTTGAAGATGGGAACCACGATCGACAGGGCGATCGATTGCCTGCGTGTGTCATACACAGCACTCATCATGGGGGCAGCGCCTGAAGCCGGCATTTTGAGATACCGGAGATCTCCGAAGGGTATTCGTGAAGGTATTCATGGGTGCATACTCGGACCCATGGCAGATACGACTGTGAAGATCGACTCGGTAACCCGGGACCGATTCGCCGCGGTGGCCGCCGCCCGGGGCATGAGCGTGCGCGCCTATCTGGCGCAGCTGGCCATCGAGGAAGAGAACCAGCTCGCCCTGGGCCGGGCGACCGCCGTGTTCCGTGAAGTCGTCGGCCGGCCGGGTATCGCGGAGGCGTTCGACCGTGAGTTCGGCGGGCTTCCGTCGTCCGCGAGGGCGAATCGGGCGGCCTGATCTTGGAGCTGCGCATCGACATCCGATGGCTCCTCGACCGTCAGGAGGAACTCCTCGGCAAAGAGCTGGGAGTCCTGGACTACTCGGGCCTGGTGGCAGCGGTCGCGCGCCACCGCGTGAACACCCCGGCCCTGGCGACCGACGAACCCGATGCGTACTGGCGGGCAGCGGCGCTGCTGGAGCAGATCGTGCTCCTGCGCCCGCTGCCGGCCAGGAACGAGTACTTCGGCTACGGCGTAGCCGTGGCCTACATCAGGGCCTCCGGCCAGGAAGTGGACACGGCCTTCGACCCGTGGCGCGACCTGATCAACGACATCCGCGGACTGCGCCTGACCGTGTACGACGTGGCCGACCGGCTGCGCTCGATGCGCCCGACTCCCTGATCACCGGCACCGTCACGAACGTGTGCCGCGCGTCCTCGGCCCGCGACGCCTGGACGCTCGGCTACCGGGTCGTCATGGTCGCCGATGCCAACTCCACCGGCCGCCGCCCGGCCCCGCCAGGTCGGGTCAGGCGTCCAGGGGCCGCCAAGCCGGGCCGTCTCCGTCCCGCTGGACGTGTCCGAACACCACGTCCGCGAAGTGGACGCCGAAGCCGATCGTGCCGGGCTCTGCCAGCTCGGCGACGAGGCGGTGGCGGTGGTCGGCGGTCTGCGCGAGGTCGTGGTCGAAGGTCGAGGACCAGTCGGGGTGGTCGACCTGGATCGGCGAATGCATGGCGTCGCCGAAGGCGATCAGGCGCCGTCCACCTCCGGTGATGACGTACTCGGCGTGCCCGGCGGTGTGGCCGGGGGTGATCCGTACGTGTACGCCGGGGAAGATCTCCTGCCCGTCCGTGATCGTACGCACGCGCGGTGCGAGGGCCGCGACCCGCTCGGTCACGTCCTCGTTCTCCAGAGCGTCACGCCTGTCCCACTCCGGCTCGGAGATCAGGTGGTCGGCGTGGGCGAACACGGGCTGGTCGCCGCCGGGGGCGGGGTGGCAGGCCCAGCCGAGGTGGTCGGAGTGGAGGTGGGTGAAGGCCACCGCCTCGATGTCCTCGGGGGCGCGACCGAGTTCGGCGAGGCTGTCCAGGAATGCGCCTCCTTGGATCACGCCGAGGGGGCCGTCCGGAGCCTCGAGCGACTGGGGGCCGAAGCCCACGTCGATCAGCAGCGCGCGGTCGCCGTGCTCCACCAGCAGACCGCCGACGCTCCCCACGAGGTGGCCGGTGGCGTCCAGGTACTCCGGGTGTGCGGCCCACACCTCGTCGGTGGTGTCCGGGAGCAGGTCCAGCGGCCGGAGCCGCACATCGCCGTCCGGTAGGTACGTCACCTTCGTGTCGCCCAGCCGTATCGAGCGGATCCCCGACGGCCGCCGCAGTCGTCCGTACTGATCCACCGTCAAGTCAGCCATGAGTTCTCTCCTGTGAGTCGTCATCAGGTCGTCACGGCGTTCCCCGTGGCGACGACCTCACCATAAGCATCAAGTTTGAATCATTCAAGCTGTAAATATTTTGTCTTGACGGACTTGGTAGGGTGGTGCCATGACGACGTCCCCCGATCAGCAGGCCATCGCCGAGCGACAGCTGTGCGGCCTGGTGAACGGATTGGCCCAGCGGATCTCCGAGCACGTACGGGAGCGCGCCGCCACCCTTGGCCTCACCGCGCCCCAGGCCGTCGCGCTGCGGGAGATGAGCGGGCCGATGACCATGCGGGAGCTCGCCGAACGCATGAGCTGCGAGCCCTCCAACACCACCTTCGTCGTCGACAAGCTGGAGAAGCAGGGCCTGGTCGAGCGCCACCCGCACCCCACCGACCGCCGCGCCAAGCACCTGGTCCTCACGGCCGAGGGCACCGCACTGCGCGAACGTCTCCTCGAGCTCCTCGCCGTGGACTCCCCGCTCTCCGGCCTCACCCCGCAGGACCAGCGCGTCCTTCGCGGCCTGCTGGAGCGGGCCGTCATCTCTCCTTGAGTCCTAGCCGAAGCAGCCCATCCGGGAGCCGTCGGACGCCGCCTCGGCGGACAGCGAGAACCAGATCCGGGAGCCCGGTCCCATGGGGTCCGGGCCCGGCTCTATTCCGTACAACTCGCGGAGATGTTCCCGAGACTCGAAGGCGAGCGTGATGCTCGGCTGCTCGCGGGATTCGAAGCAGAAGACGGAGATTTGGCCGTCCGGACCCGTGTCGAGCCTCTGTATCGGACGCCATCCCGCCGCCGGCGCTTCCCGGCCGTAGTACTCCAGCAGCTCCGCGCGGCTCCCGTCGTACGTGTACAGCCGGTTTGCGCTCAGCCAGGCGTCCCCGCTGTCCTCGTGGCAGGCGGCCCCGTCGGCCTTCCCGTCACCGGCGGGCGAGGCCTGCGGCGGGCGCAGATTCAGCACCGGAAGCCTGTCGAGCTCCGCCACGGCGGAGTCGGTGCCCTCACAGGTCGTGAACGGGGCGAAGAAGGTGCAGCCACTGAGGGTGGTCCCGACGACCAGGGCGGCGAGCGCCAGCCGCAAACCGAGCATGTTCATGGCGGAAGTATGGCCCCACGCCCTCTCTCCACCATCAGCCGGTCGGCAGCACGGCCTCAGTCGAGCGGCTGCTCGACCACGCTGGTGCCGTTGCCCTCCTGGGACTCCCACGTCCACGTCTCCTCCAGGCGGAGGCGCCCGTCGGGGAGCTCCGTCACGAGCGAGGTGCAATGCCCGGACGCGGTCGTGCCGTCGAGGCGGAGCTGGACGTAGCGGAAGTCGATGGTGTCGTCCGCCCGGGTGCCGACGAGGTAGCCCTTGACCACGTCCCCGCCGCAGTACTCGGCCCACACCCGGTCGTCCTGCTCGTGGTACTCGAACCCGGTCTCCCGGCCGACCTGGCCGGGCGCCTGGTCGGCCACGGGGACGAAGGCCATGCCGTCGAGCGAGCGCGTCACGGGTGACTCCTGGAGGAAGGCGGTCCGGGGCCTGCCCCGGACCCGGTTACATGGACTGTCCGGGCCACATTAGGGGGCGGCGTCGCGGCCCACGCATGCGGTCGGTACGGGCTGCGCTTGAGCACGCCGGCGTCGGGTCCGGTCACGGGAAGACACAGGTCACAGGCCGGGACCCTTATGGACCTCTTGCTCCGTATGTCAGTGTGACCGGTGAACCGGGTCACCCGCCTGCCGCACGACCCGGACGACCGACAGACACGGAAAGCGCCCATGTCCTTGCCGTTCCCGTCCCGTGCCGTGCCCGCCGTACTGGTCGGCGCCGTGACCGCCCTGCTGGCGGCATGCGCGCCCTCGGCCGCCGCCGGTGCCGTGTCGCGGCCGCAGCCGGCCGCGGTGCCCGCCTCGGTCCCGGCTGCCCCGCCCGCGGCCTCTGCGGCGTACACCCCCGCCCGGGAACCGTCCCCGGCGGCCACGGCCGCTGCCGTCCGGACCCAGGCCTCGGTGCTGTCCATACCCTCCGCGGGCATCTCCGGCTTGCGCGTGGTGCCGTACGAGGGCACCTCCGACGACGTACCGGGGACCCGCATCCAGGACCTCGGCCTGGCGGCGAGCCCGTACGGGAAGCAGGGCGGAGTCGGACCCGGTCAGGTGGGCAACTTCCTGATCACCGCGCACCGCCTGTCGGCGGGAGGCCCGCTGCGCGACCTGCCCGCCGTGGACACGGGCGACACGGTCCTCGTGACCGTGGGCGAGGTGGAGTACACCTACGAGATCATCGCGACCCGCAAGACGTCCTTCCGCTCGGAGCGCTCGCTGGGCGAACAGCGCGCGGCGGTGCCCGGCGCGCCCGGGGTGGCCCCCGCTCAAGCCATGATCACGATCTCGACCTGCGCCACACCGGAGGATCACGCCGAGGGCAACTTCTGGAGCGACGCCCAGGGCAACCCCGAGCATCGGATCGACAAGATCGGTGTTCTGCGCAAGACCTCCGGAGCCCTGCCCGCCCGCTGAAGCACCGTTCGTACCGACCGGTAATTCAAGCCAATTCTCGGCAATCCCCTGACAGGTTCCTGACAGTTCAAGATGGCTGTGGGACGCTCCCGGCACGCACTCCGCACCCTCTGAGAGGCCCAGCGCCTCGACCACCCCCACCAGTACGTGGCATGGAGGAGCGAACCATGAGGCACACCACGCCCATCACACACAGCACCGACACCGTGCACCCCACCCGCAGAACCCGTAGCACCCGCATCTCGCGCATCGCCGGGATCGCGACGCTGGTCGTCGCGGCCGCCTTCACCGGTACCGGCACCGCCCTCGCGCACGGCCCCGGCGCCTCGGCAGCCGACCTGAAGGCCGACGGCGTGATCGTGGTCGCCGGCAACAGCTGCAGCTGGACCAACGCGAGCACCAGCGCGGCTGCCCCGGCCGCCCTCACCGTCGACCGCACCACGATCAACGCGCCGGGAGGCAACCTCGCCTGTGGTGGCGGGATCGCGGCCACCCTCAACAACAACCCCGCCTTCACCTTCGACGATGCCGCAGGCACGGCGCGGACCGATCTGATCGACATCACCGGCAGGCAGAGTTTCATCTCCTGCCGCTACAAGGCGACGAACATCGTGTGGGACCGCGACGGGACGAGCCGGAAGTACATCAACCGCGCCTTCACCGCCGCCAAGACCTCGGGCAGCTTCCTGTGCCCGGGCTCGGTCACCACCCCGGTCGGGGACGCGTCCATGCTGTTCCGCTGAGCCGGGCGTCCCACCCGGTCCTGACGTGCGGTCGGGGCCGCAGCCGACGGTCGGCTGCGGCCCCGCTCGGCGGCCGGTGCTCAGTACGAGGCGCTCAGGGCGACGCGCTCAGCGGAGGGCAGGGATCACATCGCGGGTCTCGTCGACCTCGATGCCCGCGGTGCGGCGGCCCAGCGATGCCGGGGGAGTCTCGTCCGCACAGACGGTGCCCCGTGCGGGCAGCGCCAGCGTGGCGAGGTAGTCCGTGACCAGGGTGCTGACGCACGCGCTCCGGTTGTACGCGGTGTGTCCTTCACCGGCGAAGGTCAACAGCCGCCCGTTGTCCAGCGTCCCGGCGAGGGCCACGGCGTCCTGGTACGGGGTGTCCGGGTCTCCGGTCGTGCCGAGGACCAGGATCGGGGCCGAACCGGCCGCCCGGTAGGAGCCCTCGAAGCGGCTCGGGCGCTCCGCCTGCCACTGGGCGCAGGCCGGCGCGTGGTTGTGGTCGTAGGTGGGCGGCCCGAGCCCGATGGCGGGTCCCAGCAGCGGCGCCGAGGCGACATGGGCACTGACCAGCGAGCCCAGGAGCAGCCGACTGGTCGGGTAGACGCGGTCGGCGCACTCGACGGCCAGGTTGACGTTGAGGAAGTCGAACGATGCGGGGGAGGGCGGGTTCAGCAGGAACGTGGCCTGGCGTGCCTGCGCCGCTCGCAGGGCCTGCCCCAGCTCGGGCCAGATCTCCTTGCCCGCGTTGATGTTGAACATCAGGCGGTACGAGAGCGTGTACCCGGTGGCCGGGCGCCCGCTCGCCGTGATGACCGGGTCCGCGTCCAGCGCCCGCTTGAGCTGCTCGAAGGCCTCCCGAGGCCGGCCGTCGCCGAATCCGCAGGCGGCGGCGTTCTGCGCGCACCAGTCCAGGAAGCGCCCGACCGCCGCGTCCAGGGCGACGAACTGCGCGGCGTCGTAGGCGTACGGCACGCTGGCGTAGCGCTGCGGATCGTAGGCCCCGTCCAGGACCATGGCGCGGACGCGCCGCGGGAACTGTGCGGCGTAGACGGTGCCGACGTAGCTGCCGAAGGAACGGCCGTAGAAGGTGAGCGTCTCCTCGCCGAGGGCCTGGCGCAGCAGATCGATGTCCTTGGCGTTCGACCCGGTGCCGATGAACGGCACGAGGTCCCCGGCCCGTTGCCGACAGGCGGTGGCGAAGTCGAGGCCCTGCCGGATGGCGCCGCGCAGGGCTCCCGGGCCGGGCACGCCGCGCGCGGCGTCGACGGCGGCGGAGTACTCCTTGTCGTTCCAGCACTCCACCTGTCCGCTGCGCGCCACACCGCGCATGTCGTACCCGACGACGTCGAAGGAGTCGCGGAGGGAGGCGGGGAGGGCCTCGTAGCTGTTACGGGCGAAGTCCACACCGGAGTTGCCGGGTCCGCCGGGGTGCAGCAGGAGGACACCGGTGCGGTGGGCCGGGTCGGCCGCGAGCCGCCGGGTGACCGCGAGGGGGATCGTGCGCCCGGTGGGCCGGCGGTAGTCCAGCGGCACCTGGGCGGTCGCGCACTCGAAGCCGTCCCCCGGGTCGGCGCAGGGGCCCCAGGACAGAACGGGCACGGGCGGGGTGGCGGCGGCCGTCGCCGTGGCGGCCCCGGGCGTGACACCGAGGAGTGCCGTGACCACGATCAGGACGAGGGTTATCCCCCAGACCACTCGCTTGCGCGGGTCATCGGCCAAACGGGTCTGCATGCGGCGATCCTCCGTCATGGGGAGTGCTGAATGGGCGACAACGTAGCGCCGGCCGCCGCGCGGGTCGACCCACCCGGAGCTGATTTCTCCTTGTTACGACCAGGAGGTGACTCCTCCTCCCACCAGGGGAAGCGGCCGCCTACAACCAGGGTTGTACGCTCCCGGACATCGCATGGGCCGACACTCAGCGGGGCGTAGTCCACCTCCGGGGTCGCGGCCTGATCACACATCATCCGATCCACCAGCTCTCTACAATTGGTCATGTGCCTGACAGGAGTGCCACTGCACCACTCCCATGAAGGGCACCACACCCCGAAGGGAGCGGCCAGCGCATGACCAAGCCTGAGAGCGCGGGATACGACTACGACGTCGCCATCAGCGGAGCCGGCCTCGCCGGCAGCGCCGCGGCGATCCTGCTCGCTCGACGCGGTGTCCGCGTCGCGCTGCTGGAACGCCGCTCGGACCCCGAAGCCCACAAGGTGCTCTGCACCCACTCCCTCACGGCCAACGCCTACCCGGTGCTGGACGAACTCGGCCTCATCCCCGCCCTCGAGAAGGCGGGAGCCGTACGCAACAAGGCCCGCTGGTACACCCGTTGGGGGTGGATCGAGCCGAGGGCCGCGCCGACGGGCCCCGAACTGCCGTACGGGTACAACATCCGGCGCAGCACGCTCGACCCGCTGATCAGATCGCTCGCGGCGGAAACCCCCGGCGTCGACCTGCTCCTCGGTCACCACGTGACCGGGCTGGTCCGGGAAGCGGGGCGAACCCTGGGGGTACGCGCGTCGACGCCCCAGGGCGAGCGAGAGATCCGGGCCCGCCTGGTGGTCGGCGCCGATGGCAAGGACTCGGACGTGGCGAAGCTCGCCGGGGTGCCTGCTCGGCTGTTCGAGAACGAGCGGTTCGGCTATCTCGCGCACTTCCGCGACCTTCCGCTGCGCGACGGGGTCAGTCACGCGTGGTTCCTCGAGCCCGACATGGCGTACGCGTTCCCCAACGACGACGGGGTGACGGTCATCGCGGTGCTCCCGGACAAGAAGCGGCTGCCGGCCTTCCGCGAGGACCTGGAGGGCAGCTTCCTCGCATTCGTCCGCGCCCTGCCCGAGGCGCCGCCCATCGACTCGGCCGAGCGCATCACGAAGATCATCGGCACGGTCAACTACCCCCTCCACAGCCGCAAGCCGACCGCACCGGGCGTCGCGTTCATCGGCGACGCCGCCCTGACCGGCGACCCCCTGTGGGGCGTGGGGTGCGGGTGGGCGCTGCAGTCCGCGCAATGGCTGGCGGAGGCGGTCGCCTCGGCCGCGACCGGTCGGGGGGACCTCGACACGTCACTCGTGGCGTACGAGCGCAGACACCGCAGCCGGCTGCGAGGTCACCAGTACCTTGCAGCCGACTTCGCCACGTCCCGTCCGTTCAATCCCATGGAGCGGCTGATGTTCTCGGCCGCGGCGCGCGACGAGTCGATGGCGCGGCACATGCATCTGTTCGGATCCCGCCTGATCGGTCCGCTGCGCTTCTTGAACCCCTTGGCGCTTGCCAAGGCTTCCGTCGTCAACATCAAGCATCGCGGGGCGGCGTAGGCCTGCGCCGGAATGGCTCAGGGCTGGGTGGTCACCCTCGCGGTGAACCCGCAGCACTCGAACTTCCGGATCCGGTCTCCCGTGACCTTCGTGATCCGCACCTGGTTCAGCTGTGCGGTGGTGTCGATGGCCGAGGCGATGACCGCGACGCCGTCCCCGCCGCCCCGGATGGTGTCCTTGACCGCGGTGAACGTCCCGTCTTGGAGGGCCATCCCGAAGTACTCGTTGTCGATGAGGGTGTTGTGGCTGGTCTCCATGGTGCCGAAGGCGTAGATGCCGAGCTGGTTGCCGATGAGGCGGTTCCTGGTGACCACCACCCCCGTGTTGGCCAGGATGCCGGCGTGCTGGAACTCGGTGAAGAAGTCAGGGCCGCACTCCGGATCCGGCTCGCGGCAGGCGTTGTCGGTCCCGCGCGTGGCCGCTCGGCGCCGTGGGACACGTGGCGGCACGGCGGGGACAGCCGATTCGCACGGGGCCACGCGAGCACAGGCCAGGCGGAATGGGTGGGGGCCGTACCGCAGGGGTGGGCCGTCCGGAGCAGCGGAACCACACGGCCGGTCACGACGCGGGATGGCGGACGCCGGAACGCGGTGCACGGGGTGGGCCGGGGTGAAGCGCCGGCAGGTGTCGTGAGTAGGGTGCACCAATGCCCTACCACCTGCGGTTCTTCTTCGAAGTCGGCGTCACCCACACCCCGCTGTGGCCGGGTCCCCAAGGCGACCCCGATCTCGACAGCCCGTACGGGTATCCCTGCGAGCTGGAACGACTGCCCATCAGCCTGGCCACGCGGGCCGAACTGGTGAGGCTCTGCGAGTGGTACGAGACGTCCATCGACTGGGACTACCCGCCGGGCCCCTCGCCGTGGCCCGAGGAGCAGTGGGAGCTGTTCAGGCAGCAGGCGGACACCGCGCTGGCCGATCTGCGCCGCGAACTGGGCGACGCCTGGACAGTCGAGGACCGCCGCCGAACCTCGTGACGCCTCCTGCTCGTGCGGGTATCCGGAAGTCGCCGGCTTCGGGGATGATCGAGGGTCCGGGTTGGTGGAGGGAAGGGACGGCGTGATGGCGATCGGGGGGCTGCGTCCAGAGAGGAGGGCCCGGGTAGAGGTGCTCGTCGACGAGTGTCGGCCGCTGTTGGCGGGTGACGGCGGGATGGACGCGGTACAGCGGCTGCTGAGCGAGCGCCGCGTCGAGGTGCTCGATGCGGTGGTGGTCACGCGCGAGCTGCTTGGGGCGGGTCCCACGGCACTTGGCGAGGCCAAGACGATCGTCCTGACGAGCCCGGGCAGAGGGCGCGAGCTGAGGGTGCACGACCGGCTCATGGCCGACCTGGAGCGGGGCGGTGACCTCGACGGGGAACGAGGCCACTCAGCCCGCTGAGTCGGCAGCCCCATGGGTGCGGCGCTCGGCGGGTTGAGGGACACTTCCTTGTCAGCGAACCTGGTCGCTCTTCGGGCCGATGCCTTTGATCCTGGTCGGAGTTCCGTCCGGGGCGAATGAGTGGTGGAAGGTGAAGGCGTGCGGCGCGGAGCCGTGGTCCTGGAGGTGTTCCAGCCTGGAAACCCCGTCCTGCCAGGTGGGTATCACGCCGTCGGAGACCCACCAGCACACGTAGTTCGGGTTTCCTGACCTCTCGAACCAGTCGTAGCGCCTGTTCAGCGCCTCACGGTGCAGACCGGTGTAGATGGCGTCGAAGGCGGGGTCCAGGTCGGTCCAGAGCGAGAGTGTCGCGGCCAGGGCGGTGGTTTCCACCGTACGGCCCTTGTCGTACCAGGTCGGTACGGCGAACTCTCCCCATGCACCCCAGTCCGCCTCGAAGAGCATGCCCTGGTCACCGCCTGCCGTTTCAGCACGCGCGAGGTATCCGGGGTGCTGACTGATCTTCCGGTAGACGGCCTCACCCTTGGCGTAGAACTCGCGCGTGAGAGGTGCGGGATCGGCGAGAGGCGACTTCAGGACGCCGAATGTGTACAGAGCAAGCTGGGGCATGCGTCTCTCCCTGGTTGGGGGTGCCTGGTGTGGACCCGGTCCGGTGTCTTACGCACGGGGGCGAGGGTTCGTGGGGCATGACCAACTCATCCCGTCGCGGGTGGCTCAGCCTGAAGGAACTCCTGCGCGACCGTGGGCGATCGCCGAAGACAAGGTGAAGGTAGCTGCCTCTGCGGGCCATGTCGAAGTTGCGTTTTTCCTGTCCAAGTGGCCTCTTGCATGCCGCTGGTGTGGCGGGTTCGCCCAGGCGGGCCTGCCCGGGCTCAAAGATCGTCCGCAGGGCGGCGGCGCCGCGCAGTATGCCGAAGTCAACTCCCACACAGCTGAGTTCGCCGATCCAGGGCCTGTCCGGCAGGTCGGATACTGCCGGACAGGCCCTGGGCCGGGAGGACTCAGCGCTTGAGCGTGAAGGTGAAGTCGCCCGAGAGCTTGCCGCTCAGGCGGACTGTCGACACGAGGTTGCCCTCGGCGAGCAGTCTCTCGACCTCGGCTCGCGAAAGGCCGAACCCTTCGGCGATCAGTCGCACCGGCCGTACAGGAATCCGCTCCGCAAAGCGGACCGAGATCTCGATCGCCTCACCCTCCGGCTGATGCGGCTGATGCGGCTGCTCCGGTGAGCCGCTGTCGAGGCGCCAGGCGTTGTCCCAGTCGAGGGCGATGCGATTGCGACGCCGTACGACCGGGTCCTGGAGCAGTTCGGCGGCCAGGCCGGGGTCGTTGTCGTGCAGCAGGTTCAGGAGCTCGGGTCGTACGGAACGCACGTTCATCCGCTCCAAGACAGTGATCTTGGTGGTGTCCCCGCACACGGTGCACAGCGCGAGGAGCCAGGCGTCGAGGAGCTTGTGGTTCGCGTTGACGCGGAATTTGCCGTACGCCCGGAAGCGCCCGGAGGGGCACCTGTGGCAACGGCGGAGAACGATCGGCAGGCAGGTGGGCACGACCACCCAGGTTTTGGACACAGAGATACACCGGTTCCAGTGAGAAGACCGCAGCGAAAAGGAGCACGGCGCACAGGTGCGACGCGCGACGGTTCAGCGCTCGGGGGGTCTCACTTGGTGTACAACGGCACGTCCTTGACAGGGTGATTGCGGGCGGGGGGAACGGTAACGCCGCGCGGGAGTGCGGTTCCACTGATTTTCGGGCGGGTGGCGGTGCCCTGGTAGTGCTCACGGCATCTGTGTGGCAGGAGTCGGCTCCGGGTGCAGGTAGCGCCCCCAGATCTGGGCCTTGCGCTCACGTGCCTTCCCCGAGCCGGACGAAGGTGAAGGTGCCATTCATTCAGCTTTCCGGAGACCCTCCAAATGCCACAGGTTGAGGACCGGAGCCCGGCGACCGTCGCGCGTCGTTTCTGCGGCGGAGGCCGAATGCGGCGCAGACTGGCCGGGTGAGCGGCGCGGATCCTGGTACGCGGAGAGCCGGACGCCGGCGCTTCGATGCCGTACATCTGTGGAGCACCACGGTCACAGGGACGGTGGCGCTCGGGATCGCACTCTTCAAGGGCACGCTCACCCTGCACCGGGCCGGAGGATCGGATCCCATCGTTGAGAGCTTCTGCCTCGACATCAGCGCGCAAGCACTGGAGAGCTTCCGGCAGGGCGGTCAGCGGACCTACTACGAATTCCGCAATGACAGGCCCGTCTCCCGGACGAAGAAGGATCCGCCCTGCTACGCCTACTGAGGCGCGAGGTGCGGTCGTCGGCCGCCGGTACCGACACCGGGAGGCGGTGCGTTCCGTGCCGCGGGCACGGTCGGGGCTCCGTCAGGGCCGGCGGCCCCGTTCCTGCTCGGCGTCACCGTGTGCCCGCATCGACAGCGGAGGGATCCTGCCGAGCGCCACGAGCCGGTGGCGTACGGCCATGACGACCACCGCCGTGGCGAGGATGACCACCCCGCCCAGTCGCAGGATCGCGTCGTAGGCCTCCTCGGGCGGCCGCTGCGGCGTCATCGCCGAGATCCCCGCCGCCGTACCGGCCAGTGCGATCGCCACCAGCAGGGCCGGGGCCAGGAAGACCGTGCCCGCCAGGAGCGGCGAGAGCCCGCGTACGCCCTGGAGGTAGAGCGTGGTGAGGAAGACGGTCACGCAGAAGCCCATGTTCGAGAGCGAGCCCATCCCGGTCACCAGGACGTACGGGACGTTGCGGAACAGCCGCAGATCGACCAGCGGGTGCCGGGCCAGCCGTTCCCGTACCAGGAACAGCCCGCCGGTCACCACGGCCACCGCGAGGAAGGCGAGGGTGCGGGCGCCGTCCCAGCCCCAGGCGTCTCCGCGCTCCACGGCCAGGGTCACGGCGGCCAGCGAGCAAACGATCAGGGCGCAGCCGAGGAGATCGAGCTCGCGCGGCGCCGACGCATCGCGCGAGTCCGGGACGTACGCGAGAGCGGCCAGCAGCGCGAGCAGGCTCAGCGGCACCATCAGCCAGAAGATCCAGCGCCATCCGGGCCCCTCGGTGAACCCTCCGCCCACGAAGGGCCCGAGCGCGGTCCCGATGTTGGCGACGCCGAATACGGCGCCCAGGGCCCTTGCGCGGGTCTGCTCGGGAAAGGTGTTGGTGATCACGGACACGGACACCGGGAAGACGAAGGCCGCGCCCACCCCCTGTGCGATCCGGGCCGCCACCAGCAGGCCGAGGCCAGGAGCCAGCGCGCAGCCCACGGAACCCGCCGTGAACAGGGCGATTCCGGCGAGCAGGGTGCCCCGCCGTCCGAATACGTCCCCCACCCGGCCGCCGACGATGAAGAAGCAGCCGATGGCGAGCATGTACGCGGAGAGGGTCCACTGCGCGGCCGAAACGGTGACCCCGAGCTCGGCCGAGATGCCGGGAAGGGCGAGATTGAGGGCGAAGAAGTCGAGCTGGATGCAGAACAGGGCGAGGGCGACCGCGACGAAGGCCCCCGTCCGCGCTGCTGCCGCAGACTCGGCCCGCATGAGGGCATTCCTCTCAGCCGACGCCGTCGGGACACCGCCGATGGCCGCACGTCATGCCCTCATCCCATGGGGGTGGGGCGGTCACCGCCTGGCCCGGCGGTGGGCGATGAACAGGCCGAGTACCACGCCCACCAGCAGCGTCACCGTGAGAACGCCCCACAGGGGGATCGTGACCGTGGGGATCCACAGCCTGATGGTGACGGACCCGGTATTGGCGGCGATGAACCAGATGGCGAGGGCGGCCAGGACGACGAAGCCGAGGGTGCGCACGCGCACGTTCCGGCCCTTGACGGTCAGCGTCGACGGACGATGTGACGTACCGGCCTTCTGTGTCATATGGGCCATTATCGACCTGTATGCGTGATCGATCGACCGCACGGCGATGAGCGCGGCGCGTGCCGTGCGCGGCCCCGGGTCAGGTGTCGTTCCTGAACTGGTCGCGTTGGACTTGATGGGCGAGGGCGCGGCGTACCGAGGCCGGTGCGGGGGAGATGGCGTTCGCGGGGACGTCGAGGCCGCGGCTGATCTCGTCGTACGCATCCCGGTAGGCGCTGGGGAGTTCCTGCTGGTGGAGCATCAGGTCTTCCTCCAGGAGGCGTCGCAACTCGTCGACGTTCTGGGGCGTGAAACGCTTCTTCCCCCGGGCGATGGCGTTGACGTAGCGCGTGCAGCGGGCCGTGTCGAGGGTCTCTGAGATCTCCTCGGCAAGACCCCACAGGCGTCCTTCCAGCCACGGGACGTCGTGCTGGTCGAGGGCGAGTCCCATCGGAGCCGGTGGTTCGTCGGTCCTGTACCTCGTGACCTGCTTGGACACGGCGGGCTGACTCATGTCCGTGAGCTCGGCGATCTTGTCCTGGGTCCAGCCGAAGCCGACGAACAGCTTGATCATCTCGGCGCGCAGCTTGCGCATCTCCTCGCCGGCGCGGATGACCTCGTTCATGTCGGCGAGCATCCGCTCGGCCTGCTGCTCGGTCAGCGTCTCCGGCTGCCGATGCGTGTTCGCTTCGCCTTCCATAACTCGGTTATACACCCGTGCGCCCGCATCGTCATAACCGAGTTGTATAACCTGGTTATAGCTGGCAGGATCCGGCGTCATGCCTACCTTCACCGCACCGGACGGAACCCGACTCTCCTACCGCAGCCACGGCGACGGCGACCCCGTCGTCTGCCTCCCGGGAGGTCCTGCGGACTCCCTCTACCTCGGCGACCTCGGCGGCCTGTCCGCGCACCGCCGGCTGATCGTCCTGGACCTTCGTGGCACCGGCGGGTCCGCGATTCCCGAGGACACCTCCTCGTACCGCTGTGACCGCCTGGTCGAGGACGTCGAGGCCCTGCGCGAACACCTCGGCCTCCCCGGGATGGATCTGCTCGGCCACTCCGCCGGCGCCAACCTGGCGATCCAGTACGCGGCCCGGTACCCGGGGAGGGTCGGCAAGCTGGCCCTGATCACCCCCGGTACCCGAGCGGTCGGCATCCCCATCACCGGGGAGATGCGACGAGAGCTCGCACAGCGTCGGGCGAACGAGCCCTGGTTCCCGGCCGCGTTCGCCGCCCTGGAGGCGATCACCCGGGGCACGGGCACCGACTGGGAGGCCATCAATCCCTTCTTCTACGGCCGATGGGACACCGAAGCGCACGAGCACCACGCGGCCGCCCAACCGACCAACCAGGAGGCCGTCGCTGTCTTCGGGTCCGACGGGGCCTTCGACCCGGAGGCGACGCGAGCGGCCCTCGGCGCTTGCGAGGCCCCGGTCCTGGTGCTCGCGGGGGAGTTCGACCTGAACAGCCCCCCGCCGGCTATGGCGGAACTCGCGGCCCTGTTCCCCGATGCCAGGCTCGTGGTGCAGCCGGGAGCAGGCCACTACCCCTGGCTCGACGACGCCGACCGGTTCGGCGCAGCCACTGCGGCATTCCTCGGCTGACGATCCAGGGGAATGCGGGGGCGGGAGGCATGAGGATTCACCGGTTGCCGGGTCGGTGAGCCCTTGCGTGCGGGGTGGGTCAGTGGAACGGGACGAAGCCGGCTGATTGATCGAGGTGGAACGGTGGGCCGGGGCTCTTGGGAGTCCAGCCGGCGGTGACGGCGGTGCGGATGCCGTCGGCCACCTGGGCCGGCAGGATCGGGTTGCCGTGTGTTCCGAGCCAGTTGCTCGGGTGCGGCTGGTTGGTGGTGATCACCAGTGTGGTGCCGGATGTCTCGGCGTGCTCGACCGCGTAGGTAACGGGTGACTGGACCAGTCCTTGGTCATAGGTCGGCCGTCCGCGGAGTCGCCACCGGTAGGCGGTGCCGTCCACGGTGATGAGCCGCGATCCCTTCTTGGCCAGTGCCATGTCCACATCCCTTCCGACCTGTCGGTGCCCACGCACCGTGCGAGGATCCGGCACAAGACCCGGGTTGACAACCCCTGCCGGGCTCTTGCCGCCGCCGGCGTGGCCTGGGTGACTACGCGACGCGGCCATTTCGCAGGGACTGGATGAGCCAGGGGTACACCGGGATCAGGTTCGGTACCACCTGCCAGCCGTTGACGATCCACACCAGCCGCCAGTATCGGTCCACCCGGGGATCGTGTGCCTCCTCGAACCGCTGGGCCAGCCAATCCCGGAATTCCGGGTCAGGGGTGCGCGCGAACACCTCGGCGAAGCGGTGCACGAGGTCCTCGATGACCGGTGCGGCCCTGTCGCTGAGCGGGTCGATGCCCGACTCCATGGCCTCGGCCACCTTCTGGCGGGTGAACTCCATCAGTTCTACGCCGGCCTCGCTCTCGATGGCGAGCGTACGCCCGGAGGCCTGGTGTCTGGCCGTCCGGCGCATCCGGGCCCGGAAGTCCTCGTCGGCTACCAGCTCGGCGAGTTCCACCCACGCGGCGACCTGCTCGCTGGACGGATCGTCGGGGAGGTCCGGAGTGGCAGCGCGAACCATGGCCGCCGCGGCCGGATCGGCATCCACCGTGCCGAAGGTGCCGTCCACGAAATCGTCGATCAACCGTCGGCGTTCCTCGCCGGACAACTGCGTGAGCCTGTGCATGAGTGTGGTCTCCTCGGGACTGGACCCGCCTCTGGCCACGGCTCGCAGGACGCTCCGACGCAGTTGCAGCACCCGGATCTGGACGTCCACGGCGTCGGCGTGTGCCGCGGCGACTTCCGCCACCGACAGCTCGCGGTCCAGCACCCGTTGAATCGTGGCCAGGTCCATGCCCAGCTCGCGCAGTGTGCGCAGGAGTTCCAGTCGAAGCAGTGCGTCGAGGTCGTAGAGCCGATAGCCGGCGGGGCTTCGGGTGGTCGGCGCCACCACCCCCGAATCGGAGTAGAACCGGATGGTCCTGACGGGCAGGCCCGTCCGCCGGGAGAGCTCCCCGATCGAGTAGAGGGTCGTAACGTCCATGTCCCCCACTCTGCTGTCTCCAGTCACTGGAGACTCAAGGCTGTTGCTTCGAATTGCCTGCGCCCGTCGAGAACCGGGCGTCGCCCCTCGCGCGTGATACCGGAGAACACCTTGGCATGTCCACGGAGACGGGGGAACGCGGGTGGGATCCACATCAAGAGTGAGAACGGCGGCCATCGCCGCCGCGGTGGCCGGGACGCTGATCACGGGGACGGCGTCGGTCGGCATCCAGCCGGCGCAGGCCGCGAGTTCCACCGCACAGGACGGTTCGAAGGCGTCGGTGAAGGCGAAGCCGTCGGCGACGGCGACCGCGACCGTCACGCTGATCACCGGCGACCGCGTCGTCGTCGGCTCCGACGGCCGCGTCGTCCGGCTCATGCGCGGCAAGGGACGAGAAGGGACCGGCTTCTCGGTGCGGCGCGAGGCCGAGCACACGTACGTCATCCCGCAGGACGCCCTGCGCATGGTCGGCGACGGCGTCCTCGACCGGCGGCTGTTCGACGTCGTCCAGCTGGTCAAGGACGGGTACGACGACGCGCACCGCACAACGCTGCCCCTGATCGTCGGCTACCGGCGAGACGGCGCCGGAGCCGGGGACTTCACCGCGTCCGGCGACGCGTTCGCCGGGGTCGCCCGTGACCGCCGTCCGCTGCCCGCCGTCGGTGGCGAGGCGTTCAACGCGCCCAAGGCCGACGCCACGACCCTGTGGTCGGCGCTCACCGACCGCCCCGACGCCCGCACGCCGGGCGCCGTACCCGCGCGGCCCGTCGCGCACCTGTGGCTGGACGCCAAGGTCCGGGCGGCCCTCGACACGAGCGTGCCGCAGATCGGCGCGCCCGCCATGTGGCAGGCGGGTTACACCGGCCAGGGCGTCAAGGTGGCCGTCCTGGACACGGGGGTCGACCAGGACCATCCCGACCTCAAGGGCGTCGAGACGGCCGAGAGGAACTTCAGCTCCTCACCCGACTCCAAGGACCGCTACGGGCACGGCACGCACGTGGCCTCCACCCTCGCCGGGTCGGGCGCCCTGTCGGGCGGCCGCTACAAGGGCGTGGCACCCGACGTACAGCTCCTGGACGTCAAGGTCCTGGACGACGGCGGCGACGGCCTCTACTCGGACATCGTCATGGGCGTGCAGTGGGCCGTCGACCAAGGGGCCCAGGTCGTCAACATGAGCCTGGGCGGCCCCGACAACCGGGACGTCGACGTGCTGGAGGAGGCGGTCGCCCAGCTCTCCGGGAAGGCCCTGTTCGTGGTGAGCGCGGGCAACGAGGGCCCCGGGCCCCGCACGATCCGCTCGCCCGGCAGCTCCCCGGAGGCGCTCACCGTCGGCGCGGTCGACAAGCAGGACCAGATCGCCGACTTCTCCAGCCGCGGGCCGACCCTCGACGGGGCGGTGAAACCGGACATCACCGGCCCGGGCGTCGACATCACCGCCGCCCTGACCACACAGGGCGAGTACGAACCGGGCGAGGGATACGTCAGCATGCAGGGCACCTCGATGGCCGCCCCGCACGTCGCGGGGGCCGCAGCCCTGCTGCTCCAGCAGCACCCTGGCTGGAGCGGGGCCCAGCTCAAGGCCCTGCTGACCGGCTCGGCACAGCCCAACCCGGCACTCGACGCCCACCAGCAGGGCGCGGGCCGAGTCGACCTGGCACGCGCCGCCACCGCCGTCGTCGTCTCCGAGCCCGGCTCCCTCGGCTTCGGCACGCAGGCCTGGCCGCACGCCGACGACAAGCCGGTCGCGAAGACCCTGACCTACCGCAACCACGGCGCCCAGGCCGTCACGCTCCGGCTGAGCGCGGCCGGGGCCGACCCGTCCGGCGGCCCGGCACCGGCCGGGATGTTCACCGTCAAGGACGCCGAGCTCACCGTCCCCGCCGGCGGCAGCGCCGGCACCACCGTCACCGTCGACACGAGCAAGGGCACGGCCGACGGCGTGTTCGGAGGCACCGTGCTGGCCACCGGCGGCGGCCAGTCGGTACGCACCGGCCTCGTGGTCGAGCGCGAGGTGGAGTCGTACGACGTCACACTGCGGCACAAGGACGTCAACGGCGCGACGCCGCTGACCTACGCGACCACGATCACCCAGGTCGGCGAAGGCTCGGTGGGGCGCGTCGACGTACCGGACAGCCCGGACGGCACGGTCGTCCATCGGCTGCCCAAGGGGAACTACCAGATGGAGAGCCTCGTCTTCGGCCCGGACAGCACCGTCGCGTTCTTCGTCCAGCCGGTGCTGAAGCTCACCGCGAACACCACGATCGCGCTCGACTCCCGCAAGGCCAAGCCGTTCGCCGTCACCCCTCCGGATCCGGCCGCACGGCTGGTCAGCGCCTTCGCCGGATACGTGGACGAGGCCGCGGGGACGAGCAACTACT
Organism: Streptomyces sp. NPDC059989; assembly: GCF_042736975.1. Lineage (NCBI taxonomy): Bacteria > Bacillati > Actinomycetota > Actinomycetes > Kitasatosporales > Streptomycetaceae > Streptomyces > Streptomyces sp. NPDC059989. The sequence continues at coordinate 158,595 of NZ_JBHWUO010000016.1, forward strand.
GGGCCACCGACGGCCAGACGCGGATCCTCACCGCAGCCCTCGGCCCGGCCTCCCCAGCGCTGCGGGCACAGTACAGCGGCGTGTGGAAGAAGCCCGGCGCGGAGGGCAGGAACGTCGACTACCGGCTCGCCTTCCACCGTACGGGCAGCTGGTTCACCGGGTTCACCCGCACGGTCACCCGGGCCGATGTCGCCGAAGTGAAGCTCGGCTTCGGTGCGTCCGTCAGCGGGGCCAAGGGGCTGGTCCACATGACGCCGATGGACGAGCGCGGCTTCACGGCCGGCGAGCAGGTCCCGGACGAGCAGAGCCTGCCGCTGGCCACCACGCAGTACGTCAGTACGGCGGGCGTGCGCTGGTCCTGGGTCGCGTCGCAGCTCAACGCCCAAGGCGAAGCGCGCATCGTCTTCACGAAGGACCCGGTCGCCTACAAACCGGGCACGCGCCACACGCTCGACTTCAACACCGGCGTGGTGGGCCCCGATCTGGAGGCCGGGAGCGACCAGGCCGCCAGCCGGAACGGCGACTACCTCGACACCAGGGTCCAGCTGTTCAACGACGGCAGCGGCCACTCGGGCTCCTCCGTCGTCACCGAGGGCTTCAGCCGGCTGGAGTCCGGCGGACGGGTCATCGCCGAGGGGACGGCAACCGACTGGCTGAGCGCCGAAGTCCCGGCCGCCTCCGCGGTGTACCGCCTGAGCGTCGAGGCGAGCCGTTCCGCCGAGGACACCTCCACCAGTACGAAGGTGGCCGCGGTCTGGACGTTCACCTCGGCCCGCCCGCCCACGGACGAGCCGGTGAAGCTGCCGCTGTCGACGGTGCGGCTCTCGCCGAAGCTGAGCCTGAGCGGGACGGCGCCGGCGGGCGGGACGCTCAAGGTGCCGCTGCACGTGGGCGGGGCGGCCGCCGCGGCCGGGCAGGTCGCCGCGCTGACCGTCAAGGTCTCGTACGACGGGGGCGCGACCTGGCAGCCGCTCACGGTGAGGACCGACGCGAAGGGGGCTCGCTCGGTGAGCGTGAAGCACCCCGCGGCGGCCGAGGCCGTGTCCTTCCGGGTGGACCTGAAGGACAAGGGCGGCAACACCGTGCAGGAAACGATCACGAACGCCTACCGGCTCGCGCGGTGAGGTGACCGCACGACGGTGACCACCGCACGACGGCGACCACCGCACGGGCGCCGATGGACCCTCCGGCCCGGTCTCCGCACCTCGCGGAGGCCGGGCCGGCCTCCAGGTTCACGCGGGGGTCGGCCCAAGGCCTGTGCGCTCTCGCCAACAGTGCTGGCATCGTATGGACCATGGCAGCGAGAGAAGACACGTCCGAACCTGACATCCCCGTAGGCCAGGTCCACATGCCCCTGGAGGAGGCGGCGTGGCTCTATCAGGCGGATCAGGTGCGTCCGGAAGACCTGCCCACGACCGCTGCCGAAGCACTCGCATCAGGGGTGGACGGCCCGACTCTCTGCGAGCTCGCCGGTTTGCCGCGCAACGCAGACCCCAGGGACATCCGCGACGCGTTCGAGCAGGCTCTCTCGGAATTGGGAATCGCGTTGCCCTCTCACAACCTGGCCCATCGCTACGCGCTGCGCAGACTGGCCATGCGGTTCGTCGCCGAGGAGCCGGCTCCTGCCGAGCTGGCATCGGACGACTGGTGGGAGCTGGAGGTCGAGACCGCGGAGGAGCGAGCCTTCGTGGCGCTGATCCCGCCATGTGTGTGCTGCATCGAATACACGCTCGGACTCGACGAGGAGACGTGGGAGGCGCAGCTGCGGATCGCCGCCCTCGCCCTGGCCTCACGCCCGACGGTCGGTCCGGGCGGCTGAGCGGACCGGCCGGCGTCTCGGGTTGAGCACCTGATTGAATAAGTGGATGAATTGCTTCCACTTTCCTGTCTGTCTCGTCGGCCTCGGGCGTCACTGGTGACCAGCACCGCCCCGCAGTCGTCACCACCCGCGGTGGCAGTGGTTGGCGGCAGGGCTGGGCGTGGTGGCTCCTGGTTTGTGCCGTCCGCTATGTGCCGACCTTCTCCGTGGGCTGGGCCGTCGCCGCGGCGGTGGCGCCCCGAGCCACGGGTTACGAGGGCCGGGTCCTTGCCTTCGGGGAGTCCTTCCTCGTATTCATGGAGCAGCTTCCCGGATTTCTGGCCGGGATCGGCGGGGTGACGGTGTTCCTGCTCCTGTTGATCGCGCGTCTCAGGAAGGACGACCGGCTGCAGTTCCGGTTCACGGCGAGCATGGTGTGCATGCTGCCGATGACTCTCTTCCTCTTCTTCGGTGGCGGCCTGATGACGGTGGCGATGTTCGCGACGCAGATCGTCTTTACCGCGTTCGTCATGCCTGCTCCCGGCCCGGGCGACACCCAGGCCGGCTGACTGCGGCGGCCCCCCTGGGCGAGCAAGCCGCCCCGAGGTCAGTCGTCGCCGGACAATGAGGTGGCGTGTGGTGAACCTGGTGCCTACGATCCCGGGATGGCTGGAATGTCGATCACCGTATGTCTGCCCGCTTCGGCTGCCGAAAGGGTGGATGAGGCGGTAGCGGAGGCGATGGCGCCGTTCGCAAGGGACGGTGCGGGCGCCGTAGAGCGGGATGTGTGGGACAACTATCGGATCTGCAGTTCCGTGGGCCTGCCGGTGCTGGCGGGACACGAGGGCGATCCGCAGCTGATCACCGATCGCCCCCGTTGGGACGGCTCGCTGGAGCCCGCGGTGCCCGGGGAGTGCGCGGGAGGGCCGCGGGAGCTGATCGACTTCCGCGACGACCGCCGGGCGGAAGCCGCTGAGCACGCAGGTCGGGTGTGGGATCGCTGGCGGGAAATCGCCTCTCGCCACCCGGTCGCGGACGACGAGTCGGTGTTCTTCCACCGTCACCTGGCCGCCGCAGGGACCAGGGACTCGTACAAGACGTCGCGGGAGGCCGCCGACTACCGGGCGCAGCCGGCCGTCCGCGCCTGGGCGGAGGTAGCACCGGCATTGGCCCGGCCCGACATCGCAGACCACTTTTCCTTTGGTTGGGACCCGGTCGGAATCGGACGGCGCAGCCGCGAGGAGTACATCGCAACCTACGAGTTCAGCCTCCTGCCCCGGCGCAACGTGCTGTCGCTCGGTGGATGGTGGTACGAACTTGGCGATGCTCCCCTCCATGGCGCGTGCCACGGTCGCCTCGAATGCGTCCACGAGCCGAACTTCGGCATGGGGGGCGAGGGGGTCCAGTCCTATCTGATCGGGCTGCCCGCCGACACGCTGCTCGTCAACGTGCGCTGCCACGTCTGATCGGGCAGCCGTCGCCCGCGGCGGGATGGCGCTTCGCATTCCATCCTTCCGGCGGGCTGGTCAGCCGCCACCGGCGGCTGACCCGATGAACGTTCCGCAGGTACCGGATGGGGGCTACCGCGGGTCGGTGATGCCCACGTGCATGGCCAGGGTCATGAAGGCCGCGGTCAGGGCGGGGGCGCCGGCTTGGGCCAGGTAGGCCACGAAGCCGCCCATCAGCTGCTGGAGCCGTGAGGCCGACGGCTCGTCCCTGGCCGCCTCGCCCTGCAACTCGTGCAGAGTCCGCCGCGCACCGGCCTCCTGATCGGCGGGCAGGCCGAGCCGGGAGATGACGCCCAGCATCAGCTCCACGAACGGGGCCACGGCCGCCGTTCCGTGCTCGGCCGAGATGGTGGTGGAGGTCTGCGTGCCGTTGTCACCGGTCTGGAACAGGCCGGTGGCCGGGCCGTGAATCGTGATGCCGCGGGTTCGCTGGTCGTCGGCCATCTTCTCGTCCTTGTCTCGTGTCTGGTGGGTGGGTGCGGGGGCTGACCGGTGAGGCGGATGTCCCTGTCGCGGCGCGTGGCCTGCGGGGGTCAGCCGTTCGAGGGCTTGCCGAGGCACTCGATTCCCTCCGGGCCGCCGACGGAAGAGCAGGGGACGCGTTGCAGGGGCGGCTCCTGCGGCGTCGGCATGCTGGTCACACCGGGAGCGAGGTGAACCCTGGGGAGCTGGGCGAAGGCGCCGGCCAGGGCGCCGGTCGAGCCGCCGTCGCTCACGTCGGTGCTGGACAGACCGATGTACCGGCCGGTCGTGAGGTTGAGCCTGCACGTCCTCGTGCCGTTGGCGTACATCTCCTGGCGGCCGCCGTCCTCGTCGATGCCCCTGCCGTTCGGGTCGAAGGGGCTGGGGGAGGCGGGCCCTTCGTCGCAACCGAACCACTCGGGTTCTCCGTTGAAGGGACGGGGCAGGCCCCGGGCAGTGCCCGTGATCTTGGCCGTGAGGCTCATTTTGGTGTGGAGGGGGACGACGAACGCGCACGCGCGGGTGGGCGATGGTTGCTGGTTCTGGCTCGTGTTCGGTTCGAGGTTCAGAGGCGGTTGGACACAGGGTTTTGTATCCGGTGCGTCGGGGGTGACGGTGACCTCGAAGTCGGTCGCCCCCAACTGGACGTACACCAGGGCCTTTTGCGCCTCAGTGGTCGACCGGCCGCCGGTCCGCCGCAGGCACTCCCGTCTGGCGGCCTCGTCGCCGGGGCTGGTCGTCGTGGCGCACACGGTGCGTTCGCTGTCGGCCTTGACGGTGCATCCCGCGGAGGAAGGGCCTTCGTCGCATCCCCAGTAGACGACGTTCACGCCCTGCGGGAGAGGTTGGGCGGGGATGACCTCTACGGGTCCCTGCTTGCCCCTGACCACCTGTGAGACCTTCGTGCAGTCGGTCGTGCCGGTGCCGCTCGGGCAAGGACCTTCCGGAGTGCCGGGCATGTCCTTGACCTCGAAGAGGCTGGTCGCGACGTGCACGTGCAGGGGGACGGTGGGCGGGGTCGCGGCGGGACCGCCGCCCGTGCCCAGGACCATCACGGTGCCGACCGCCGCTGCCGCGAGCAGCGAACCTCCGATCACCACCTTGGCGAACAGGGAAATGCCGACCGGATCCACGGGTGGCACGGGGGCTCCCGGGCCCGGCGGCGACGGATTGGGGGCACCGGTGCCGTCCGCAGGGGGAGCGGAGCTGTGGTGCGGGGTTCCGGCTCCCGATGATGGCTCGGTGGGGCCTGCCGACTGGCCGCCGTCGGTCCCGGTGTCGGTTCCCCCGCCCGTGTCCGAGCCCGCGTTGTCCGGGCCCGGGCCGGCGTCCGTGTTAGAGCCCGCGTCCGTGTTCGAACCCGCGTCCGTGTTGGAACCCGCGTCTGTGTTGGAGCCCGAGTCCAGGTCCGTGCCCGGGTCCGCGTCCGTGCCCGAATCGGAGCCCGGCAACGGTGCAGGGCCGGGCGCGGTCAACGCCTGGGCGCCTTCGGCGATGGCGGCGCTGGTGGGGTCACCGAGGGCGTGCCAGGCTATCGCCGCCGCCCCGAACGCGGCGGCGGCGGCAACACGCTTGCCGGTCAGCCACGAGCGCACGCCGGATTCGTACGTGAAGTACGCCTGGGCACGTTCGTCACCGGCCTGGCGGGCGGAGGCCAGCCCCCGGGTCAGGATCCGGTCCCATGCGCCCCAGCGAAGGGAGCACGCCATACCGGGGGCGGCGGCCCGAGTGAGAGCGACGCCCAGGTCCGGCCTGCCCGCCCGGCCGATGGCGTCGGCGAGTCCGGCGATCAGAAGACTGTGGTCGGCCAGTGCGGCCGGACCGGTCCGGCGGGCCGACACCCACGCGGTGAGCCGGGCCACAGCCTCCGCGAGCTGCTGGGGGCCGAGCGCGAGATCCTCCGGCAGTGTGCCGCTCGGAACGCCGGCCAGGCGGACGTGCGGCCCGGTGAGGTTCAGCACTCCCAGCCCGGCCAGCCGGCCGACGGCTTCCTCGACGGCCGTGGTGGTGGCATCCGGTACCAGCAGGGTGAGCACCTCGACGGTGGCTTGCGCCTTCGGTGCCATCGCGAGGAGCGCCAGGACCTGCCGGGACAGCCCGCCGAGCCTGGCCACAGCCCTGCGCAGCAATTCGGGGATCTCGGCCGGTGCCGGCAGCAGGACCATCCCGCCGTCTGCGCCGGGGCGGGCCAGGGCGGCCGCCCTGATCAACGCGAAGGGATTGCCCTCGCTCGCCTGCCACAACGCGGCCGCCGTGTCCGCCTCGGCGGGTAACAGCGGACGTTCCAACTCCCGTGCCAGCAGCTGCAATCCGGCCGACGGGGACAGACCGGCAAGGGCAATCGCCTTGCCCTCCCCCCACAGCAGGCGCTCGCGCGAGCTGAACGCCACGGTGCCGGACGGCAACGTGTCCTGCAGCCGGGTCAGCTCCCCAGCGGGCAGGTCGAGGTCGTCGACGACGACGCAGAGGCGGAGCCCGGCGAGGAGGCGATGCAGTTCCCCGTCGCTCGGGCGGTATCCCGGGGCGTCGTAGCAGGCCTCGAAGACGCTCTGGGTCAGGTCGTCGACGTCCTTGCCGTGCCCGTCGAGGAACACGACGCCGTCGTGGTGGCCGATCTCGAACACCGCCTGCCGGATCAGGGTGCTCTTGCCGATCCCCACGGGCCCGTGCACCCCAGCCGGTTCGTTGCCGGTGATGCTGCCGACCAGCGAGGCCAGCTCTGTGTCCCTGCCGAGCAGCGGCCGACTGGCACGGCGCGGCAGGCGTTCTATGCGTTCGCGGCGTACCGGCCTGGGCCGCTTGGCCGGCCCCACCACCGTGACGGCCGAATGCGTCGCGTTCACGACGATGCTCAAGACGTCGTTGTTGTCCCCGGTGACGAATTGGCCGACGGCTTCGCCGCCCACTGACAGGTTCCGGTCCCCACCCGTCATTGTCTCTCCCGCCCTTGGCGTACGGAACGTCCCTGCCAGCATTCCGCTTCGGCGAACCCCGCGACACCGGAATGGCACACTCCTTGTCGCCGCCGAGGAGATGAATCGTTTGCTCTGAGTTGCTACATCCACCCTGGCCGCAGCGGGCCGTTCAGCCGCAGGAAATCGCAGCCCGCTCGGCCGCACTGCGGAGTACACAGAATTCATTGCCTTCAGGGTCCGCGAGGACGGCCCAGCCCGCGCCGTCGGGTTCCCGGCGATCGGCGACGAGGGTGGCACCCAGGCCCAGCAGCCGCTCGACCTCCTCCTCGCGCGATGTCTCCGGACGCAGACACAGGTGGATCCTGTTCTTGACCGTCTTCGGCTCCGGCACCTGGTTGAAGTACAGCAACGGTCCCTCCGGCAGCGGCACCTCGGTCTCAGGGTCACCCGGTTTGGCCTCCGGGTGCAGCGGACGACCGAGCACCTCGCTCCAGAATCGGGCCAGCCCATAGGCATCCGCACAGTCGATCGCCACGTTTTGCACCACTGAGACCATGCACAGGAGTCTGCCCCGCCCAACGGCCGACCCGCCACCACATTGCGCCGGGGCTGCGGCAGCACTTCGTCACACGCCCTTGGTATCGCGGCCCATCGGCACGGTGTCGGGGAATCCGGACATCGTCCGGTCCGCCGCAGACGGCTCCGCCCGTCCGGCGCGGTGTGGCCGGGCTGATGGGCGGCGTGTGGCGGGGCGCGGGGATCGCAGTATCTGGCCAGGAGGTGTGTCGGGGAATGCGGTGGGCGCGTGTTGGCCGTATCGCGTCCTGCTGCCCCCGCAGCGCCCGTGGTGGCATGTGCATGCCGGATTCCGTGCCCGTCCGCACGAATGGAGAACCGAAGATGCCGCTCCGCAGAATGGCCGTCGGCGCCGCTATCGCGGTGTTGTCGGCCGTGGCCGCCCCCGCGCAGGCCCAGGCCGACTTCCCCGACATTCCGCCGCCCGGCCGCATTACGGTCGATGTGGTCGGGGTCAATGGTTCGGGCTGCCCCCAGGGGACCGCGGACGTCGCCACCGCCTCGGACAACACCGCGTTCACCGTCACCTACAGCAATTACCTGGCGCAGACGGGAGCCGGCTCCGGCGGTACCGAGTTCCGCAAGAACTGCCAGCTGGCCCTGCGGATCCACGTCCCCCAGGGGTTCACGTACGCCATCGCCCGCGCGGACTACCGCGGCTTCGCCCACCTCCAGCGCGGGGCCTACGGCCAGGAGCGCGCGAACTACTACTTCCAGGGCACCCCCCAGACGGCCCGTTCGACCCACCAGTTCAACGGCCCCTTCACGGACAACTGGCAGGCCGCCGACCAGACCGAGTACGCCGACCTGGTCTGGGCCCCCTGCGGCGAGGAGCGCAACCTCAACGTCAACACCGAACTGCGGGTCTACGCGGGCACGTCGAGCCCGCAGGCGCTGAGCTTCATGAGCATGGACTCGACGGACGGGAGCGTCAGCACCGTCTACCACTTCGAGTGGAAGCAATGCCCTGCGGCCTGAAGCCGACGCGTGAGCGCGCGAGCGCTGGAAACCCGACCCGACAGTCAGGAGTGACAACGATGTCTCATCCCCTGTCCCGCACCCGTACCCGCTCCCTGCTCATCGGTGGTGCGGCCGCCGCCCTGATCACCGCGTCGACACCCGCCGTGGCCGCGGGCCCGATCACCGCCCCGCCCGACAAGATCGTGATCGAACTCGCCACCGTGAACGGCTCCGGCTGCCGCGAAGGTACCGCCGAGGTGGCCGTCGCCCCGGACAACACCGCCTTCACGGTCACGTACAGCGACTACCTCGCCCAGGTCGGCCCGGGCGCCCCGCCGACGGCCTTCCGCAAGAACTGCCAGCTGAACCTTCGCGTTCACGTGCCCTCCGGCTTCACCTACGCCATCGTGCAGGCCGACTACCGCGGATTCGCATTCCTCCAGCCCGGGGCGTGGGGCCAGGAAAGGGCGAGCTACTACTTCCAGGGAATGCCGCAGACGTCCCAGCGGACCCACCAGTTCAACGGCCCGCTCAACGACAACTGGCAGACGAGCGACAAGACGGAATTCGCCGACCTGGTCTGGGCCCCGTGCGGTGAAAAGCGCAATTTCAACATCAATACCGAACTGCGCGTGAACGCCGGCACGTCCAACCCGCAGACGTCCACGAGCTTCATGGCCATGGACTCCACCGACGCCGGCGTCAGCACCCTCTACCACCTCGCCTGGCAGGTGTGCCCCAACCCGAGGAAGGCGTAGCGCAGGGCGAGGGGGTGCGGGCGGGGGCCGGACCGGACGGGTCCCGGCCCGCACCCCCTTCCTGTCGCCCCGGCAACGGCTTTAAAATGCACGACAATTATGCCCAAAAGCTGACTTTCTGTAGCCTGAGCTGGTCGGATAGCAATGACACGGCGCCTGGCACGGCCCGCCGACGGTCGGCGGCGATTCCAGCGTGCCGAAAGGAACGTCTCGTGATCCGCACCCGTTATGCCGCCGCTCTGGCCACCATGGCCGTTACCGCCCTCGCGATCAGCGCGAGCCCCGCCTCGGCGGCACCCGGAGACACGCTCACCATGTGCTCCAGCACGCTCACCCCCGACGGCTGGGTGGACGTCCAGTGGTGGAACAGCGGCGGGTGCGGCTCCGGCTTCACGCCCAACACCAAGCAGATCAAGGACCTCAGGGGCTACCCGGTCGGCACCCAGGTCAACGCCTGCGCCTCCACCTGGCCGCCCGCCGGCTGGACCATCACCAGCACCTACTACTCGAGCGGCTGCCGCTACTCCGCCGTCCCGAGCTTCAACCCCAATACCTGGACGCTGAAGCGCACTTCCTGACCTCGCGCCTCGCGCCTCGCGCCGTAGTCGCCCTCTGCCGGCGACTACGGCGCTCAGTGCTGTAGCCGGCCCATCTGCTATTGCCCGGCGCGCCCGCTCGCGAGCGGCCACTCGCGGTTGAGGGTGCCCAGCGGGATACGGTGCTGGATGACCGGCGTGCCGAACAGGGACAGTTCGAAGTGGAGCTGTCCGCTCAGGTCGAAGCCGCCGTACAGCGCCCAGGATCCGCTCACCGCGCTCTTGCCGTCGGTGGACGCGCTCGCCTTGACGTCGGCCTCACCGCGCACGTACGGGGCGAAGTCGGCGCTGACGCCGACGGCCCCGTACAGGCCCACGGACGCCTCGGCGCCGAGGGCGCCCTTGACGCGTCCGGCGGCGGTGACGCCGGCCTTCACCGGGGTGCTCTGTACGGCCGACGTGCTGACCGGGGACCAGCCCTGCCCGGCGGCGTAGCTGCCGCCGACACGGAAGTCGCCCTTGACGTCCTGCTGGACGTCGAGGGTGACGCGGCCGTCCGCCTCCACCTGGACGTAGCAGGTCAGGTCGAGGTTGACGACGACGGGCACCGGGCCCACCTGGATGACGGGGGCGCTGTGCAGTTTGGCGAACGGGATCCGCTTGGGCGCGTCGCCGGTGCTCGCTGCCGCGCGGCCCTTGAGCGCCCACTGCGAGGACCAGTCACCGCTCAGGCCGAGGAAGGCGGACTTCGGGCCGAAGCCGCCGCCCGAGCTGCCGTCGTACGAGAACTCCACCCGGGGGGCGAGCTGGACGAAGCCGGACACCGAGGCGCCGGCCGAGGCGGGGGCGTCCTTGGCGGTGTCCACCGCGGCGTTCACGTCGAGCCGCAGGCTGCCGAGGGGCAGCGTCGCGCCCTGGGGCCCGAACCGCGCGCCCTGGCTCTTCGCCCAGGAGAAGGTGACGCCCTTCACGAGCGGCTCGACGGTGACCGAGGCCGGGTCGACCGGGACCTTCCCGTCGGCCTTGTCGTCGTCGAGTACGGAGGCCAGCGTCGTGGCAGCGGTTTTGACCTCGGTGCCGCGGTCGGTCTTCCCGACGACCTCGGTGACCTTCGCGAGCAGGCCGTCGGGGGCGCCGGGCGCCGGTGCGCTGGCGATGACGTCGCCCACCGCCACGGGCTTGTCGGGTGCGGGGGAGTGGCTGGGTGCACCGGTCTGCTTCTGAGCGGCGGGCGTGGATATGACGGCCCGTCCGCTCGCCTTGTCGTAGGAGGCGACCTGCAGCGAGGACTTTTCGGGCCGGCCCTTGCCGTCACCGCTGCGAGCCACGGCAGTCGGTGTGGGCGATCCCTGCGGAGCGGCGGCCACGTCGAGTTGCTGCGAGCCGTTGGCTGCCGGCGCGGTGGTGGCGGCGCTTTCCGGTGTGGCCGCGCTGGTGTGCGCTGGTGAGGAGCAGCCGGTGGCGGCGAGCGCAAATGTGGTCAGGCTGGGAAGCAGGAGGCGTCTGGCGAGCGTGCGCACGTAGCTGTGACCTTCGTATGGGGGGAGGGAAGGAAGGTGTTACCCGCAAGTAACGTGAAGGTTGATCATGCCATGCGTGCGCTGCGGCAGTCATCTTGAGATCCGGCCAACTCGCCTCGTGCGCAGGATGGTTGAGGCTTCACCCATGTGTGACGTGCTCTCGTCTCACACTTGCCCGCCGAGTCCCGCGCCTGCCTGCGGCCCGCACCCCCTGGGCGGAAAGGCTGAGCCCGGGTTTGCAGCGGACCACCGGGTGGCAGGTCGGCGACCTGCGGGTGGATGCGGTGGCCATGCGGGTCTGGCGCGGACAGGAGGAGGTCGAGCTCACCGCGAAGGAGTTCGCCGTCCTGACCTGCCTCGGCCGAACGAGCCGAGCAGGTGGTGGCCAAGCCGGAGTTCTTTGGCCGGCCGCTTGCGTAGGAAGCCATCGCCCCTACGGTGTGATGCCCAACGACCGGATGAGCTGGGCGAGTTCTTCGCGGAAGAGCTTTTCCGGGTTGAGGGCCTGGGTCCGCAGGTGGCCGTAGATCTCCAGTGACACCAGGCCGTGCAGGTGGCTCCAGATGCGCAGGGCGAGGGCCACGGCGGCCGGGGGCAGGTCGGGGAAGGCCGGGCGGACCTTGTCCAGCAGGCCGGGGTCGAAGTCGGACCACTCGAAGTCGCCGTCGGAATAACGGAGTTCGGCGTGCGGCCAGGCCGCCGCGGCGAGTGCGGTGATGCCGGTGCAGACGCGGTGGGCGGCCTCCGGGGCGGCGCCGCCCTCGGGGGGCCGGTAGCCGGGGACGGGGTCGCCGTAGATGAGGCGGAAGCCCTCCGGATTGGCCAGCGCCCAGTTCCTGAAGGCGTGGGCCCATGCCTGGATCCGGGCGGCCGGGTCCTGGGCGGGGGCGGCGTCCCAGGCGGCGTCCACGGTGTCGGCCAGTGCGGTGTACACATTGCCGATCAGCGTGGTGACCAGGTCGTCGCGGGTGGCGAAGTAGCCGTAGATGGCGTTGGCCGTCATGCCCATCTCACGGGCGATGGCCCGCAGCGTGATCGCGTCCGGTCCCCCCGAGGCCATCAACTCCAGCGCGACCTTCTTGATCTCGGCGGTCGTCTCGGCCCGCAGTCGCTCGCGGCGCCCCTTGATGTTCCCCACGCTTCCCATGACTGATCACTCTACAGCGTCACAATATTGGGACCCGTATCAATACTTCACGCCGTATAGTCTCTGCGTGCCGTGAAGATCGGCTGTGGTGCGACGAGCAACTACCCAGGGAGAGCCATGCACATCGGAGTCATCGGAGCCACGGGCGCCATCGGCAGTCGCGTCGTCACCGAAGCCCTCGAACGGGGGCATCACGTCACGGCCTTCAGCCGCGACGCCACTCGGATCGACGAGGACCGGAAGAACGTCGTATGGAAGAGCGTCGACGTCCTCGACGCCGACGGCATCGCCGCCCTCATACCCGGCCTCGACGTCCTGATCAGCGGATACCAGCCCGGAAACGCAGCCAAGGACATCGCCGACACCGTGGCGCGCTCGATCGCCGAGCCCACGGTGTACGCCACTGCCGCGCGAGCACTCCTGAAGGCACTGGAGAGCCACCCCAGGACCCGGCTCATCGTCATCGGCGGCGCCGGCAGCCTGGAGATCGAGCCCGGAGTCGTGCGGGCCGACTCCGACGCACTCCTGCACGAGACCCTCGATGAGATCGGCCTGCCGAGGGAGTACGCCGCCGCGGTGCGCGGCCACCGCGACGCCCTGAACGTCCTGCGCACCTCCAACCGCCTGTGGACCTACTTCAGCCCCGCGGAGGACATCGCACCCGGCGAACGTACGGGCCGGTTCCGGATCGGCGGCGACCAGCCGGTCCTCGACGCGGACGGGCGCAGCCGCATCTCCATGGAGGACGCCGCCGTCGCCCTCGTCGACGAGGCGGAGCTGCCGCGCTTCGTCCAACGCCGCTTCACCATCGGCTACTGACCGACCGGCACCAACCGTTCAGGTGGACCACGGGGACGGCGCGTGCGGGTCGGGCACATAGGCGCAGTAGGTCCCCGTGCGGATGGTGTGGTCGAGGTGGTCACCGAGTGCCGGCGAGGCCTCGCGGAGGCGGCCGATGGCCTTGCGCACGGCCTGGGTCACGGCGGCCCGGGCCCGTTCCGAGGCTGCGCCGGCGTGCCGGTCGCGCCCGCCCAGCCCGACGGCCCGGGCGAGTTCACTGATCAGGAAGTCGCGTTCGAACTCGGTCTGTTCCTGCCGGGCGATGTCGTTGTCGGCACGGGCCTCCTCGATGTCCTCCTCGATCTCGGTGAGCCGCCGCCGGTACATCTGCTTGGCGCCGGCATCCAAGAGGGGACCGGCATCGCCGACGCGGGCGAGCCCGGCGACGGCGCCGGGGTCGTCGCTGTCGGCGGCGACGAGATCGAGGACGTGGAACTCCCGGCCCGGCGCGGCGAGCAGCCGCGCCAGGTGGTGCATGCCTTTGCTGTCGCGGACGGTCACGCGCCGGTCCTCGAAGACGACCCTCCAGTACTCGCCCTCCCGGACGAACGTGTCCGGCTCGGCGGTATCCGTCTCCGTCTCCGTCTGCGTCTGCGCCTGCGGCCCGTCGGCCGCAGGCGCGCGGGCGATCCGTTCGAACTCGGTACGCGCCGCCTCCCTCTCGAGGGCTTCTGCCCGCAGGTTGCCCAGGGCGCCCTGCGCGTCCGCGAGCCGAAGCCGGCACTCGGCCGTCTCGTACGGGGCGCCGACCTCGCTCCAGGCACGGACGGCGTCGGAGAAGAACGCCGACGCGCCGGCCGAATCGCCCTCGGCGAGCAGAACCTCGCCCCGAGCCCGCAGGGCCGAGGCGGCGAGCGCGTTGCTCTCGAAGCGGACGGCCACCTCCGCGAGCTCGCCGGCCGCCAACCGCGCCGTCTCCAGGTCGGCGCGGATGACGGCGATCCTGACCTGTGCGTCCAGCAGCGGTGCCCGCCGCAGCTCGGAGGTGGGCGGCAGTTCCTTCGACGGCACCGGCAGCGGCCGGTCCAGTGCCTCGCGGATCGCGTCGGCCGCGGTGTCGACGTCGCCGCCGGCGAGCCGCACGAGCGAGAGCCCGGGCTCGGGATCCCACCCGAGGCGATGGGCGGCGAGCAGCGCCTCCTCGGCGCCGGCCAGGTTGCCGCGCCGAAGCCGGATCCGGCCCAGTTCCGTCAGCGGCCAGCCGAGCTCGCGTCGCACGTACGGGCGCAGCTCCTCGCAGGCCAGCAACACCTGCTGCTCGGCGTTCACGCACTGCCCCCGCAGGCGCAGGATCTCGGCCCGGTGCACCCGGCAGCGGCCGCGCAGGCTGCCGATCGCGTTCGTGCGCGCCCATCGCTCCATCGCGTCGGTCCACTGCTCGGCCAGGTCGTACTGGGCCATGCCCTGCAGTGCGCACACCAGCTCGCAGTAGACGACTCCGGTCGACAGCGGGTCGAGGTCGCCGGACATCACCGCGGTGCCTGCGTCGTCGAGGAGCTCCAGCCCCCGCTCGACGTCACCGTCGAGGATCACCAGCCGGGCTTGCGCCACGCGCCCGAGCGCCGCGGCCGCCGGATCGGTGTGCGAGCCGGTCTCGATCGCCCGCCCGGCCCAGTCGCGGGCCGCGTCGAGGTCGCCGCTGAGGAGACGCTCGAAGGTGCGTACCACTGCGAACCAGGCGTGAGCGGGGGTCGCCGTGGCAGAGTCGAGGAGGTGTTCCGCGCGACGCAGCCATCCCCGTACCGGCGCCATGAGCGCGGTGTCGAACAGCAGGTGCATGGCGACCCGTACGGCGGCCGCGGCCGCACCGTTGTCCTCGCCGAGCCCGGACAGCTCGCCGTGGAGGCGCTCCCAGGTCTCGATCGTGATGTCGAGATGCCCGGCGGCATACGCGACGCCGGCGAATTCGGCGAGCTCCGCAGGGCCGAGCCCGCCCTCCTCCCTGGCCGCCAGATAGCCGGCGTACGCGTCTGCCCAAGCCCCACGGGCCGCGGCGCTCCGCGCCCGCTCCAGCGCGGACGCGTCGCCGGTGGCATCGGTCACGGAGGTTTCCTTCGAACCGGGGTCGAGACGGTTACGGCGGTAACCGTCTCGCTTACGCCTCCATGGTGAGCCACAACCGCATAGGAGGACATCATGGACACCGTCACGGTCAACGACATCCAGCTGGCATACGAGATCCGGGGGACCGGGGAGCCGGTTCTGTTCATCAGCCCGATCATCCCCGACGGGTTCGTCCCGCTCCTCGCCGAACCGGCACTCACCACACGCTCCCGGCTCATCCGCTATCACAAGCGGGGCTGGGGCGGCAGCACGCACACTCCTGGGCCGGTCTCCGTCGCCGACCACGTCGCCGATGCCATGGCGCTGCTCGACCACCTCGGCATCGACCGGGTTCACGTGGCCGGTCACTCGACCGGCGCGGCAGTCGCCGCCCAGATGGCCCAGGACCACCCCGACCGCATCGCCACGGTCGCCCTGCTGGAGCTCTCCCTGCTGTCGGTGCCCGCGGGCGCGGCGTTCTTCGCACAGGCGGCGCCGGCGTTCGAGGCCTATGCGGAAGGGGACGCGGAACGCGCCCTCGGGCTGTTCCTGTCCCTCGCCGGCGGAATGGACCGGGATCGCTGCCGGGCCCTGCTCGACGAACGCATACCGGGCAGCGTCGAGCAGGCGGTCAAGGACGCCGACACGCTCTTCGGCGTCGAGCTGCCGGCCCTGGCCGAGTGGCGGTTCGGTCCCGACGACGCCGCGGCCATCCGGCAGCCCGTGCTTTCCGTGCTGGGCAGCGAGACCCGCCCGCTGTGGGTCGAGGTCGCCGCGTTCCTCCGCTCGGCCGTGCCCGATGTCGAGGAGTGCGTCATCGACGGCGTGGGCCACCTGCTCCACATCGAACAGCCCCGGCCCGTCGCCGAAGCCCTGGCCCGGTTCCTGGCCCGGCACCCGATCACATCGTGACGGGCAGCGCGCGGGGCCATCGGATCCCGGCCCCCGCCGGGAGATCAGTCCGGCGGGGGCCAGGGCCCGGCGAGCAGCCGTTCGGCCTCCGCGACGATCGCTCCAGTCAGCTGCTCGCGCGTGCCGTTCCGGACGGCCGCCCAGTCGTTGTACGCATCGACCTTGTCGACCAGCGGCCTCAGCGCGTGCGGCCGGGCCAGCGCACCCCAGCCCTCGTAGGTGATCACGTCACCGCCGGCCCCGGGGGCCAGGCTCCCGTTCACGATCAGCCGGAGCCACCAGCGTACGAGTTCCCAGCGGGCCGCCTCCCAGGGGATACCGGTGTCGTCTACGGGAAGGCCGTCGGACAGACCCAACTCGCTCAGTACCTGGTCGAAAAGCACCCCGGCGCTCTCATACTCGGTGCGCGAGAGGCCGGCGAGCAGCGGAATCGACGCTGCCTCGATGTCGAACATCAGCGCCGTGAGTCCGGCCTCGATCAGCTGCTCCGGGCGGAATTGGCGGCCGATCAGACGCTCCAGTGCCAGCATCCGCAGGTACTCGACAGTCTCCTCCGCGTCTTGGGCGTACGGGGAGTGCGGCGTAGGCGCGGTGACGTCGATGCCCGGACCGCCCTCGACGAAGTACGACCAGAAGTCGACAGTCGCGCGGACCGGGAGATTGCTCGCCCGGCCGGTGAACTCGTTCCGAATGTAGTCGGCGAGGTCGTTCCCGTAGAGGATGATGTCGGTCTGGTGGACGGACAGCACCGGGTGGCCCCACTCACCTGCGGTGCCAGGCAGGTAGCGATGGCTGTAGACGGGGACCAGCTGCGGAACGGTCGACAGCTCGGACCGGGCGGTCTGCAGCGCGTCGGAGGTCGCTGAGGGCCTCGGGCTCCAGGCAGGATGCCAGAAGCCGTTGTACTCCACGTCGAAGAGCACGCCTTCCACCGGTTGGGAGAGCCGCGAAGCCAAGTCCTCGTGGTCGCCATGGCGCCAGTCGGGCCAGCTTCGCGAACCGTGCGGCAGCCCGGCGGCGAGGAAGACCCTGTGGTCCGCCGAGAAAGCGAAGCCGAACCGTGCCTCGACCGCATCGAGTTCCCGCTCGCTGAGGCCCGGCCCGATCTCGGCTCGAAGCATCTTCTGAAGGTCCCTGGCGGCTTCCGGGGTCAGCGGCGGGGGTGACTGCTCGGTCATCCCGGCAGCTTAGCCACCGGTACGCAGACGTGATGAGTCGCCCGAGCCCGGGCCGGACACCCTCTGAGTGCGGAGCTCCGGTGACCGGGTTCGGAGGCACCGAGGAATACCGGGTGGCCGCCTTCAAGAACCCGAATGGTCTGCGAAGACGGCCCCCAGAGGGTCCTCACCCTCGGTCCACCAGACATCCAGTCTCTGGCGGACCAGGACCCAACCCTTGTCCTCCCGGCGGAACTCCCAGTCGTACGGCCCGCCCATGGCGTGGGGGCAGGCGGCCGTCCTGGGTGCGGGGTCGGTCACGAATGGCGTTCGCGTCGGCGGCGTAGGGGATTTGGGGCATGCCGGTGCCCCTCGCGAAGGGGTCGCGGGTCACTGGGCGCTCGCGGCGGGCCGGACCACGATCTCGTTGACGTCGACCCGCGCCGGCTGGGAAACGGCGTACGCGATGGCCTCGGCAATGGCGGAGGCGGGCATCGCCACGGCGCGGTAGGCCTTCATGGCCTCCCTGGCAGCCGGGTCGCCGATGCCGTCGGCGAGTTCGGACTCGGTCACGCCCGGGGAGACGAGCGTGACGCGGATGCTGCCGTCCGGGGACTCCTGGCGCAGTCCCTCGGAGATCGCGCGGACGGCGAACTTGCTGGCGCAGTAGACGGCGGCCGTCGGTGAGACCTCGTAGGCGCCGACGGAGGCGATGTTCACGAAGTGCCCGCCGCCCTGGGCGCGCATCGCGGGCAGGGCGGCGGCAATCCCGTGCAGGACACCCCGCACGTTCACGTCGATCGTCCGGTCCCACTCGTCGACCCGCAGTGCGGCCAGCGGCGAAAGCGGCATCACGCCCGCGTTGTTGACCATCACGTCCACTCGGCCGTAGCGCTCGCGGGCGGCTGACACGAAGGCGTTCACGTCGGCGGCGTCCGTGACGTCCAGCGGGCGGAACGCCGCGGTACCGCCGGCGGCGGTGATCTCGCGGGTCAGCGCGTCGAGACGGTCGGTGCGGCGCGCGCCGAGGAACACGCGGTGCCCATCGGCGGCGAGCCGACGGGCGGTTGCCTCCCCGATGCCGCTGCTCGCTCCGGTGATCGCCACGACCTTGGCTGCATCTGTCATTGCTGTTCTTCCTCTCAGGGGAACGGGGGCCAAAAGGCGGCAGGGGCAGGAGAGTTCGCCCCGCTCGCACCACCGAGTCTGGGCGGGCCGCGGCGCACCGGCCAGGACGGGTGCTGCCTGGGTGCACCGCACCCAGGCAGCACCTCGTCGCCGTCGCCTAGCCTGACGGCATGCCCGACAACCAGCTGGGAGAGTTCCTCCGCGCCCGCCGAGCGGGCCTGCGCCCCCAAGACGTCGCCATGCCCTCCCACGGCGTGCGCAGGGTCACCGGACTGCGCCGGGAAGAGGTCGCGGTCCTGGCCGGAGTGAACGCGGACTACTACACGCGCCTGGAGCAGGGACGCGAACGCCACCCCTCGGCCCAGGTGCTCGACGCCCTCGGCCGCGCCCTGTGCCTGGACCCCGACGCCCACGCGCACCTGCACCAGCTGGCCGGGACGGCACCGGCCGTCCCGCTCACGCCCACCGCCCCGGACCAGATCGGTCCCGCCCTGCGCCAACTGCTCGACGGCTACCAGGGCGCCCCGGCGTTCGTCATCAACCGGGCCCTGGACGTCCTCGCGGCAAACGCCCTCGCCGAAGCCCTGTACTCGCCCTTCGAGCCGGCTGACAACCTCGCCCGCATGGTCTTCCTCGACCCGGCGGGACGGCGGTTCCACACCCGGTGGGCCCACACGGCGCAAGCCGTCGTCGGCCACCTGCGCCTGGCAACCGGCCTCGAGCCCGACAACCCGCGCCTACGGAGCCTCATCCGCGACCTCGCCGGGCACAGCGCGGACTTCACCCGCCTGTGGAACACCCACGCCGTGCAGGGCAAGACCTCGGACGCCAAACACTGCCTCCACCCGGACGTGGGCCCCCTGACCCTCACCTACCAGGCCTTCGACGTACGCGGGGCACCGGGCCGGCAACTCATCGTCTACCAGGCCGAACCAGGCACCCCCAGCGCCCAGGCCCTCACCCTCCTCGGCACCCTCCACGCCACCGCGCAATGGTGTTGAAGTGGCGCGTTCCGTCGCCGACCAGTGAGCTTCTTCGATGTGGCCACCGATCGGGTGACGGTCCGTGAAGCGAAACGAGCGAGGCCCCCGGGCTGTTGATCGAGATGTCTGACGTCTCAATTACGTTGCTCGGGGGGACTCGTTGGTCGTCCATCCT
>NZ_JBHWUO010000017.1:0-64270 GCF_042736975.1 Streptomyces sp. NPDC059989
CACACCCCCGAAACCGTCACCACCCCCCGCTCCCAGGCCGGCTGGCGCCGCCTCGAACGCACCCCCGGCTTCCGCGCCCCCCACAGCTGGCAGGGGTGACGCCCGGCAGTGACGTCAGCCGATCGGGAGGGCGAACGCGACGCGCTCCTCGCGGGCGTAGACCCGTCGGTCGTTCGGGTCGGCCGTCAGGGCGACCGCCGTCGTCGGGTAGCGCCACAGCGGCTTGTGGGAGCGGGCGTAAACGGCCCGCAGGCCGATCTTGTCCATGGTGAGGACGAGCCCGTCGACCACCACCGGTGCGACGTCGCCGTCGGCGGTGGTGTCCTTCAGGGGCTCCTCGGACCAGAGCGCGACGCCGGTGCGGGCTTCGACGGCGACGATGCCGCGGGCGCTTTCGACGACGTAGACGACCCCCTCGTGGACGGTCGGGATCCCGTAACGGCGGATGCCGTAGGGCTTGTTGCCCATGTCCCGGCCCTCTCCGAAGGACCACGCCGTCGCGCCGTCGATGAGCCGCAGCGCCTGGAGGGAGTCGGAGCCGACGTAGACGTGGTCCTCGTCCGTGGCCAGGGCGTAGGGCAGCGCGCCGGTGACGGACAGCCCGGCTTTCTCCCAGCGCACGGCGCCGGTGGCGGTGTCGTGCAGGGACAGGCCCAGGGCTTCCCCCGCCTCCGAGCGGCGGCACAGCATGAGGCCGCCCTTCACGACCTTGCCGCGGACGAGGGCGGGTGACGACTGGCGCTCGAAGGGCGCCGCCGTCTTCTGGCGCCACAGCTCGCGGCCGGACTTCAGGCTCGCGGCGACGAGGAACCACTCCGCGCCGGCGGCCGACTTGGCGGACAGGTACGCGATGTCCCCGTCCACGCACAGGAGTTGGCTGAACTTGTGGTTGCCGTCGAAGGCGTCGAGCGTGATGCGCGGCTTCCCCTTGTCGTCGGCCAGGGGGAACTTGTCGACCGCGAGTGCCTTGACCCGGCCGTCCTTGTCGGCATCGGCCTCCGGCTCCCGCAGCGCGTACAACTCCTTGCCGTTGGTGGCCATGCGCCAGGGATTCTGGAGGTCCTTCTGCCACACGAGCGCGCCCGTCCTCGGCTCGACCTTCTTGACCACGATCCCCGCGGCCAGGACGGGGCCGTCGTCCACCCACAGGGGTGCGAAGTCCACCCCGGAGCTGGAGAGGGAGATCTTCCACAGGGAGGCGGGGGCCTGCTGGAGTACGGGCTGCTTGGGCTCCGCCTTCTTCTCCGGCCAGGCCCACAGGGCGCCGCCCGTGGCGAGCGCCGCCGCGCCGATCGCGCCGCCGGTGAGGGAGAACAGCCTGCGGCGCGACATGCCGGCCGCCACGACCGTCGCCGGCTCCCCGGAGGGAGCCGGAAGACGGCTCGGCGGCTCCTGCCACACCGCCTCGCTGCGGCGGGCGATGTCCGCGAGCACCGGTTGGGGCAGTCCGTCCGCGAACGGGCCCCCGGCGGGCGCGAGCAGCTCCGCCAGTTCGGCCGTCGTGGGCCGCAGTGTCGGGTCCTTGCTCAGGCAGCGGGCCAGCAGCGGCTCCAGGTCCGCCGGTACGCCGGCCAGGTCGGGATCCGCGTACCGGACCCGGTAGAGCAGGTCCGCGGCCTGCCCGCCGCCGAAGGGGCCGTGCCCGGACGCCGCGAAGACGAGGACGCCCGCCAGCGCGAACACGTCTCCGGCCGGGGTGTGTTCGAGACCGCCCGCCTGCTCGGGCGACATGTAGGCCGGGGTACCGGCCGCGCTGCCGAGGCTGGTGAGCCGCTCGTCGCCGAGGGCGCGGGCGATGCCGAAGTCGATGACCTTGGGCCCGGCGGCCGTCACCATGATGTTGGACGGCTTGAGGTCGCGGTGCACCACGTCCGAGCGGTGCAGCTGGCCGAGCGCCAGCGCGAGGTCCGCGCCCAGCGACCGGACGCACGGCTCGGGCAGCGGACCGCTGAGCCGGACGGCCTCGTCGAGCTGCGGTCCGAGCACGTACTCGGTGGCCAGCCAGGGCGTCTCGGCCAGCGGATCGGCGCCGAACACGCGGGCCCCGTAGCGGTCGCCGATGATCCGTGCCGCGTCCGACTCCAGCCGGAAGCGGGTACGGAAGGCGGTGTCGGCCGCGATCCGGGTGTGCACGGTCTTGAGCGCGACCGTACGGCCGCCCGCCGAGCGAGCCAGGTAGACCGTGCCCATCCCGCCGCTGCCGAGCCGGGCCAGCAGCCGGTAGCCGCCGAGGTGCTGCGGATCGTCGTGCGTGAGGGGGGTGAAGGGTGCCGGGGCGAGGGGCATCGGGGTCAGTGCACCTTCTGGGTGGTGGCGAACGCCTGCTGGGGGGCGGGGAGTTCCGCGGCGAGGAGCGCGGCGGACTGTGCGGCGAGCGCGGCGACCACGCGGCCGGGCAGGAGGAGCGGGGGAGCGGCCTGGTCGAGCACGGTCTGACCGCCCACGGCCAGGGCGGCCCCGGCAGCCCCGCCCGGCGCGGCCGTACCGGCGAAACCGCCCGGTGCGGCCGGGTTTGGCTCCGCCGGGCAACCCCCATCCCCGCCGGCGTTTGAGGCGCCGCCGGAGGTCGAACAGCCCGCACGGGCGGGACGGCGGGGGTCGGCGGATGCCCGGGGCTCCGCAGTACCGGCCGGTCCGGCCGAGTCCGCCGGCGGGGCCAGGTCGCGCAGCAGGGCATGGGCCGACGCGGGCCGGTCCGCCGGGTCGCGGGCCAGGCAGGCCCCCACCAGCTGCCGCAGCCCCGCAGGGAGTTCGCTCTGCTCCGGCACGGTGTAGCCGGTCGCCGCGTACGCCAGTACGGCGCCCAGCGCGAACAGGTCCCCGGCGGGCCAGGAGGCCCCGGCTTCGGCCGATGCCTGCTCCGGGGCCACACAGCCCGGGTCGAGCCCGGCGAGCCCGGCCCGCGCGGCGCCGAAGCAGGTCAGCAGCGGCCCGCCCGGGGTGACCAGTACCGAGGCCGGTGACAGCCCCGCGTGCGTCACCCCTCCGGCGTGCGCGGCGGCCAGCCCCCGCGCGAGCGCGGCGCCCAGCCCGCGGACGGTGTCCTCGGGCAGCGGGCCGCCGTACGCGGCGAGCACCGCCGGCAGCGGCAGCGCCGGGGTGTAGGGGGCCGCGGACCAGGGGAAACCGGCCGTGCCGCCCACCTCCGCGACCTGCAGGAACCCCGGTACGGACAGCCGCCGGGCGCCCTCGGCCTCCAGGGCCCACCGGGACGGATCGGCGCCGACCCGGGGCACGCACACCAGGACCGTGCGCTCCCCGTCGCCGCCGCGCGCGAGGTAGCGGCGTTCCGGAACGGTCCGCTCGGCGGACTCGGCGTCGAGCCGGGCCAGGGTCGCGTACGGCCCGATCTGCGTCGGGTCGTCGTGACGTAGGCGTTCCATGCGCGCGCTCTCCCGGGTCGGTGGTCCGGCCCCGAGCCTAAGCGGTGATCGCGAGGCCGCCCGGCACGGGGTCAGCCGACGGTCGGCATGGCCGTGAGGTTCCCGTCGTTGACGAGGAACACCCGGTTCCCGACACCGGACATCGCCCAGGGCCCGCTGGAATCGGCCGCCCAGGTCCACAACCGCTTGCCGTCGGTGCTGGAGTAGGCCGAGACCCCCCGCCCCTCGCCCTCGACCGCCCACAGCGTCTGCCCCTGGAGCACGAGGGGGTTGTGCGGAAGCGGGCCCCGGGCGGCACGGCCGCGCGGCGGAAGCTCCTTGCCCTCGGTGGTGAAGGCGGCCAGCGTCGTCCCGTTCGCGCAGACCAGGTTCTTGCCGTCCAGCATCGGGGCGCCCCAGCCGCCGGCGCCCGAGCGCGGCTCACCCGAGGCAGCGGCCTTCCACAGCTCGTCGCCGGTGAAGTTCATCTTGCGGGCCGTCAGGGTGCGGCCGCCGAGGAAGACGACGATGTGGTCCGCGCTGCCGGGGTTCTTCACCTCCAGGACGAGCGGCTGGATGGCGGAGGTCGCCTGGCCTTTGATCTCCCAGTTCTGGTCCCCGAACTGGTTGTAGAAGGAGCGGACGGTGCCGTCGGCGCCGAAGACGACGACGGTGCCGCCTCCCGCGGCCGCCTTGGGCCCCGCGCCCGCCACGGCGGTCGCCGGAAGCGGCACCGTCCACTTCACGGTCTGCAGCTTCAGGTCGATCGCGCGCAGTCGCCCGCCCTGGGTCACCACGTAGAGGAACTCCTTGTCCGCGGCGAGGATCCGGCTGACCTCGGCGCCCGCCACCGACCACAGGAGCTTGGCCGTGGAGGCCTCGTGGACGCGCAGCGCCCCGTGCGAGTCCGCCGCGGCGAACAGCGGCTCCTCCAGCGGCAGGAGGCCGGCCTCCGGTGCGATGTCGGCCATGCGCCACTTCTCCCGGCCGTCGCGCGTCAGCCGGGCCGCAAGCCCCCCGTCCTTGGAGGCGAACATGACCACGTCGCGCAGGGACAGGGGAGTGAGGGTCGTCCCGTTGTCCGGCTTCGCCGCCACCGGCAGCGGCCCCCACAGGGGTGTGGGAGCCTTCCCCGACTGGGCAGCCGACAGAGACAGCGGCTCTGCGCCGCTGGCCAGCCCGGGAACGTTCGGGGCCCGCTCCTCCCCGCGCAGCAGCCACCAGGCTCCGGCTCCGCCGCCCGCCGCAAGGGCGCCGCCCGCCACCAGGGAAGTGCGCAGCAGCCGCCTCCGGGAGACGCCCGTCCCCGAGCCGTCCACGAGGAGCGTGGCCTGCCGCGCGGCCTCCGTGTCGCGGCGGGTGATGTCCTTGGCGAGCGGTCCCGTACGCCAGACGCGGTCCGCTCCGCGCGGCGGGGCGAAGGCGCCCGCGATCTGGTCGGGGACCGGGCGGTGCGCCGGGTCCTTGGCGAGGCAGGGGGCGATCAGGTGCCGCAGGTCGTCGGGTATGCCGGCGAGCTGCGGCTCGCCGTGCACCACCTCGTACTGGACGGCCGCCACGTGCGTCCCGTCGAAGGCGCGCCGCCCGGTCGCCGCGTAGGCGAGCACCGCGCCCAGCGAGAAGACGTCCGCGGCCGGGCCCACACGCCGGCCGAGCACCTGCTCGGGAGCCCCGTAGCCGGGGGTGACCGGGATCTGGCCCGTGGTGGTGAGCGTCAGTCCGTGCTCGGGGCGGGCGATGCCGAAGTCGATGACGCGCGGGCCCGCCGCGGTGAGCACGATGTTGGCCGGCTTCAGGTCGCGGTGGACCAGACCCGCGGCGTGGATGTCCCGGAGGGTGGCGGCGAGGGAGGCGGCGAGCGCGCGCAGGCCGTCCGGGCCGAACGGCCCGTACTGCCGGACGGCGTCGTCGAGGGTGGGCCCCGACAGGAACTCGGTCGCGATCCAGGGCCGGTTGCCGTCCTCGCTCTGCGCGTTCAGGACGCGGGCGACGCCGGGGCTGGTGACGGCCTGGGCGGTGTGCGCCTCGCGGACGAAGCGCTGGGCGAGGTTCGGGTCGTGGGCCAGCTCCGGCAGCAGCACCTTGACCGCCGCGGTCCGGCCGTCGGCGTCCCGGCCGAAGTAGACCTTGCCCATGCCGCCGGCGCCGAGCACGCCGAGGAGGCGGTACGGGCCGAGCCGGACCGGGTCGCCGGTGCCGAGAGGTTCCATGGGGTGCTGCTTCCTGTCTGGGCCGGGCCGCGTCAGTGTTCGACGGGCAGGCCGGTCGGTTCCTTGATCCGCTTCATGATGATCTGCGAATTGACCTCGGTGACCCCCGAGAGGGCCGTCAGCTTCTCGATCCACAGGCGTTCGTACGCGCGCAGGTCCGCGACGGCGATGCGCAGCAGACAGCCGGGGCTGCCGAAGAGGCGGTAGGCCTCGATCACGTCGGGGATGTCCTGGAGGGCGGCCTCGAAGGCCTCGACGGCGGCGCGGTCGCGGAGCACCTCCACCGAGACGAGCACCTCGAACCCGCGGCCCACGGCCTCGGGGGAGATCACGGCGCGGTAGCCCTGGATCACCCCGTCCTGTTCGAGCTGACGCACCCGGCGCATGCAAGGGGAAGGGGTGAGTCCCACGCGCTGGGCGAGCTCCTGGTTGCTGAGGCGGCCGTCCGCCTGGAGCTCACGCAAGATATCCCGGTCAATGGCATCCATCACGCAATTATCACCCACCCAATGTTACGGGAGGGGTCAAAGAAGCAATCGCATTGCGCGTAGATCTCACTATCATTGCTGCTTTCAGCACATACGTACGAGGGAAGGGCGGCCACGGCCATGGGACGGATCGTCGTCATCAGCACCGGCGGGACGATAGCCAGCCGCTGGCAGGGCTCCGGCTTCGCGGCGGACG
Organism: Streptomyces sp. NPDC059989; assembly: GCF_042736975.1. NCBI lineage: Bacteria > Bacillati > Actinomycetota > Actinomycetes > Kitasatosporales > Streptomycetaceae > Streptomyces > Streptomyces sp. NPDC059989. The sequence goes on from NZ_JBHWUO010000017.1 coordinate 6,257, forward strand.
CGGACGGCAGCGAGGTCATGGCCACCGCGCCGCTGCCCGAGGGCATCACCGTCGAGGTGGTCGACCTGTTCAGCGTCAACAGCCCCCGGCTCACCACCGCCCACCAGCTGACCCTCCTGCGGACCGTGCACGAGGTGCTCGCCGACCCCGACGTCGACGGCATCGTCGTCACGCACGGCACGGACACCCTCGAGGAATCGGCGTTCCTGGTCGACCTGCACCACCACGACGCGCGCTCCGTCGTGTTCACGGGCTCGCAGCGGCCCATGGGCACCGCCGACGGGGACGGGCCGGGCAACCTGTACGACGCACTGCTCACCGCCGCCACCACGCGCGGGCTGGGCGTGCTGATCGCCTTCGCGGGCCGGGTGCACGCCGCCCGCGGCACCGTGAAGACCGAGGCCGTGGCGCTCGACGCGTTCGCCGACCCCTCCAAGGAACTGTTCGGGAAGATCGGCTTCGGCAAGGTCACCATCCTGCGCGCACCCCAGCGGCCCGAGCCGCTCCCGCTGCCGGCGATGCCGGAACTCCCGCCGCGCGTGGACGTGGTGGTGCACCACGCCGACGGCGACCCGGTGCTGCTGAACGCCGCCGTCGCGGCCGGCGCGCGCGGCATCGTCCTCGTCGGGACGGGCGCGGGCAACGCGACCCCCGAGATCGTGGACGCCGTCAAGGCCGCCGTCGGGCGCGGCGTGCTCGTCGCGCTGACCACGCGGGTCATGGCCGGACCGGTCACCGAGATCTACACGCACGGCGGCGCGGTGGACCTCGTCGCCGCCGGGGCCGTCCCGACCGGGACACTGCGCGCCGGGCAGGCCCGCATCGCGGTCCTCGCCGCCCTGCTGGCCACCGACGACACGGTGGAGCAGACCCGCATCCTGCGCGAGTCGCTGACCTCGACCGGTTCGGTGCTCGTCGAGGCGTAGCCCTTCGACGGGCGCGTGTGGCACCCATTAGGATCCGCAGCAACGGTCGTGATGCTGCGGGGGGTTGCATGGAACCGGGGACCATCGGCGTTCGCTTGGCCTCGGCGGCCATCGGGCCCCTCGTCAAAAGGCTGTTCGTCGCCGAAGGCGGCGGCGCCGGCCTCGTCGACAAGCCGGTCCGGATCTCGGGTTACGTGTCCTTCAAGGGCGAGAAGCGCTCGCTCACGGAATCCGATCTGCACACCCTGGCCGCCAAGTTGGTGCAGCAGGCGCTGCGTACGGGCGAGCGGCCGATCCCCGCGGACGAATGCCGAGCGGTCACCGACGCCCTCGCGTCGACGCTGCACGCCCTCGGCAACGTCACGATGACCGACCTGGACGCCGTCCGGCTCGGCTCCGCGGACTTCGCCCGGGAGCTGCGCCGCGCCGGCGGCCGGCCCGAGCGGCACCTGAGCGCCGACGCCCTGTACTTCTACGAGCGGCTGCTCGACGCCGCGTGCCTGCACATCCTGCAGTTCTTCACGCAGCGCTCGACGTTCGTCGCCCACGCACTGGTGCAGCAGACGCGCGGCATCGCCGACCTGACGGCCAAGGTCGACGAGCTGATCCGCCGCGATCCGCTGCCCGGCGCCGAGGACGCCGCGTTCGAGCAGCTGTACCTGCCGTACGTCGCCAAGAAGCACGGCAAGCTGACCATCTACGGGATCGACCTGCACAACTCGCCGAACAAGTGGCCGCTGGACGCGGCGTACCTGAGCCTCGAGGCCACCGAGCAGCGGCGCGGATCCCTCGTCTTCGCCGCCGTCACCGACGTGCCGCGCCACCAGGTGTTCGACGACTCCTTCCTGGAGCAGATGCGGCAGGCGCCGGGCCCGCGGCCCGCCGATCAGGCCCTGGCCGGCAGCAACCAGGTCCTCCTGCGGGGCGAGGCCGGCTCGGGCAAGACCACTCTGGTGCAGTGGCTGGCCGTCACCGCCGCCCGCCAGGACCTCACCCCGCAGATGGACTACCTCTACGACCGCATCCCCTTCGTCCTGCCCCTGCGCACGCTCACCCGCCACGGCGAACGGCTGCCCGCGCCCCGGGACTTCCTGACCGCCGCGGGCTGTCCGCTCGGCGGAGCCCAGCCCGACGGCTGGGCGCACCGCGTCCTCATGTCCGGGCGCGGGCTGGTCCTCATCGACGGCATCGACGAGATCCCCGACCGCGAACGGGAGCGGACCCGCGCCTGGCTCCGCGACCTCATGGACGCGTACGGCGGCCACAACCGCTGGCTCGTCACCTCGCGCCCCTCCGCGGTGGCGGCGGACTGGCTCGCCGAAGAGGACTTCACCGAGCTGACGCTGTCCCCCATGGGCCCCGCCGACATCGCCACCTTCATCAAGCGGTGGCACAAGGCGGCCCGCACCGGTACGGACGACGACGCGGACCTCCGGACGTACGAAGCCCAGCTCCTCACCGCCGTCCGCGGCAAGCCCGACATCGGCCGCCTCGCCACCAACCCCTTGATGTGCGGGCTGATCTGCGCCCTCCACCGGGACCGGCGGGGCTACCTCCCGCACGGACGCAAGGAGCTCTACGAGGCCGCCCTCTCGATGCTGCTGAGCCGCCGCGACCGCGACCGTGACATGGACGTTCCGGAGCTCCGGGAGGAGCCGCAGCTCGACCTGCTCCAGCGGCTCGCGTACTGGCTGATCAAGAACGGCCGTACCGAGATGGACCGTTCCCGGGCGGAGGACATCATCGCCCGCGCCCTGCCCACGGTGCCGGAAGCGGCCGCGCTGGGCGAAGCACCCGTCGTCTTCGGGCACTTCCTGCAGCGCAGCGGGCTCCTGCGGGAACCGGGGCCCGACACGGTGGACTTCGTCCACCGCACCTTCCAGGACTTCCTCGGCGCGCGGGCCGCGGTGGAGGAGGGCGACTTCGGCCTGCTCACCGCCCATGCCGACGACGACCAGTGGGAGGACGTCATCCGGATGGCGGTCGCCCTCGCCCGGCCCCGTGAGCGCGTCACGATCATCCGCGACCTGCTCGCCCAGGGAGACGGTTCCTCCGACAAGCGCACCCGGGCCCGCATCTACCTGCTCGCCGCCGCCTGCCTCGAACACGCCACCACCCTCGACCCCGACGTGCGTGCGGCCGTGGAAGAGCGCGCCGCACTCCTGATCCCGCCGGCGGACGAGGACGAGGCACGCGCCCTCGCGGAGATCGGTCCGCTGGTCCTGGGCCTCCTCCCCGGCCCGGAGAAGCTGGACGACCTGGCCGCCTACCACGTGGTGATCGCGGCCTCACACGTCAAGGCGGACGCTGCCATCCCGTTCCTCGCACAGTTCGTCAGGCACCCCTGGCTCCCCCTCCGCTCCCAGCTGGTCTGGGCCTGGTCCCGCTTCGACAGCGCCGACTACGCCGACCAGGTCATCGCACATCTGGACCACACAGGGCTCCACTGCACCGTCCAGTCCGACGACCATCTGCGGCAGCTGGAACGCTTCGAACTCGGGCAGGACCGCCTGGACGTCAGGAGCGGGGTCTCCTCCGAGGCCATGACGGCATACGTCGGCCGGCACCGCCTCAAGGAGCTGGTGCTGACGCATGACGTGGTGTCCGACCTGAACTTCCTCAAGGGGCAGTCCGCCCTGGAGTCCCTCGACATCAACTTCTGTCCGGAACTGACCGACCTCTCCGCGATCGCCGGCCTGCCGATCCGGCACCTGAGGATCGTGATGGTCCGGCCGGACCTCGCCCTGGGACCGGTCGCACAGCTCGGAAGGCTGGAAACCCTCACCATCAACGGCCCGGCCGGCACGCACTGGTCCGCGCAGGACCTGCCCACCGCGGCGCCCCTGCAGGTGCTGGTGGTGTCCGGACAGGTGGGTCTCGCGCACGGGCTGGAGGGTCTCGGCGCACTCCCCGAGCTCACGGGGTTGAAGCTCAACTCCCCGTCCAGTCCGGCCTCGGACGCCGACTGGCAGGAGATCCGCGACCTGGACTCCCTCATGAGCCTCTCCGTGTCGGCCTTGTCGCTCGACGTGCTTCCGGCGGGCACGGCACTGCCGAGCGTCACCAGTCTGACCCTCAACGTCGGTGGCAGGGACAGGGTCGTACAGGCCGCGATCCGACGACTGCCCGCAGCGTTCCCTGGGCTCAACGAGTGCGTGTTCGCAGGAGACTTCATGGCAGAGGGCGACCTCGACCTCGCGCCGCTGGCCGGACTGCCCGCCCTGCGGGAGGTCCACATCACGGCGGGCCGTTACCGCATCAGCGGCACCGAGTCGCTGCCCCCGTCCGTACGACTGCATCACGGGTGACCGGACGGCGCCGAGCGGCGCCGTCCGGCCGTCAGTTCCCGAAGGCGGCGAGGATCCGGTCCGCCGCCGATGTGGCGGTCACGGTGCCGGCCCGCACCGACGCCTCCAGACCCGGCGCGAGGTCCCGTACCGCCGGATCCGAACGCAGCCGCTCCAGCAGCTCCTCGCGGACCATCGTCCAGGTCCACTCCACCTGCTGGGACGCCCGCTTCGCCGCCAGCCGGCCGCCCGCGTCCAGCAGGGTCCGGTGCTGTTCGAGGCGGTTCCACACCTCGTCGAGCCCCGCCGACTCGCGGGCGCTGCACGTCAGGACCGGCGGGGTCCACGCCGCGTCGACGGGGTGCATCAGGCGCAGCGCGCCCGACAGTTCACGGGCGGCGGCCTTCGCGTCGCGCTCGTGCGGGCCGTCCGCCTTGTTCACCGCCAGGACGTCGGCCAGCTCCAGGACACCCTTCTTGATGCCCTGCAGCTGGTCGCCCGTACGGGCCAGGGAGAGCAGCAGGAAGGAGTCGACCATCCCGGCCACCGTGGTCTCCGACTGGCCCACGCCGACCGTCTCGACGAGGACCACGTCGTAGCCCGCCGCCTCCATGACGATCATCGATTCCCGGGTGGCCTTCGCGACCCCGCCCAGCGTTCCCGCCGAGGGGGACGGCCGTACGAACGCCGCCGGGTCCACCGCCAGGCGTTCCATCCGCGTCTTGTCGCCGAGGATGGAGCCGCCCGTACGCGTGGAGGAGGGGTCCACGGCCAGGACCGCGACCCGGTGGCCCAGCCCGGTCAGCATCGTGCCGAACGCGTCGATGAAGGTGGACTTCCCGACGCCCGGCACCCCGCTGATGCCGATCCGGCGCGCGTTCCCCGCGTGCGGGAGGAGCTCCGTCAACAGCCGCTGGGCCAGCGCCCGGTGGTCCGCCCGGGTGGACTCGACGAGGGTGATGGCGCGCGCGATGTGCGCGCGCTTCCCGTCGAGCACGCCCTTCACGTACACGTCGATGTCGATCTTCGGGGGCATGCTCCCGGCCGCCTACAGCTCGTGGCCCAGGTCCGCGGCGAGCCGCGTCACCAGGTCGTGAGCCGCGTCCGGGATGACCGTTCCGGGCGGGAACACCGCCGTCGCACCCATCTCCAGCAGCGTCGGGACATCGGCCGGCGGGATGACCCCGCCCACCACGATCATGATGTCCTCGCGGCCCTCCTCCGCCAGCTGCTCGCGCAGCGCCGGTACGAGGGTCAGGTGGCCGGCCGCCAGCGACGAGACGCCCACCACGTGGACGTCCGCCTCGACGGCCTGGCGGGCCACCTCCGCCGGGGTCTGGAACAGCGGGCCGACGTCCACGTCGAAGCCCAGGTCGGCGAAGGCGGTCGCGATCACCTTCTGGCCGCGGTCGTGACCGTCCTGGCCCATCTTGCAGACCAGGATGCGCGGACGGCGGCCCTCCGCGTCCTCGAAACGGTTGATGAGCGCACGGGTGCGCTCCAGGGACGGGGACTCGCCCGCTTCGGTGCGGTACACACCGGAGATCGTACGGATCTGGCTCGCGTGCCGCCCGTACACCTTCTCCAGTGCGTCCGAGATCTCACCGACGGTCGCCTTCGCGCGCGCCGCGTCCACCGCCAGCGCCAGCAGATTGCCGTCGCCCCGCTCGGCCGCGTTCGTCAGCGCCCGCAGGGTGTCCTGCGTGACCGCCTCGTCGCGCTCCTCGCGCAGCCGCCGCAGCTTGGCGATCTGCTGGGAGCGGACGGAGGAGTTGTCGACCTTGAGGACGTCGATCTGCTCGTCCGTCGCCACGCGGTACTTGTTCACGCCGATCACCGGCTGCCGGCCCGAGTCGATCCGCGCCTGCGTACGGGCCGCGGCCTCCTCGACGCGCAGCTTCGGGATGCCCGCGTCGATGGCCTGGGCCATGCCGCCCGCCGCCTCGACCTCCTCGATGTGCTGCCAGGCGCGCCGCGCCAGGTCGTAGGTCAGCTTCTCGACGTACGCGCTGCCGCCCCACGGGTCGATCGACCGGCAGGTCCCCGACTCCTGCTGGAGCAGCAGCTGGGTGTTGCGGGCGATGCGCGCCGAGAAGTCCGTCGGGAGCGCGAGCGCCTCGTCGAGGGCGTTGGTGTGCAGCGACTGGGTGTGGCCCTGGGTCGCCGCCATCGCCTCGATGCACGTGCGCGTCACGTTGTTGAAGACGTCCTGCGCGGTCAGCGACCAGCCCGAGGTCTGCGAATGCGTGCGCAGCGACAGCGACTTGGCGTTCTTCGGGTCGAACTGCTTGACCAGCCGCGCCCACAGCAGGCGGGCCGCGCGCAGCTTCGCGACCTCCATGAAGAAGTTCATGCCGATCGCCCAGAAGAACGACAGGCGCGGCGCGAACGCGTCGACGTCCAGGCCGACGGCCTGACCGGCGCGCAGGTACTCCACGCCGTCGGCGAGGGTGTACGCCAGCTCCAGGTCGGCCGTGGCCCCGGCCTCCTGGATGTGGTAGCCGGAGATGGAGATCGAGTTGTACCGCGGCATCTTCTGCGAGGTGAAGGCGAAGATGTCGGAAATGATCCGCATCGAGGGCTTGGGCGGGTAGATGTAGGTGTTGCGGACCATGAACTCCTTGAGGATGTCGTTCTGGATGGTCCCTGCGAGCTTGTCGGGGGAGACGCCCTGCTCCTCCGCCGCCACGATGTAGAGGGCGAGGACCGGCAGCACCGCGCCGTTCATCGTCATCGACACCGTCATCTTGTCCAGCGGGATGCCGTCGAAGAGCTGGCGCATGTCGTAGATCGAGTCGATCGCCACGCCCGCCATGCCGACGTCGCCGGTCACGCGCGGGTGGTCGCTGTCGTAACCGCGGTGCGTGGGCAGGTCGAAGGCGATCGACAGGCCCTTCTGGCCGGAGGCCAGGTTGCGCCGGTAGAAGGCGTTCGACTCCTCGGCCGTGGAGAAGCCGGCGTACTGCCGGATCGTCCAGGGCTGGTTGACGTACATCGTCGGGTACGGGCCGCGCAGGTACGGGGCCACGCCCGGGTACGTCTGCAGGAAGTCCAGACCCTCCACGTCCCGGCCGGTGTACAGCGGCTTGACGCCGATGCCCTCCGGGGTCTCCCAGAGCAGGTCCGCGGCCGCGGTGCCGGTGGACTCCTTCACCGAGGAGCGCCACTGGTCCTCGGAGACGCCGGCGGAGGCGGCGGGTCCGAGCGCGAGCTCGGAGAAATCGGGGATGCTCATGCGTGCACTCCCATCCGGTCGAGTACGGAGGACAGCACGGCGACGGCGTCACAGCCGGCGAAGACGTACTCGTCCACGGAGGCTTCCGCGGTACCGGGCCGGCCGGCCAGGAACACGGTCGTGGCGCCCGCCGCGCGCAGCGCCGCGGCCACCGCCGCGGCCTGCTCCTCGTACAGCGCGTCGCTGGAGCACAGCACGGCCATGCCGTCGGCGCCGCTCGCGGTGTAGGCCGCGGCTGCCGTCGCCGGGTCCACGGAAACGGGGTCGTGCACGGGCGTGACGCCGCCCGCCTGGAACAGGTTCGAGGCGAAGGTGGCCCGCGCGGTGTGCGCGGCCGCCGGACCCAGCGCGGCGAGGAAGATCCTCGGCCGGGCGCCGGTCGCCGCCAGGTGCGCGTCGCTGCGGGCGCGCAGGGCCTCGTAGGCCTCGTCGCGCCGGACGCGGGGCAGCCCGCCGGAGGGTGCCGCGGGCGCGGGTTCCCGTACGACCGGCTTCTCCGAAAGCAGCGGGAACTCGCTGACCCCGGTGATCGGTTCGCGGCGCTTGGCCAGCTTCTTCGAGCGCTCCGCCCAGGTGGCGGCGAGCCGCTCGGCCACCAGCCCGGAGCGCAGGGCGGCGGCCAGACCGCCGGCCTTCTCGACCGTCTGGAAGAACTCCCAGGCGGCGGGCGCGAGTTCGTCGGTGAGCCGCTCGACGTAGTACGAACCGCCCGCCGGGTCGATCACGCGGGCCAGGTGCGACTCCTCCAGCAGGATGGTGGAGGTGTTGCGGGAGATGCGGCGCGCGAACGCGTCCGGCAGGCCCAGCTCGTGGTCGAAGGGCAGCACCGTGACCGAGTCCGCGCCGCCCACGCCCGCGGCCATGCAGGCCACGGTGGTGCGCAGCATGTTCACCCAGGGGTCGCGACGGGTCATCATCACCGGCGAGGTCACCGCGTGCTGGAGCTGGGCACCCGCCTCCGGGGCCCCCGAGGCCTCGGCGATACGGGACCACAGGCGGCGCGCGGCGCGCAGCTTGCAGATGGTGAGGAACTGGTCGGCGGTCGCCGCGTAACGGAACTCCAGCTGCCCGAGCGCGGCTTCGACGCCCAGCCCGGCTTCGGTGAGGGCCCGCAGGTAGGCGACACCGGTGGCCAGGGACAGCCCCAGCTCCTCGGCGGCGCTGCCGCCGGCCTCGTGGTACGGCAGGGCGTCCACGGTCAGGGCGCGGACCCCGGGCCAGCCGGCGGCGGCCTCCCGGGCCAGCGCCACGGCGTCGGCCGCGTCGAGCGCCTCGCCCGTACGGGCCTCGTGGCCCAGCGGGTCCGCGCCGAGCGAGGCCCGGGCCGCCTCGGGGGCCACCCCGCGCTCGGCGTACAGGCCCAGCAACGCGCGGGCGGCTTCGGCGTATTCGGCTCCGGCGTCCAGGGAGACCGGGGCGAGGTCGAGGTAGACCCCCTCCAGCGCCCGGCCGAGGCCGTCGACGGGGATGCCGCCCCGGCCCACCGTGAGCCAGAGGGAGGTGACCCCGTTCTCCAGATCGCCGAGGGCCGCCTCGTTCAGGCGTACGGGATCGGAACCCGCGAGGCGCTGGCGCACGTCCCAGCCGTTCGCGGTGGTGCCCTCCGGCCTGCCGCCCCGAACGAAGGGGGCGAAGCCGGGGAAACCGGTGTCGGGAGCCGCCCCATCGGGCGGCGCGGTGTAGAGCGGGCGCGTGGTGAGCCCGTCCTCGAGTGGGGTGGACAAAGCGTCTTCTGCGGCCTCGCCGGAGGCTTCCTTGCCCGACTTGCGCAGTACGCCTTCTACAAGGCGCTGCCACTGCTCATGCGTCGCGTCAGGGAACTCGGCGGCCAGGGAGAGCCCGTCGTCAGGCAGGACCGTCATGGCTCGAATGCTAGGGGGGCCGCTCAGGCGCGCACCATACCGCTGGGTGTGATCTCGCACTCTCATGACATACTAAAAGGATCACGGAATACCCGGCTGAGCAGCACCGTTGCGGCTGCTTCGGGCAGTTTGGCCGGGCCCGCGGGCGGGGTCACGATCCGCTCGGGGTCGTCGCAGACGTGCGCGAGCGCCGTCGCGGCGCCGCGGATCTCCTCCGGGCAGGGCCCGTCCGGAACGCTCGCCGGCGCGGTCACGACCATGACCGCGGGATTGAAGACATCCCACAGAAGAGCCGCCGCCGGTCGGCCCGTGGGCCGAAGGGTGGCGGCGGTGGAGTGTGGGCGGCCCTGCGGGGCTGTCCCCTACCCGCCCTTCCCCCGTTCCCCGGGGCTCCGCCCCGGACCCCTGTGCGTGCGCTGCGCGCCCGTGCCCTCAAACGCCGGGCGGGCTGGATTTGGCTGCTGCCGTCCGCCTGGTGCGGCAGGGATTGCCCTGCGCGCATCTCTGGTCGCCACCGGGCATATCCAGCCCCGCCGGCGTTTGAGGCGCGGGGGTCCGGGGGCGGAGCCCCCGCCGGGTCCGGGGCGGAGCCCCGGGAGCGGCGGCCGGGGTCGCAAGCCCCGCCGCGCGGCGGAGCCGCAAATGCAGCACAGCGGGAAGGGGCGGGGTGGGGGGAGAGCGCCCCGCAGGGGGCGGCGCAGCCCGGGCATGGCGGGCGCATTGCGCAACCGTGAAATCCGGCCACGGGATTCGGCCGCCCGGCCGGGCCCCGCACCGCTCGGAACACGGAGAAAGGCCAGGTCGCACCCGGTGCGAGGGGTCGGCCGCGGCCCGGGGGCGAGCCGCCCGGCAGGGGTTGACCGGTGGCGGGAGCGCTGACAGGCTCCGAGCCATGACCGCGAACGCACTTCTCGCCCCGCGGCTCCACACCCCCGGCCTCTGTACCGCGCCGGGCGCGTGTCCGGGCCGCTGTCCGGCCCCGCACCGAGCCTGAGCCGCGGCTCCACGGCCCCGCCCGGCCCCCGTCGCGCCCCGGTTCAGCCGGCCCACACACCGGCATGACCCCGCACCGAGCCTGAGCTCGGCCAGCCCCGCGCGGGTTCACCCAGGCCGCGACCGGCGTCACTCCGCACCGAATCCTGACCTCGGCCGACCCCGAGCGTGGGTTCGGCAAGGCTGCGGGCCGGGGTGACTCCGTATCGAGCCTGAGCTGGGCGTCCCGAGCCGGCGTGCCCCCGCAGCGAACCTGACCTCGGCCGACCCCGAGCGTGGGTTCGGCAATGCTGCGGACCGGCGTGACCCCGTATCAAGCCTGAGCTGGGCCGTCCCGAGCGTGGGTTCAGCCGGTTCACGGGCCGGCGTGACCCCGTATCGAGCCTGACCTCGGCCGACCCCGAGCGTGGGTTCAGTCAGGCTGCGGACCGGCGTGACCCCGTATCGAGCCTGACCTCGGCCGACCCCGAGCACGGGTTTCGGCCAGGCCGCGGACCGGCGTCGCTCCGTAGCAAGGCTGAGCTCGCCCGGCCCCGCGCTGCCGGCCACGGCACGGCACGGCGCGGGTCCGCCGCCCCGGCGCGTCGGCCCCGCGCCCTCGGTCCGTCGTCTTCCCGCATACGCCCGTACCGCACAGCCATGCCCTACGTGCCCCTCCCCACCCGCACCTCCGTTACTTCCGCTGCGGAAACAGCCCTCCCGCAGCCCTGACCAGGGAGCTCTCATGGCCACCGCCACCCACACCGCCACCACCCCCACCACCCCCATCACCGTCACGCGGATCGGCGGCCGCATCGGCGCCGAGATCGGCGGCGTACGGCTCGGCGGCGATCTCGCCGCCGAGACCGTCGCCGAGATCCGGGCCGCGCTCCTCGCCCACAAGGTCGTCTTCTTCCGCGGTCAGGACCACCTCGACGAGGCCTCCCACGAAGCCTTCGCCCAACTGCTCGGCGCCCCGGTCGCGCACCCCACCGTCCCCTCCGCGGACGGCCGTTACGCCCTCGGCATCGACTCCCACCACGGCGGCCGCGCCAACCAGTGGCACACCGACGTCACCTTCGTCCCCGCCTACCCCGCCTTCTCCATCCTCCGCGCCGTCACCATCCCCCCGTACGGCGGCAACACCCTCTGGGCCAACACCGCCACCGCCTACACCCACCTCCCCGCACCCCTCCGGACCCTCGCCGACAGCCTGCGCGCCGTGCACTCCAACGAGTACGACTACGCCGCCCTGAAGCCCGACGCCGTGCCCGAGGCCCTGGCCCAGTACCGCGAGGTGTTCACCTCCACGAAGTTCCTCACCGAGCACCCGGTGGTCCGCGTCCACCCCGAGACGGGCGAACGCACCCTGCTGCTCGGCAACTTCGTCCAGCGGATCCAGGGGTTCACCGGCCGCGACTCCCGCGCCCTCCAGGACCTCTTCCAGGCCCACATCGAGAGCCCCGAGAACACCGTCCGCTGGCAGTGGCGGGCCGGCGACGTCGCGATCTGGGACAACCGCGCCACCCAGCACTACGGCGTCGACGACTCCGACGACCACGAGCGCACCCTGCGCCGCGTCACCGTCGACGGCGACGTCCCGGTCGGCGCCGACGGCGAGCCCTCCCGCCTGCTCAGCCCGGAGACCGTCCCGGACCCCGCCTTCGGCATCGCCTCGGGCGCCTCGACCACCGCCGCCTGACCCTTCCCGCCTGACCCTTCCCGCCGCGCCCGCCGCCACGGCCCGCCCGCCCGCCCGACCGCCACCGTACGAAGCCCAAGGAGCCCCCGTGCCCCAGCTGCTCGCCATCACCGGCAGCCCCTCCACCCACTCCCGTACCGCCGTCGTCGCCGATCACGTGCTGCGCCGCCTCTCCCACGCCGGCTTCGACACCGCCCACCTCGCCGTACGCGACCTGCCCGCCGCCGATCTCCTCTCCGCCCGGCGCGGCGAGCCGGAGATCCGCCGGGCACTCGAGGCCGTCGCCGAGGCCGACGGCCTCGTCATCGCGACCCCGGTCTACAAGGCCTCGTACACCGGCCTGCTCAAGGCCTTCCTCGACCTGCTCCCCCAGGACGGCCTGGTCGGCAAAACGGTTCTGCCCCTCGCCACCGGCGGCAGCCTCGCCCACGTCCTGACCATCGACTACGCCCTGCGGCCCGTCCTCGCGGCCCTCGGCGCCCGGCACGTCACCGCCGGCCGCTTCGTCCTCGACTCCTCCGTCGAGCGCGGCTCCGGCCCCGACCGGCTGCGGCCCGAAGCCGAACTGGACCTCTTCCAGGCGGTCGACGAGTTCGCGGACGCCCTGCGCGCCGCGGACGCCACCGCCCTCACCGCCACCCCGTAGTACAGCCCGCCCCGCGACCGCGACCAGCACACACAAGGACCCGTCATGCCCGCAGCCCTCGCCTCGACCTCCACCTCCCGACGCCAGTTCCTGACCCTGCTCGGCATCTCGGCGGCCGCGGTGAGCTGCGGCACGGCCACCGCCACCGGCGGCGGATCCGGATCCGGCTCGCAGGTCAAGACCCTGAAGTACCAGGGCTCGGTCGGTGCGGTCACGCTCCCCGAACTCGCCGCGGACCTCGGCTACTTCGAGGACGTGAAACTCGAATGGGTCGGCAACACCATCAGCGGCCCGCAGGACATCCAGTCCGCCGCCACCGGCCAGACCCACTTCGGCAGCGCCTTCAACGGCGCGGTCATCAAGCTCGCCGCCGGCAAGGCGCCGATCAAGGCGGTCATCTCCTCCTACGGCTCGGACCAGTACTCCTACGCCGGCTACTTCGTCCTGGAGGACAGCCCGATCCGCTCCGCCCGGGACCTGATCGGCAAGAAGGTCGGCATGAACACCCTGGGCGCCCACTACCAGGCGCTGCTCGACACCTACCTCGCCCGCAACGGCCTCTCCAAGGCGGACGCGGCCAAGGTCGAGGCCCTGGTCATACCGCCCGTCAACACCGAACAGGCGCTGCGCGCGAAGCAGATCGAGGTCGGGGTGCTCACCGGCATCCTGCGCGACAAGGCCGTCGCCTCCGGCGGCATCCGCCCGCTGTTCACCGATGTGGAGCTGCTCGGCCCCTTCAGCGCGGGCACCTACATCATGACCGAGCGCTTCATCAAGCAGAACCCGGACACCGTACGGACCTTCGTGACGGGCGTGGCCAAGGCCATCGAGTGGTCGCGCACCACCCCGCGCGAGGAGGCCGTCGCCCGGATGACCGAGATCGTCAAGAAGCGCGGCCGCAACGAGGACACCACCGCCCTGCAGTACTGGCGCTCCTTCGGGATCGCCGAGACGGGCGGGCGGATCCCCGACAAGGAGTTCCAGCTCTGGCTCGACTGGCTCGGCGAGCGCGGCGAGATCAAGCAGGGGCAGTTCAAGCCGTCCGACCTCTACACCAACGAGTTCAACGGCTACGGGAAGGGCTGACCCGACATGGCGAAGATCGTGTTCGAGGGAGTGCGCAAGACCTTCGGGGACTTCACCGCCCTCGACGGCATCGACCTGGAGATCCGCAGCGGCGAGTTCCTCGTGGTCGTCGGCCCCAGCGGCTGCGGCAAGTCCACGCTCCTCGACCTGCTCGGTGGACTGTCGGCCCCGACGGCCGGGCGGATCCTGCTCGACGGCAGGCAGGTCACCGGGCCGGGCCTGGACCGGGGCATCGTCTTCCAGCAGTACGCGCTGCTGCCGTGGCGCACCGCCCAGGGAAACGTCGAGTTCGGCCTGGAGGCCACCGGTGTGCCGCGCCGGCAACGGGCCGCCCGGGCGAAGGAGTTCCTGGACCTGGTCGGACTGACCGGCTTCGAGGACCGGCACCCGCACCAGCTCTCCGGCGGCATGCGCCAGCGCGTCGCCATCGCCCGTTCGCTGGCGTACGACCCGGACGTGCTGCTGATGGACGAGCCGTTCGCCGCGCTCGACGCGCAGACCCGCGAGTCCCTGCAGGACGAGCTGCGCCGCATCTGGCAGAGCACCGGCAAGACCGTCGTCTTCATCACGCACGGCATCGAGGAGGCCGTCTACCTCGGGCAGCGGGTGGCCGTCATGACGTCCCGGCCCGGCCGGGTCAAGGAGGTCGTCCCGGTCTCCTTCGGCGACCGCGACGGACTGCTGGGGGAGGCCCTGCGGTCCAGCCCGGAGTTCGCCCGCTACCGGCACGAGATCTGGAACCTCCTCCACGACGAGGTGGCCCGCGCCCAGCAACTGGAGAAGGAGGCGGCAGCCGCATGACCACCGGAACCGACACCACCGCCCTGGCGGCCGCGGGCCTCACGGCCCCGACCGAGCCCCCGACCGAGCCCGCCGCGGACCCCGCCGGGCCACCCCGGGCGACCGAGGCCCTGCTCGACAAGACCCCGTCCCCGACCGGGTCCGACCCGGCTGGAACCCCGCTGGGCAAGGCCCCGGCTCCGACCGGGTCCGACCCGGCTGGAACCCCGCTGGGCAAGGCCCCGGCTCCGACCGGGACCGCCCCGGTCGGTACCCCGCTGGGCAAGGCCCCGGCTCCGACCGGGTCCGACCCGGCTGGTACCCCGCTGGGCAAGGCCCCGGCTCCGACCGGGACCGCCCCGGTCGGTACCCCGCTCGGCGAGGCCCCGGCCCCCGCCGGCTCCGCCCCGGCCGGAACCCCGCTCGCCACGCCCCAGGCCGAGCCCGGCCCCGACCGGGCCGGCAAGACCCCGGCCCCCGCCCCCGCCCCCACCCGTACGAAGGCCGCCGCACTGGCCGTCGTACGGGGCCTGAAGGCCGTCGCCCTCCGCAGCGCCGCGATCCTCGCCCTGATCGCCCTCTGGGAGATCGCCCCGCGCGCCGGCCTGGTCGACGCCACCTTCCTGCCGCCCATCAGCGAGGTAGCCGTCGCCTGGTGGGAGCTGGCCGGCGAGGGCCAGCTCGCCGAGCACACCCAGGCCAGCCTGATCCGCTCCTTCGGCGGCTTCGGCATCGCCGTGGCCATCGCCGTCCCGCTCGGCCTGCTCATCGGCTGGTACCGGCCCCTCGCCGACTTCCTCGGGCCGCTGTTGGAGGTCTTCCGCAACACCGCGGCCCTCGCGCTGCTCCCGGTCTTCGTGCTGCTCCTCGGCATCGGCGAGACCTCGAAGGTGTCGATCGTCGTCTACGCCTGCCTCTGGCCCGTCCTGCTCAACACCATCAGCGCCGTCCGCAACGCCGACCCCACCCTGATCCGGCTCGCCCGGTCGATGGACCTCTCCACGGCCCGCCTGTTCCAGAAGGTGATCCTCCCGGCCTCCGTACCGGCGATTTTCACCGGCATCCGGCTCGCGGGAGCCGTCTCCATCCTCGTCCTCGTGGCCGCCGAGATGATCGGCGCGAAAGCGGGACTCGGCTATCTGATCAACGCCTCGCAGTTCAACTTCGCGATCCCGCAGATGTACGCGGGCATCATCACGATCTCCGCGATCGGCGTCGCCTTCAACCAGCTCCTCGTCACCGTCGAACGCCGTCTCAGCCTCTGGCGCGTCCCCGCCTGATGCCCCGGCGCGGGCGGCGGACCAGAGCGCGGCGCCCCGCTCCGCCGCCGGATCCGCAGCCCGGACCGTCCCCGCCGATCACACACCCCCGCGAGGCCGCCGGCCTCGCCACAGAACCCAGGAACAGCCATGACCGCACCCCGGACCCTCCACCTCAACGCCTTCCTCATGAACGCCGGGCACCACGATGCCGCCTGGCGCCACCCCGGCAGCACCCCCGAGCGCGTCACCGACCTGCGGTACTTCCAGGAGCTCGCCCAGATCGCCGAGCGCGGCCGGCTCGACTCCATCTTCTTCGCCGACGGCCTCGCCCTCTGGGGCAAGGCCCGCTACAACGCCCTCGGCGGATTCGAGCCGCTCACCCTGCTCTCCGCGATCGCCGCCGTCACCGAGCACATCGGGCTCATCGCCACCGTGTCCACCACCTTCAACGAGCCCTTCAACCTCGCCCGCAAGTTCGCCTCCCTCGACCACATCAGCGGCGGCCGGGCCGGCTGGAACATCGTCACCTCCGGCACCCTCGACGAGGCCCGCAACTTCAACCGGGAGGAGCACCTGGAGCACGGCCTCCGCTACGACCGGGCCCGCGAGTTCCTCGACGTCGCCACCAAGCTCTGGGACAGCTGGGAGGACGACGCGATCGTCCTCGACAAGGAGCGCGGCATCTACGCCGACACCGACAAGCTCCACCCCGCCGCCCACCGCGGCGAGTACTTCGGCGTCGCCGGCCCGCTCAACGTGCCGCGCTCCCCGCAGGGATACCCGCTGCTCGTGCAGGCGGGCTCCTCCGAATCCGGGAAGGAGTTCGCCGCCCAGTACGCGGAGGCCGTCTTCACCGCGCAGCAGACCCTCGCCGACGGCCAGACCTTCTACAAGGACCTCAAGTCCCGCCTCGCCAGGTTCGGCCGCGCCGAGGGCGACCTGCTCGTCCTGCCCGGCATCGCCCCCGTCATCGGCTCCACCGAGGCCGAGGCGAAGGCCCTGGAGCAGGAGCTCACCGACCTCCAGGTGCCCGAGTACGGCCTCGCCCAGCTCTCCGGCATGCTGAACGTGGACCTCACCGGGCTGCCCCTCGACGGTCCGCTGCCCGACCTGCCCGAAGAGCGGGACATCAACGGCAACAAGAGCCGCTTCACCCTCGTCGCCGAGCTCGCCCGCCGTGACGGCCTCACCCTGCGCGAGCTGATCGCCCGCCTCGGCGCCGGCCGCGGCCACCGGGTCTTCGCCGGCACCCCCGAGCAGATCGCCGACCAGCTGGAGGAGTGGTTCACCCAGGGCGCCGCCGACGGGTTCAACATCATGGCCCCCGTACTGCCCACCGGCCTGGCCGACTTCGTCGACCACGTCGTGCCGATCCTCCAGCGGCGCGGCCTCTTCCGCACCGAGTACACGGGCGCCACCCTCCGCGAGAACTACGGCCTGCCCCGCCCGGCCAACCGGCACACCCGGGAGACCGCATGAGCGATCAGCAGGCCGACGTCCTCGTCGTCGGCGGCGGACCCGCCGCCACCTGGGCCGCCCTCAAGGCGGCCGGGGCCGGGGCGTCCGTCGTCCTCGCCGACAAGGGCTACTGCGGCACGAGCGGCGCCACCGCAGCCGGGGGCACCGGCGTCTGGTACGTCCCGCCCGAACCGGCCGCCCGCGAGGCTGCCATGGCGAGCCGCGAAGGCCTCGGCGGGTACCTGGCCGACCGCCGCTGGATGGCCCGCGTCCTCGACGAGACGTACGAGCGGATCAACGAGCTGGCCACGGACGGCCGCTATCCCTTCCCCACCGGCCCCGACGGGCAGCCGCTCCGCAACGGTCTCCAAGGCCCGGAGTACATGCGGCGGATGCGCATCCGCATCCGCCGCGCCGGGGTCCGCGTCCTCGACCACAGCCCGGTCACCGAGCTGCTCACGGACGCGGACGGCGCCGTCGCGGGCGCCGCCGGCTACCGCCGCCAGGCCCGCGAGCACTACCGGGTCCGGGCCGGCGCGGTGGTCCTCGCCACCGGCGGCTGCGCCTTCCTCAGCGGGGCGCTCGGCACCAACACCAACACCGGGGACGGAGCGCTCTTCGCCGCCGAGGCCGGGGCGGAGCTGTCCGGCATGGAGTTCTCCAACGCCTACGGGATCGCCCCCGAGGGCACCTCCGTCACCAAGACGGCCTTCTACTCCTTCGCCACCTTCTACCAGGAGGACGGCGCGGTCCTGGAGGGCGCCGCAAGCCAGGGCGGCCGCTCGGTCATCGCCCGGGAACTCCTCACCGGCGCCAGGGTGTACGCCCGCCTCGACCGCGCCGACGAGCGGACCCGGGCCGCCATGCGCCTGGCCCAGCCCAACTTCTTCCTCCCCTTCGACCGCCTCGGCATCGACCCCTTCACCGACCGCTTCTCCGTCACCCTGCTCGCCGAGGGCACGGTCCGCGGGACCGGCGGCATCCGGATCACCGGCGACGACTGCGCCACCGCGGTGCCCGGCCTGTACGCCGCCGGGGACGCGGCCACGCGCGAGGAGATCTGCGGGGGCTTCACCGGAGGCGGCAGCCACAACGCCGCCTGGGCGATCTCCTCGGGCAGCTGGGCGGGCCGGGGCGCGGCCCGGTACGCCCTCTCCCTGGGCTCCGGCCGGGCGGCGCACCGCGCGCTCACCCCCGCCGGCGGCGCCGGTCTGCGGCCCGCCGGCACCGCCGGCCCGGCCGGCGGCCACCGGGACGCCGTGGCCCTCGTACAGGCGGAGGTCCTTCCGTACGACAAGAACTACCTGCGCCACGGCACGGTGCTGGCGGACTCGCTGCGGACCCTCGACGGGGCCTGGGCCGAGCTGCGCACCTCGCTGTACGGCGAGGGCGCGGACCGGGTCCGGGCCCGGCAGGCGGCCGCGATGACGGCGCACGCGCGGTGGATGTACGCGGCCGCGCTGGCCCGGACGGAGAGCCGGGGGATGGCCAGGCGCCTGGACCACCCGGAACAGGACCCGAGGCTGCACCACCGCATCACGGTGGGCGGACTGGACCGGGTGTGGAGCAGAGCGGAGGTGGCGGCGTGATCGAACTGGTCTCGGCGGAGCGGTGCATCGCCTGCGACAAGTGCGTGGAGGTCTGCCCGACGGACGTGTTCGAGCGGGGCCCCGAGGGGATCCCGCTGCTCGCCCGGCAGGAGGACTGCCAGACCTGTTTCCTGTGCGAGGCCAACTGCCCGGTGGACGCGCTGTTCGTGTCCCCGCTGACGCGGCCGGCGCCGGAGGACCCGGCCGTACGGGACGAGGCGGGGCTGGTGGGCCGCGGCCTGCTCGGCAGCTACCGGCGGGAGATCGGCTGGGGCGAGGGGCGTACGCCCGGGGCGCTGCGGGCGGTCGGGCCGGCGCTGTCCCCGGCGGCGGCGCCGATCACCTCGTGAGTGCGGGGCGGTCCCGGTCCGGGACCGCCCCTGCCCGCGTTCGCCGGACCGGCAGGGCGCCGGACGGGCGGACCGTCAGACCGTCAGGACGATCTTGCCGGCGGCAACGGGGCCCGGGTGCGCGTCTATTCCTCAGGCCGGCAGGGTGTTGCGGTGCGAGCGCCGCCGGGCCGCGCTGAAGAGCGCCTGGATCTGGGCGCCCGACTGCTCGACGTCGTCGAGGGGCGAGGGGAAGGGCAGCCGTACGTCGCGGTGGCCGCGCCGCTCCTCCAGTCGCAGGGTGATCCCGTAGCGGTCCATGGCCACCGGCAGCGCGCGCAGGACCGCCGCGGTGGGCAGCGGGTGGACCAGGCGCAGCAGCAGGGTGACGAGGTCCGGGTGGTCGTCGAGGAGGTGCGTGAGCATGCCCGCCTCGTAGGGGGCCAGCGGGTCGGGGCGGGCCGCGTCCAGCTCGTCGAGGCCGACGTACGCGAAGCCGTCCGGGGTCTCCAGGACCGCCTGGCCGAATTCCACGCAGGTGGAGTCGGCGGCCTCGTCGGTGTAGGGGGTCAGCAGGCGGCCCAGCACGGTGACGCGGGCGCGCACCCGGTCCCGTACGGACGTGGGGGCGACGTCGGTGAACTCCAGCCGGATCGCGGGCCGGTCCTCGGCGTCGCCGCCCGGCTCGGCGGGGTGCAGGTGGAGGCGGCCCATCGGGTCCGTGCCGTCGAGGTGGCGGACCTCGGTGCGCAGTCCGTCGGTGACCACGGTCAGGGAGTGGGCGGCGGCCAGGATCGAACGGACCCGCTCGGCGTCGGTGGGCCGGGCGGCCTGGTCGGCCGGGTTGGCGGGGGCAGGTGCACCGGACATGCGCATGCGGATCTCTCCATCGTCCCGAAATGCAGGCGGCTTGGTTAGGTATGCCTAACCTAACTCATTCCGCTCGTGGGGAGTAGCCGGGATGGGCTCGTGTCGTTGTTGGGCTGAACGGGTGAAACACGAGAGGATGGGGGGATGCACATGAAGCGCACGGCCGAGGCGGCCCGGTGAGCAGGTACGACGTCACCGACGAACAGTGGGAGGGGCTCGCGCAGGTGGTCCCCCTGCGCAGTCGCAACGAATGGCCCTCCCGGGTGGACCACCGCACGATCCCCACGGCGCCCGGAGCGTCGGCGGCGGAGCAGCGGCGCTTCGTGGTGATCCGGGTTCAGATCTTCGCCGACGCGCGGGAGGTGGCGGAGTACCTGATCGCGCAGATCCCGGTGCTGCTCGACCTGACCGGCGCGGACGGCGAAGTGGCCAAGCGGATCCTCGACTTCAGCAGCGGCGTGGTCTTCGGGCTGGGCAGCGGAATGCACCGCGTGGACCGGAACGTCTTCCTGCTGGCGCCCGTCGGGACCGAGGTCGAGGGGATCGCGGCCGCGGCCGTCCCCCGATCGTAGGAAGGTCGCGACGCCGGAACGGTTCGCCGGGCCCTCGGGGGGCCCGACGGCCCGTACCGTCCCGCGCATGAACCCCCGCCCCGAAGCCGCCGCGTTAGCCGACCCCCTCGAAGTCCGCACCCGCCACCGCCGACCCGACGGGGCACCGGCCGTACCGGCCCCCGCGGACACGGGAGCCCGGTCGGGGGTCGAAGCCCCCGCGCGGCCGGGGCCCACTGCCGGGGCTCCCGCCCTCGCCGCCCCGGTCGTGCCGACGCAGGTCGGGCTCGTCGGTCCCGGGCGGCCAGCGGAGCCTGCCGAGCCCGCGCAGCGGACACCGCACCGGCGGCCCGTGGTCACCGCGCTGCGCCTCTCCGCCTTCGGGCCGCACTGCGGCGCCGCCTTCCGGCTCGGGCCCGTCACCCTCTTCACCGGGCCGAGCGGCAGCGGCAAGTCCCAGGCCCTGGCCGCCTACGAGGCCCTGGCCGCGCTGGGTTCCGGTGCCGCGCTGGAGGACGCCTTCCCGGAACCGGCGCTCCGCATCCCCGACCTGGCCGTCCCCGACGCCGGGCGGCGGCGCGGATTCCGCATCGGCTGTACGGTCGACGGCCCCGCCGGGCCGGTCCGGCTCGACCTCGCCGTCCAGGCCGAGCCCGCCCTGCGGATCGTCGGCGAACGGCTCTCCCAGGACGGGCAGGTCCTGCTCGCCACCGCCCTGCGCGACCCCGGCCGCCGCTCCGTGCAAGCGGCCTGGCTGACCGGCGGCGCCACCGGCGTCACCCGGGCCCCGCTGCCCGACGACCGGCTCGGCACCGCCCTGCTCCCGCTCCGCGTGGCCGGAGCCACCGCGGGCCAGCGGCAGGTCCTGGCCGCCGCCGAGCAGGTGGTCGTGGCCCTGCGCTCGGTGTTCCCCTGCGACCCCGACCCGCAGCGGATGCGCGCGCCGGTCCCGCCGGGGGAGGGCCGGCTGCGGGGCGACTGCGCCAACCTGGCCGACGTACTGCGCCGGACCCGCCACGAATGCGGCACCCGGCACGCGCTGCTGACCGAGGCGGCCCGTACCGGCTGCGCCGGGCCCGTCGCCGGGCTCGACGTATGGGCCTCCGCGGGCGGCGGCCCCGTCACGGCGGTGCTGGACCGGGGCCCCGACCGGCCCGCCACCGAACTGGCCCGCCTCGGCGCGGGCGAACTCCGCTTCCTGGCGCTGGCCCTGGTCCTGCTGACCGGCCCGGGCGTGCTCGCCATGGACCCGGCCGCCGAACTGCTCTCCGCACAGCAGGCGCTGACGGTGCTGGCCGACGGCTTCGACCGCGGCCTGGACCGGCGCCAGGGCGCGGAACTGCTGCGCCTGGCCCAGCTGGCCTCCGCGCACGGCCACATCCGGCTGGCCGCGGCGGTGGGGGAGGACCTCGCGGCCCTCGCCCGCGGCCTCCCCGGCGTCACGGTGGTAGACCTGACCCCATGAACGAGGTCAACGAGGCCGGCGAGGTCGGCGAGGCGAACCGGACGGGCGCGGCGGACGCGCCGGACGAGACACCCGAACCGCACGGCGAGCGGCTCGGGCAACTGCAGCGCAGGCTCGCCGATTTCGCGTCGGCGCGCGGCTGGGAGCCGTACCACACGCCCAAGAACCTGGCGGTGGCGCTGAGCGTGGAGGCGGCCGAACTGGTCGAGATCTTCCAGTGGCTGACCCCGGAGGAGTCGGCGGCGGTCATGGAGAAGCCGGAGACGGCCCACCGCGTGGCCGACGAGGTGGCCGACGTCCTCGCGTATCTGCTGCAGTTCTGTGAGGTTCTCGGGGTGGATGTGCTGGATGCGCTCGCCGCGAAGATCGAGAGGAACGAGCTGCGCTTCCCAGTGACGGGCCCTCAGGTGTCGAATCGTCACTCTTCGGAGTGATGGACTCTTCCACAATCACGTTTGTGTCCACATTTTCCGAATACCCCTGGCTTTACTGACTCGTTGCCCTCACTCTGGGTAGTGGTGAGAACGGCGGGATGTCGTGCGGACGGGGGACGGCATATGGATGCGGTACGGCTCATCGCGGCCGGCCGGCACGCGCTGGCACAGAGCGGGGCTGCGTGGGGCATCGTGGGCGAGGCCTGGCAGGCCCAGGCGCTCGCACAGGGCGTCGGGGGCTATCTGGCGGTCACCGGGCCGCCGGAGCTGAGATCGGAGGCACGGGGACTGGGGGAAGCGGGAAGCAGAGGCTGCGGGGTGATCGACCGGGCGGCCCTGCGCGGAGAGGGCAGCGCGCCCGAGTATCCGCCGCGGGCGGCTCAGCTGACGGAGGTGTCGGATGTCCGGCAGGCACTGCTCGGACTCCAGGCGCTGCTCGGCGAAGTGGGCATAGCCCTGGTCGGGGTGGCCTGCGGGACGGACGACGAGGCCCTCTACTGGCAGTGCATAGAGTCGATCGACGCGGCGGACGAGTCGAGCGACCGGGTGCGGGCGCTCCTGCGCCGCATGGCGGTGCGCGAGCGGGGATCCGCCTCGGGCGTGGCCTGAGCGGGCCGAGGGGAGTGGGGTCCCGTCGCGCGCGACGGGACCCGTACGGTCAGTACGACCGGTAGGAGGGGCGCTCGCTCTCGGCGGCACGGCTGCCCGGGGTGCCGGTCGTACCGGGGGCGCCGGGGGTGCGGTCCGTGGAGGACTGGAGGTCGGCGTCGAGCTGCGAGAGGTCGGCGTTCAGCGCCGCCATCAGCTCTTCCATCTGCTGGAGCAGGCCCTTCGGCGCGCCGCCCTGGGCGGGTGCCGCGGACTCCTGGCATGCATGGTCGTGTGCTGCCTGTCCGGTCTGTCCGTCCTGTCGGTGGGTTTCCGGCACGGACTCATGGGACATGGCGGCCTCCTCGGCCCTGGCCCTTCCGAGGCGGAAGGGGGCGGTGGACGCACCGGCGAAGGGCCGCCGGCGCGCGGGCCGGGCGGTCCGGCTCCGTCCGAGCAACGATCCCCGTCCGGGCTGGTCACTGGCGGGGCCCGGGGTGGGCCGTCCGGTTGACGCAGATTCACCCGGCCGGGGTGGGATGCGGGCGCCTCCCGAAGGCGGCCCGGGGAGGCAGGATGGGGAGCATGGATCTTCGCATTTTCACCGAGCCCCAGCAGGGCGCGAGCTACGACACCCTCCTGACCGTCGCCAAGGCCACCGAGGACCTGGGCTTCGATGCGTTCTTCCGCTCCGACCACTATCTGAAGATGGGCTCGGCCGACGGCCTGCCCGGCCCCACCGACGCCTGGATCACCCTCGCCGGCCTGGCCCGCGAGACCAGCCGGATCCGGCTGGGCACGCTGATGACGGCCGGCACCTTCCGGCTGCCCGGCGTCCTCGCCATCCAGGTGGCCCAGGTCGACCGGATGTCCGGCGGCCGGGTCGAACTGGGCCTGGGCGCCGGCTGGTTCGAGGAGGAGCACAAGGCGTACGGGATCCCCTTCCCGGCGGAGCGGATGGCCCGGCTGGAGGAGCAGCTGGCCGTGATCACCGGCTTGTGGGCCACCGAGATCGGCGCCACCTTCGACTACGCGGGCAGCCACTACCAGGTGGAGAACTCGCCCGCGCTCCCCAAGCCGCTCCAGTCCAAGGTGCCCGTCCTCATCGGCGGCCACGGAGCCCGGCGCACCCCGCGGCTCGCCGCGCGGTACGCGGACGAGTTCAACATGCCCTTCGCGTCGATCGCCGACAGCGAGCGGCAGTTCGGCCGGGTCCGGGAGGCCGCCGAGGAGGCCGGGCGCACGGCGGACGACCTCGTCTACTCCAACGCCCTCGTGGTCTGCGTGGGCAAGGACGACGCCGAGGTGGCCCGCCGGGCCGCCGCCATCGGCCGTGACGTGGACGAGCTCAAGGCCAACGGCCTGGCCGGCTCCCCGGCCGAGGTCGTGGAGAAGATCGGGGCCTACGAGGCCATCGGCTCCTCCCGCGTCTACCTCCAGCTGCTCGACCTCGACGACCTGGACCACCTGGAGCTGATCTCGGCCCAGGTGCTCTCCCAGCTCGGCTGAGGCAGGAGCGCACCCCCATGCCGCGCGCGTCCGGCCCGCTCGCCGAAGCCCTGGCCCGCAGGACCGTGCTCCTGGACGGCGGGCTGAGCAACCAGCTCGCCGCCCAGGGCTGCGACCTGTCCGGCGGCCTCTGGACGGCCCGGGTGCTCGCCGAGCGCCCGGACCAGGTGGAGGCCGCCCACACGGCGTACGCACGGGCCGGCGCCGAGGTGCTGATCACCGCGAGCTACCAGATCGGCTACGAGGCCTTCGCCGCCCACGGCCACGACCGCGCCGCCACCGACGCCCTGCTGCGCCGCAGCGTCGCGCTCGCCGCCCGCGCGGCCGGAGCCGCCGACCACGAGGTGTGGGTGGCCGCGTCCGTGGGCCCGTACGGCGCGGTGCTGGCGGACGGCTCCGAGTACCGCGGCCGGTACGGCCTGAGCGTGCGCGAGCTCGCCGCCTTCCACCGCTCCCGCATCGAGGCCCTGCTCGCCGCCGGCCCCGACGTCCTCGCCCTGGAGACCATCCCCGACCCGGACGAGGCCGAGGCCCTGCTCACCGTCCTCGCCGAGACGGGCGCCCCGGCCTGGCTGAGCTACACCGCCGCCGAGGGCCGCACCCGCTCAGGCGCCCCGCTCCCCGGGGCCTTCGCCCTCGCCGCGCGATCCCCGCAGGTCATCGCCGTCGGCGTCAACTGCTGCGACCCGGCGGACGTCCTGCCCGCCCTGGAAGCCGCGGCCGGCGCCACCGCCAAGCCGCTCCTGGCCTACCCCAACGACGGCTCCGTCTGGGAGGCCGCCACCGGCACCTGGCACGCGCCGGCCACCGAGGCGCGCTGGCCCACCGCCGCCTGGCGCCGGGCCGGCGCCCGCCTCATCGGCGGCTGCTGCCGCATCGGCCCCGACCGGATCACCGAGTTGGGCGCAGAGGTCCTCGGCTAGCGCCCCCCTAGCGTTCGCAGGCGATGCCGTCGCCGTCGCGGTCGAGGTGCGAGCCGTAGCCCGGGTCGCCGCGGCGGATGGGAGCCTTGCCGGCGGCCTTCACCGCACTGCAGTTGCGGTAGGAGACGCTGCCTCCGCCGCCGCTGCCAGAGTCGTCGTTGTCCGCCGTCGGTTCGGGCTCGGGCTCGGGCGTGGGAGTGGGCTTGGGCGTGGGCGAGGACTTCGGGCGCAGGGCGGTGCCCTTCTCGGTCGGGCACGTCGTACCGGCGTCGACCAGGTGGACGGTTGCCGAGACGGACTTCGACGCGAGCGCGGAGCCCGCCTCCGGCTCCTGGAAGCACACGACCCACTGCGTGTGGTCGGCCCCCAGCGTCACGTCCGTGTACGCGCTGCGCGCGGTCAACTCGGTGTCGAGCAGGGCCTCCACGGCCTTCTCGGCCCCGGCGAAAGGAGTGCCGACGACCGAGGGCATCGCGGAGGCGGGGGTCGGTGACGGCGCCGCGGCCGCCGGCGCCGAGGACTGGGGCGTGGCCGTCGCCGTGACGGCGGTCGGGGACTTGGACTTGGCGTCGTCGCCCGTCTTCTTCGGCGCGTCAGGCGACAGGAAGACCACCAGGAACCAGAGGCCCGACAGGACCGTGGCGATGATCTTCTTCTTCTGGTTCCACTGGCTCAGCCAGACCAGCGCGATGCCCGCCGGGGGAAGCAGGACGAGAGCGGTGATGATCAGCGCCGGGTGCTGCCACCAGCGTCTTATCGGCTGCCAGGGCGTGTGGGCGTGAGGCGGAGGGTACACGGGGCTCCAATGTGCACAGGGGGGAACAGCGGTGTCCAAACCAGAGCAGAGTGTCAAAATGTGACGGCTCTTGTATGGGAAACGTGAAGATCGCGTTCGCGGCCGTTCGGGAAGGCAGCCGACCTCCCGTCGCAGCACACGGAAAACGCGTTGGCCCGTGAGCGGCCTCAACACATACTCGGAGGTGTGTTCCTGACGATCTCCACCACCGGCTCCCCTGAACGACCCGCGACCGACCTGGGCTTTCTGCTGCACAAGCATCCCGGCAAGACGCAGGCCTTCTCCACCTCCCACGGCACCGCCCACGTGTTCTACCCCGAGGCCACGGCCGAACGGTGCACGGCCGCGCTGCTCCTGGAGGTGGATCCCGTCGCACTCGTGCGGCGCGGCCAGGGCAAAGGCCGGGGCGGGGCGCCCGACGCCGCGCTCGCGCAGTACGTCAACGACCGCCCGTACGCCGCCTCCTCGCTGCTCGCCGTCGCGCTCAGCGGGGTGTTCCGCAGCGCGCTCAAGGGCCAGTGCGCCGCCCGCCCGGAACTGCCGGAGCAGACGCGGCCGCTGCGCGTCGAGATCCCGGTGCTGCCCGCGCGCGGCGGGGCGGAGCTGGTGCACCGGCTGTTCGACCCGCTCGGCTGGGACCTCGTACGGGCCGAACCCGTACCGCTCGACCCGCAGTTCCCCGAGTGGGGCGACTCCCGTTACGTACGGCTCGTCCTGGAGGGCGAGCTGCCGCTCGCCGACGCCCTGCGCCAGCTGTACGTCCTGCTCCCCGTGCTCGACGACGCCAAGCACTACTGGATCGCCCCCGACGAGGTCGACAAGCTGCTGCGCGCCGGAGAGGGCTGGCTCGCCGCCCACCCGGAGAACGGCCTGATCAGCTCCCGCTACCTGGCCCGCCACAAGCGGCTGACCCAGGACGCCCTGGAGCGCCTGGAACTGGTCCGCCTCGCCGAGGCCGACGGCAGCGAGGTCGAGGAGCTCGACAACGCGGTCGACGAGGACCGCGACACCGAGGAGCGGCCCGTACCGCTGGCCGTACAGCGGCGCGACGCGATCCTCGCCGCGCTGCGCACCGCCGGCGCCGCCCGCGTCCTCGACCTCGGCTGCGGGCAGGGCCAGCTGGTGCAGGCGCTGCTCAAGGACCCCGCGTACACCGAGATCGTCGGCATGGACGTGTCGGTGCGGGCGCTGAACCTCGCGGCCAAGCGGCTGCGGCTGGAGCGGCTGGGGGAGCGCCAGAGCGCGCGCGTCCGGCTGCTGCAGGGTTCGCTCGCCTACACCGACAAGCGGCTGGCCGGCTATGACGCGGCCGTGCTCAGCGAGGTCATCGAGCACCTGGACCCGGAGCGGCTGCCCGCGCTGGAGTACGCGGTGTTCGGCTCGGCCCGCCCCCGCACGGTGCTCGTCACCACCCCGAACGTCGAGTACAACGTCCGCTGGGAGACCCTGCCCGCCGGGCACGTCCGGCACGGCGACCACCGCTTCGAGTGGACCCGCGCGGAGTTCCGGGCCTGGGCCGCGGACGTGGCCGCCCGCCACGGGTACGAGGCCGCCTTCCTGCCCGTCGGCGACGACGACCCCGAGGTCGGCCCGCCGACCCAGATGGCCGTGTTCACCCAGAGCGACACCACGACCGACACCACCACCGACACCCCGAAGGAGGGCGAGGCAGCATGACCACTGAAAGCACCGAGATCACCGAGACCGTCGAGATCACCGGGACCCACCGCACCCGCGTACTTCCCGTCACCGACCTGTCCCTCGTCGTCCTGATCGGGGCCACCGGATCGGGCAAGTCCACCTTCGCCCGCAGGCACTTCAAGGCCACCGAGGTCATCTCCTCCGACTACTGCCGGGGCCTGGTCTCCGACGACGAGAACGACCAGAGCGCCAGCAGGGACGCCTTCGACGTCCTGCACTACATCGCCGGCAAGCGGCTCGCCGCCGGCCGCCTCACCGTCGTCGACGCCACCAGCGTCCAGGCCGACGCCCGCCGGCAGCTGGTCCAGCTCGCCCGCGAGCACGACGTCCTGCCCATCGCCATCGTCCTCGACATGCCCGAACAGGTCTGCGCCGAGCGCAACGCGGCCCGCCCCGACCGGGCCGGCCTGCCCCGCGCCGTCATCCAGCGACACCGCCGCGACCTGCGGCGCTCGCTGCGCGGCCTGGAGCGCGAGGGTTTCCGCAAGGTGCACGTGCTGCGCTCCGTCGAAGAGGCCGAGACCGCCCAGGTCGTCCTGGAGAAGCGGTTCAACGACCTCACCCACCTCACCGGCCCCTTCGACATCGTCGGCGACATCCACGGCTGCTCCTCCGAGCTGGAGACCCTGCTCGCCGAGCTCGGCTACGAGGACGGGGTCCACCCCGAGGGCCGTACCGCCGTCTTCGTCGGCGACCTCGTCGACCGCGGGCCCGACAGTCCCGGCGTCCTGCGCCGGGTCATGGGCATGGTCAAGTCCGGCAACGCCCTGTGCGTGCCCGGGAACCACGAGAACAAGCTCGGCCGTTATCTGAAGGGCTCCAAGGTCCAGCGGACCCACGGCCTCGCCGAGACCATCGAGCAGCTGGAGAAGGAGCCGGAGGAGTTCGTCGAGGAGGTGCGGGAGTTCATCCGCGGCCTCGTCAGCCACTACGTCCTCGACGGCGGCAAGCTGGTGGTCTGCCACGCCGGCCTGCCCGAGAAGTACCACGGCCGGACCTCCGGCCGGGTGCGCTCGCACGCCCTGTACGGGGACACCACCGGCGAGACCGACGAGTTCGGCCTGCCCGTGCGCTACCCGTGGGCCGAGGACTACCGCGGCAAGGCGGTGGTGGTCTACGGCCACACACCGGTCCCGAACACCTCCTGGATCAACAACACCATCTGCCTCGACACCGGCGCGGTCTTCGGCGGGAAGATGACCGCCCTGCGCTGGCCCGAGCGCGAACTGGTCGACGTACCGGCCGAGAAGGTCTGGTACGAGCCGGTCAAGCCGCTCGCCACCGAGGCCCCGGGCGGTGCTGCATGGGATTGGTCAGGGGGCGGGCGCCCGCTCGACCTCGCCGACGTCCACGGGCGCCGGGTCGTGGAGACCCGCCACCTGGGCAACGTCAACGTGCGCGAGGAGAACGCGGCCGCGGCCCTGGAGGTCATGAGCCGCTTCGCCGTGGACCCGCGGCTGGTCCCGTACCTGCCGCCGACCATGGCGCCCACGGCCACGTCCCGCGAAGACGGCTACTTGGAGCACCCGGCCGAGGCCTTCGCGCAGTACCGCAAGGACGGCATCGCCCAGGTCGTGTGCGAGGAGAAGCACATGGGCTCCCGCGCCACCGTCCTCGTCTGCAAGGACGCCGACGCGGCCCGCGAGCGCTTCGGCGTCGACGGCCCGACCGGCTCGGTCTACACCCGCACCGGACGGCCCTTCTTCAAGGATCCCGAGGTCACCGAGGAGGTCCTGGCCCGGCTCCGCACGGCGGTCGCCGACGCCGGCCTCTGGGAGGAGCTCGGCACGGACTGGCTGCTGATCGACGGCGAACTCCTGCCCTGGTCCCTGAAGTCGGGCGGCCTGCTGCGCAACCAGTACGCCGCCGTCGGCGCCGCCTCCGGCGCCGTCTTCCCGGGCGCGATCGCCGCCCTGGAGGCGGCCGCCGCCCGCGGCATCGACACCGGCGAACTGCTGGAGCGCCAGCGCGGCCGCGCCACCGACGCGGCCGCCTTCACCGACGCCTACCGCCGCTACTGCTGGACCACCGACGGGCTGGACGGCGTACGGTTCGCGCCCTTCCAGTTGCTGGCGGCGGCCGGGCGGTCGCTGGCCGCCGTACCCCACGACGAGCAGCTGTTCTGGCTGGACCGGCTCGTCGCGGCCGACGAGGCGGCCGGCACCGGCCTGCTGCGCGGGACCGGCCGGATCCTGGTGGACACCGCGGACGAGGACTCCGTACGGGCGGGCACCGACTGGTGGCTGGAGCTGACGGCCGCCGGCGGCGAGGGCATGGTCGTCAAGCCGCTCCAGGCCTACGCCCGGGACGGCAAGGGCCGCCTGGTCCAGCCCGGGGTCAAGGTGCGCGGACGCGAGTACCTGCGGATCATCTACGGTCCCGAGTACACGCGCCCGGACCACCTGGAGAAGCTGCGCGAGCGGCACCTCGGGCACAAGCGCTCCCTCGCCCTGCGCGAGTACGCGCTCGGGCTGGAGGCGCTGGACCGGCTGGCGGCCGGGGAGCCGCTGTGGCGGGTCCACGAGGCCGTCTTCGCCGTGCTCGCCCTGGAGTCGGAGCCGGTCGACCCCAGGCTCTGACCGGCGGGGGCTCCGGCCCTCCCGCGCGCCCGTCAAGCCGGGCACGCGGGAGGGCCGCTCATTAGGTCGTATGGGGGAACTTTCGGGGAGAACTCCGGGAAACCCACCGGCGGGATCGTTCATCCAGGGCAGCGGAATGTCCGCGACCCTGGAAGGACGGAACGTCACCTATGAAGATGACCGCGCGCGGAAGCATTGCGGCGCTCATGACCTGTATGGCCGCGGCCGGCGCGGCCACCCCGGCCGTGGCAAACTCGGTGCCGGTGGGTGTCCCGCTGGACGCCGTGGAGACCACGCTGGGCGTGGACACCCCGCGCCTGGCCACCGGGGTGCCGGTGCCGGTCGTCGGAGCGCCCGAGGCGCCCCGCTTCCACAAGGGGGAGATGCTTCCCACTCCACTGCTCCCGGTGATCCCGATCGGGACCGAGCTCGGCAGGACCCTCGTCACCTCCCCGGTGCCCAACCTGTTGGGCACGCCGGAGACGGACGGCGAGGGCTCGCTGGAGGCTCCGGCCACCGACCTGCTCACCCGGACCCCCGGCCTGGTCGCCGGAGGCCTGCTGACGATGCCGGACGCCTCCAACTCCGGGGTGCCGAACGTGAAGGCGCCCGAGCTGGGTCTGATCACCCCGGAGGTGACCGGGGCGCCGACGGCGCTCCTCGGCCTCGCGCTGCCCCGCTGAGCAGACACCAGGTCAAAAGGCCGCCCGGTCTGCGAACGTGTACGGCATGGGATTCCATGTCGATTCCGAGACCGGGCGGCTTCGCCGCGTCATCCTCCACCGGCCCGACCTGGAGCTGAAGCGGCTCACACCGAGCAACAAGGACGCGCTCCTCTTCGACGACGTGCTGTGGGTGCGCCGGGCCCGCCAGGAGCACGACGGCTTCGCGGACGTGCTGCGCGACCGGGGCGTGGAGGTCCACCTCTTCGGTGACCTGCTGCGCGAGGCCCTCGACATCCCGGAGGCGAGACACCTCGTACTGGACCGGGTGTGCGACGAGAAGGAGTACGGGCCGCTCGCCACCGACCACCTGCGGGCGGCCTTCGACGGACTGGGCTCGGCCGCGCTGGCCGAGGCGCTGGTCGGCGGGATGACCAAGCGCGAGTTCCTGGAGCGGCACGCCGAGCCGGTGTCGGTGCGCTTCCACGCCCTGGAGCTGGACGACTTCCTGCTGGGGCCGCTGCCCAACCACCTGTTCACCCGGGACACCTCCGCATGGATCTACGACGGGGTGTCCATCAACGCGATGCGCTGGCCGGCCCGGCAGCGCGAGACCGTCCACTTCGAGGCGATCTACAAGCACCACCCGCTCTTCACCTCCTCCGGGGCCTTCCACTACTGGTCGCAGGGGCAGGCGGACTACCCGTCGACGATCGAGGGCGGGGACGTGCTCGTCATCGGCAACGGCGCGGTGCTCATCGGGATGAGCGAGCGGACCACCCCGCAAGCGGTGGAGATGCTGGCGCGGGGCCTGTTCGCCGCCGGGTCGGCGACGAGCATCGTGGCGCTGGACATGCCGAAGCGGCGGGCCTTCATGCACCTGGACACGGTGATGACGATGGTGGACGGAGATACGTTCACTCAGTACGCGGGCCTGGGCATGCTCCGCTCCTACACGATCGAGCCGGGCGACGGGGCGAGCGAGCTGAAGGTGACCGACCACCCGCCGGAGCACATGCACCGGGCCATCGCGGCGGCCCTCGGACTGGACTCGATCCGGGTGCTGACGGCGACGCAGGACGTGCACTCGGCGGAGCGCGAGCAGTGGGACGACGGGTGCAACGTGCTGGCCGTGGAGCCGGGGGTGGTGGTCGCCTACGAGCGGAACGTGACCACCAACACCCACCTGCGCAAGGAGGGCATCGAGGTCATCGAGATCCCGGGCAGCGAGCTGGGCCGCGGCCGGGGCGGACCGCGCTGCATGAGCTGCCCGGTGGAACGGGACGCGGTGACCTAACCCCCTGTATATGAATACAGAGGATCGTATAGACTTCCAACATCCCCTGTCACCGTGACGCTGGAGCGATCCCATGGCCCCCGACCTCGCAGGCCGCAGTTTCCTCAAGGAGCTCGACTTCACCGCCGCCGAGTTCCGCGGCCTGATCGAGCTCGCCGCCGAGCTCAAGGCGGCCAAGAAGGCCGGCACCGAGCAGCCCTTGCTCCAGGGCAGGAACATCGCGCTGATCTTCGAGAAGACCTCCACGCGCACCCGCTGCGCCTTCGAGGTCGCCGCCGCGGACCAGGGGGCCCGCACCACCTACCTCGACCCCTCCGGCTCCCAGATGGGGCACAAGGAGTCGGTCAAGGACACCGCCCGGGTGCTCGGCCGGATGTTCGACGGGATCGAGTACCGGGGCGACAGCCAGGACGCCGTCGAGGAGCTCGCCGCCCACGCGGGCGTGCCCGTCTTCAACGGCCTCACCGACGACTGGCACCCCACCCAGATGCTGGCCGACGTCCTCACCATGACCGAGCACTGCGCCAAGCCGCTGGAGCGGATCTCCTTCGCCTACCTCGGCGACGCCCGCTTCAACATGGGCAACTCCTACCTCGTGACCGGCGCGCTGCTGGGCATGGACGTACGGATCGTCGCGCCCCGGGCGTACTGGCCCGCCGAGCCCGTCGTCGCGGCGGCGCGCGAGCTCGCCGCGCGGAGCGGGGCCCGGATCACGCTGACCGAGCGGATGGACGAGGGCGTGGCACAGGCCGACTTCGTCGTCACCGACATCTGGGTGTCCATGGGCGAGCCCAAGGAGGTCTGGGACGAGCGGATCGAGGTCCTGTCCCCGTACGCCGTGACCATGGACGTGCTGCGCGCCACCGGGAACCCGGACGTGAAGTTCATGCACTGCCTGCCGGCCTTCCACGACCTCGGCACCAAGGTGGCCCGGGAGATCCACGAGCGGCACGGGCTGGAGTCGCTGGAGGTGACCGACGAGGTGTTCGAGTCGGCGCACTCGGTCGTCTTCGACGAGGCCGAGAACCGGCTGCACACCATCAAGGCCGTGCTCGTCGCCACGCTCGCGAAGCCCGGCGCATAGTCATACCGAGACGGGCCGCGCCGACAGGGTGAACCACACCGCCTTGCCGTCCGCGGTCGGGCGGTGGCCGCAGGCGGAGCTCAGGGCCCGGATCAGCAGCAGGCCGCGGCCGTGCTCCTGCCAGGGGTCGGGATGGGTGTCGTCCGCGCGGGCGGCGAGATCGCCCGGCGGCCGCGGATCGCCGTCGTGCACCTCGACCTGGCAGCCGCCCGCCAGCAGCTCCACGACCAGCTCGATCGGCGCCTCGGAGCTGGTGTGCTCGACGGCGTTGGCGACCAGCTCGGCGGTCAGCAGCTCCGCCGTGTCGCTGTCGGCGGGCGCGTCGATGTCGGCCAGCGCGGTACGGACCAGGGCGCGGGCGAGGGGTACGGCGGCCGCCGTGTGGGGCAGGGCGATCCGCCAGGCGGAGGTGTGGGACACGAGCGGTACCGTCCCTTCCGGGAGGCGGGGCAGGGGGTGGAGCGAGAACTCCTGGTTTCAACGATACGAAGTCGAAATTCGTGCCTGTAGGGCACCCCGGCGGAACCGCAAGGGACCTCGGTCGCCGGAGGGCGGGACCTTCGGCTCGTGTGGCGGCCGGCCGGCCCGGGAGGTCACCCGGGACCACCCTGACGCCACTCGGATGTCGCGCTTCTGTGACGGCAGTCACGATCCGGTGATACCGTCGTCGGTGTGAGCCCCTTCACCGGTTCCACAGCAGCGACCGAACGGTGGCACCACCTCCGGGTGACCCGGCAGGACGGCGTCGCCACCGTCACCTTCGACCGACCCGACAAGCTGAACGCGCTCACCTTCGGCGCCTACGCCGACCTGCGCGATCTGCTGGCCGAACTGTCCCGCGAGCGTTCCGTACGCGCCCTCGTGCTCGGCGGCGAGGGGCGCGGCTTCTGCTCCGGCGGCGACGTGGACGAGATCATCGGCGCCACCCTCGCCATGGACACCGCCCAACTCCTCGACTTCAACCGGATGACCGGCCAGGTCGTCCGCGCCATCCGTGAATGCCCCTTCCCCGTCATCGCCGCCGTACACGGGGTGGCCGCCGGCGCCGGAGCCGTCCTCGCGCTCGCCGCCGACTTCCGGATCGCCGACCCCAGCGCCCGCTTCGCCTTCCTCTTCACCCGCGTCGGCCTCTCCGGCGGCGACATGGGCGCCGCCTACCTGCTGCCCCGCGTCGTAGGCCTCGGCCACGCCACCCGGCTGCTGATGCTCGGAGAGCCCGTACGAGCCGCCGAGGCCGAGCGGATCGGCCTGCTCAGCGAGCTCACCGAGGAGGGCAAGGCCCACGTACGGGCCGCCGAACTCGCCGCCCACCTGGCCGCCGGCCCCGCCCTCGCCTACGCGCAGACCAAGGCGCTGCTGACCGCCGAACTCGACATGCCGCTGGCCGCGTCCGTGGAACTGGACGCCGCCACCCAGGCCCTCCTGATGAACGGCCAGGACTACGCGGAGTTCCACGCGGCCTTCACCGGCAAGCGGCCGCCCGCCTGGAAGGGCAGGTAGCCGGATGTCAGCGTGCGGCGTTGCTCCGGGCGCCATGCGGGTCGCCGTCGTCGGCGGGGGACCGGGCGGGCTGTACGCCGCCGCGCTGCTGGCCCGCCAGGGCCACGCCGTGGAGGTCTGGGAGCGGGGCGCCCCCGACGACACCTTCGGCTTCGGCGTGGTCCTCTCCGACGAGACCCTCGGCGGCATCGAGCGGGCCGACACCGTCGTGTACGCGGCCCTGAGCGCCGAGTTCGTGCGCTGGGACGACGTGGACATCGTGCACCGCGGCCGGATGCTGACCTCCGGCGGCCACGGCTTCGCGGCCATCGGGCGGCGCCGGCTGCTGCAGATCCTGCACGAGCGCTGCGCCGGGCTCGGCGTCCGGCTCCGCTTCCGCACCGGGGCCCCGGACGCGCGGGACCTCGCCGCCGCGTACGACCTGGTGGTCGCGGCGGACGGGGTGCACAGCGCGATCCGGGAGGCCGGGGCCGCGCACTACGGGCCGACGCTGACGCCCGGGCGCTGCCGCTACATCTGGCTCGCCGCCGACTTCGCCCTCGAAGCCTTCCGCTTCGAGATCGCCGAGACCGAGCACGGGGTCGTGCAACTGCACGCCTACCCCTACTCGGCGGACGCCTCCACGGTGATCGTCGAGATGCGGGAGGAGGTCTGGCGGGCGGCCGGCCTCGACCTGTGCGACGAGGACGAGTCCGCGGCCCGCTGCGCCAAGATCTTCAGCGAGGCGCTGCGCGGACGGCCGCTGCGCGGCAACCGCTCGGCCTGGACGCGGTTCGACACCCTCGTCAACGAGCGCTGGTCACACGGAAACGTGGTCCTGCTCGGCGACGCGGCGCACACCGCCCACTTCTCCATCGGGTCCGGCACCAAGCTGGCCGTCGAGGACGCGCTCGCGCTCGCCGAAGCGGTGGCCGGCGCGGAGGGCGACGTACCCGCCGCCCTCGCCGCATACGAGGCGGCGCGCCGGCCGGCGGTCGCCAGCACCCAGCGGGCCGCGGCCGCGAGCCGGGCCTGGTTCGAGGAGATCGCCGGATACGTCGACCAGCCCGCCCGGCAGTTCGCCTTCAACCTGCTCACGCGCAGCCGCCGGGTCACGCACGACAACCTGCGGCTGCGCGACGAGAGGTTCACGCGCGCGGTGGAACGGGACTTCGGCTGCCCGGACGAGCGCACCCCGCCGATGTTCACCCCCCTCACCCTGCGCGGCCTGACCCTGCGCAACCGGGTCGTCGTCTCGCCGATGGACATGTACTCGGCCGAGGAGGGCGTCCCGGGCGACTTCCACCTCGTGCACCTCGGCGCCCGGGCCCTCGGCGGGGCGGGGCTGGTGATGACGGAGATGGTCTGCGTCAGCGCCGAGGGCCGGATCACCCCCGGCTGCGCCGGGCTGTACACCCAGGAGCAGGCGGCGGCCTGGCGGCGCATCACCGATTTCGTCCACACCTCCGCGCCCGGGACCGCGCTCGGCGTCCAGCTCGGGCACTCGGGGCGCAAGGGCTCCACCCGCCTGATGTGGGAGGGCATGGACGATCCCCTTCCGCACGGCAACTGGCCGCTGGTGGCCGCCTCGGCCCTGCCTTACCGGCCGGGCGTCTCGGCGGTCCCGCGCGCCCTCGCGGAGGCGGACCTGCCCGCGCTCCGCTCCGAGTTCGCGGCGGCCGCCGTACGCGCCGCCGACTGCGGGTTCGACCTGGTGGAACTGCACTGCGCCCACGGCTACCTGCTCTCCGGGTTCCTCTCCCCGCTGACCAACCGGCGCACCGACGCCTACGGCGGCTCCCTGGAGAACCGGCTGCGCTTCCCCCTGGAGGTCTTCGACGCGGTCCGCGCCGTCTGGCCCGGGGACCGCCCGATGACGGTCCGCCTCTCGGCCACCGACTGGGCGCCGGGCGGCACCTCGCCGGAGGAGGCGGTGGAGATCGCGGCCGCCTTCGCAGCCCACGGCGCGGACGCCATCGACGTCTCGACCGGCCAGGTCGTCGCGGACGAGGCCCCGGAGTACGGGCGCTCGTACCAGACCCCGTACGCCGACCGGATCCGCAACGCGCTGGGCGTCCCCGTCATCGCCGTCGGCGCCATCTCCTCCTGGGACGACGTCAACTCCCTGCTCCTGGCGGGCCGCGCGGACCTCTGCGCCGTCGGCCGCCCCCACCTCTACGACCCGCACTGGACCCTGCACGCGGCCGCCGACCAGTCCTACGAGGGCCCGGGCGCCCCCTGGCCCGCCCCGTACCGCGCGGGCAGCCGCAAGCCGCCCGCGGGGCGCGGCTGAGGCCCGCCGCTCACGCGGTGACGACCTCGGCGCGGTCCTCGACCGGGGTGTAGCCCAGGCGCAGGTAGATGCCGTTGCTGGTGGGGTTGGCCAGGTCGGTGAAGAGGAGGACCTCCGAGGCGCCGGCCGAGTACGTCGCTTCGCTCGCCGCGTGCGTGACCCCGGCGGCGTAGCCGCGGCCGCGGAGCGCGGGCGGGGTGTAGACCGGGCCGACGCGGGCGGCCGAGCCGATCGGGCGGGAGAAGGAGGCCACCGAGACGGGGGCGCCGGCGTGCTCCCAGAGGACGAACCCGCCGTAGGAGATCCGGTCGCGCAGGGCCGCTTCGGAGGCTTCGCCCGGCTGCCCCACCTCCTCGTTGAAGGCTTCGATCCACTCCAGCAGCAGCGGGAGATCCGCCTCGGTGGCGGGCCGGGCCCGCCCGGCCGGCGCCGGATCCGGGGTGATCAGCGAGGCCAGCCGGTACAGGCGGTTCTCCTCGGCGACCCGGAACGGCCGCCCCCACGCCCCGGCCAGCGATTCCGCGTCGTGGCGCCGGGCGCTGATGCCGCCGATCCCGGCGAGCAGCGGTTCGGTGGCCAGCGCGGCCGCCAGCGCCCGCACCGCCGGCTCGGGCAGCGCACCGAGCTGCAGGGGATACGGAGGGGTGCACAGCAGGGCCCCGGAAACGGTTCCGTCGGCCCCGGTCCACCAGCCGAAGACGGGGTCGGCCGGCCCGTAGGCGTGGGGCCCGCGCCGCTCCAGCGCGTCGGCGACGGTCAGCAGAAGGGTGTTGGGCACGGGCTGCGCGGCCACGGCCGGGCCCGCCGCGGCCAGATAGGCCGTCAGGTCGGAAGAGAAGGTCCACGTCATGGCACATCCTGGCGCGGCCCCGAACCCGGGTGCGACCGCTTTTCCAGGCGGCCCGGTCACGGCCTCGCGAACCGACCGCCCGGATCGCGCAGCCGCGCGTGCAGCTCGGCGAAGACGGCCGCCGCGCGGTCGCCCGGCCAGTCCGCCGGGAGCAGCTCGCGCGGCAGGCCCGGGTCGGCGTACGGGAGCCGGCGCCAGCTGTCCAGGGCGAGCAGATAGCCGCGGTAGGCCTCCTCCGGGGTCGGGGCCGGGCCCGACTGGAGGGCGCGCAGCGCCGGTTCGTGCAGATCGAGGAACTCCTCGTGCTGCTTGGCCAGGGCGGTCAGGTCCCACCAGCGGGCCACGGCCTCCGCCGTCGGCGCGAAGCCGAGGTGGGCGCCGCGGAACAGCTCCACGTACGGGGTCAGGTGCAGGCGCTCCAGCGTGTGCCCCGTCTCCTCCGCCAGCCCGGCCGGGGCGATCCACACGCCCGGCGCCACCGCGCCGAAGCCGAGCCGGGCGAGCCGGGAGCGCAGCAGGTGCCGCTTGTGCCGCTCCTGCTCCGGGACGGAGAACACCGCCACCAGCCACTCGTCCGAGCGGGGCGGGCCGCCGTAGATCCGCCGGTCGCCGTCGTCGAGCAGCTGCCGCGCCTCCTCGGAGAGCCCGTACGCCGCCGAGCCGTCCGCCGTGCGCGCGGGCAGCAGGAAGCCGCGCCGCTTCAGCCGGGACACCGACGAGCGGACCGACGGGGCGTCCACGCCGGCCGCGCCCAGCAGGCGGATCAGCGCGGACACCGGGACCGGGCCCTCGAAGGCCCGCCCGTAGGCTCCGTAGAACGTGACGATCAGGGATCGCGGGGTGTGCTGCTCGACCACGGTTTCACTCTAGGTCGCGCAGCCGGAAGCGTTGCAGCTTGCCCGTCGCGGTACGGGGCAGGGCGGGGACGAAGACGAAGGAGCGCGGGCACTTGTGCGGGGCCAGCTCGCTCCGCATGAAGGTGCGCAAGTCCTCCTCCGTGAGCACCACACCGTCACGCGTGACGGTGTACGCGACCACGACCTGCCCGCGTCGCTCGTCCGGGCGGCCCACCACCGCGGCCTCCACCACGTCCGGGTGGCGCAGCAGGGCCTCCTCCACCTCCGGGCCCGCGATGTTGTAGCCCGCCGAGATGATCATGTCGTCGGCGCGGGCGACGTAGCGGAAGTACCCCTCCGGATCCCGTACGTAGGTGTCGCCGGTCAGATTCCAGCCGTCCCGTACGTACTCCCCCTGCCGCGGATCGGCCAGGTAGCGGCAGCCGACCGGGCCGCGCACGGCCAGCAGCCCCGGCTCGTTGTCCGCGACCGGCCGGCCGGAGCCGTCCACCACCCGCGCCTGCCAGCCCGGGACCACCCGGCCGGTCGTACCCGGCCGGATGTCCTCGTCGGCGGCGGAGATGAAGATGTGCAGCAGTTCCGTGGCGCCGATGCCGTTGATGATCCGCAGGCCGGTGCGCTCGTACCAGGCCTGCCAGGTCGCGGCGGGCAGGTTCTCCCCGGCCGAGACGCAGCGGCGCAGCGCGGAGAGGTCGTACACGCCCACGTCGTACGGGCCCAGCGCGTCCAGCATCGCCCGGTAGGCGGTGGGCGCCGTGAACAGCACCGTCACCCGGTGCCGGGCGAGCGCGGGCAGCAGGTGTCGCGGCGTCGCCTCCTCCAGCAGCAGCGCGGACGCGCCCGCCCGCAGCGGGAAGACGACAAGACCGCCCAGGCCGAAGGTGAACCCGAGCGGCGGACTGCCCGCGAAGACGTCGTCCGGGCGGGGGCGCAGGACCGCACGGGAGAAGGTGTCGGCCACCGAGAGGAGGTCGCGGTGGAAGTGCATGCAGCCCTTGGGCCGCCCGGTGGTGCCGGAGGTGAAGGCGATCAGGGCGACGTCGTCGGCGGAGGTCTCCACGGCCGGGAAGGGCGCCCCGTCGTGCCGCTCGGCCAGACGCAGCAGATCGTCCGGGGCCTCGCCCCCGTAGGCGGTGATCCGCAGCCCCGGCACCTCGGCCTTGACCAGGTCGTCCAGCGCTCCCGTGTGGCACAGGGCGTGGCTCACCCGGGCCATCGCGCAGACCGTGGCCAGCTCCTTCGCCCGCTGCTGGGGCAGGACGGTGACCGCCACCGCGCCGGCCTTCATCACCGCGAGCCAGCAGGCGGCGAGCCAGGGGCCGGTCGGTCCGCGCAGGAGCACCCGGTTGCCGGGCACCACGCCGAGATCGACAGTGAGCACGTGGGCGAGGCGGTCCACGCGCCTGCGCAGCCCGCCGTACGTCCACATCTCGCCGGCGCCGCTGCGGAAGGCCGGACGGTCGGGGCCGAACCGGTCGATGGTGGCGTCCAGCAGCTCCGCCCCGCAGTTCAGGCGGTCCGGATAGGCCAGTTCGGGCAGCTCGAAGAGGAGTTCCGGCCAACTGTCCGCGGGCGGCAGATGGTCGCGGGCGAAGGTGTCGGCGTGAGCGGAAGGCTTGAGCTCCAAGGCGGGTTCGCCCCCTTGCAACGGTCCGGGGTGTGGGTGGAGCCGACCGTGCGCTTGCTTCACGAGCGTATCGTGATGGTGACGGCAGTCAACAGGACGCGATAGATGCGGGGAAATTCGGATGACCGATTTCGCGCTCGGGGTGGACCAGGAGGAATGGTGCGGGCAGTTGCGCGCACTGGCGGCCGGCCGGCTGAGGCCGCTGGCCGAGAAGGGGGAGCCGGGGCGGGTCAACCGGCCGCTGCTGGCGGAGCTGGGGGAGCTGGGCCTGCTGGAGCGGGTGTTCGCGTCGGGCGCGCTGGAACTGTGCCTGCTGCGCGAATCCCTCGCCTACGGCTGTACGGAGGCCGAGACGGCCCTCGCCCTCCAGGGACTCGGCGCCCACCCGGTCCTGCGGGCGGGGAGCGCGGCCCAGCGGGAACGCTGGCTGCCGGCGGTGCGCGCCGGGCGGGCGGTGGCGGGCTTCGCGCTCAGCGAGCCGGGCGCGGGCTCGGACGCGGCGGCGCTGGCGCTGGCGGCCGTACCGGAACCCGGGGGCGGAGGCGGGGGCCGAGGCGGGACACGGGGCGGCTGGCGGCTCAGCGGCGAGAAGTGCTGGATCTCCAACGCCCCGGAGGCGGATTTCTACACCGTGTTCGCCCGGACGGGTGAGGGCCCGGGGGCGAAGGGGGTGTCCGCCTTCCTGATCCCGGCGGACCGCCCCGGACTCGGCGGCGAACCGCTCGACATGCTGTCCCCGCACCCCATCGGCTCCCTGGCCTTCGACGGGGTCCCGGTCGGCCGCGAGGACCTCCTCGGCGAGCCCGGGCAGGGCTTCCGCGTCGCGATGCAGACCCTGAACCTCTTCCGGCCGAGCGTCGGCGCGTTCGCGGTGGGCATGGCACGGGCCGCGCTCGACGCCACGCTCGCGTACACGGCGGACCGGGCCGCCTTCGGCGGGACGCTCAGCGACCTCCAGGCGGTGGCGCACCGGGTGGCCGAGATGGCCACCCGCACGGAGGCGGCCCGGCTGCTGGTCTACGCGGCGGCCGGAGCGTACGACCGGGACCCCGGCTCCCGGGAGGTCCCGCGCCGGGCGGCGATGGCGAAACTGCTGGCCACGGAGACGGCCCAGTACGTGGTGGACCACGCGGTCCAGCTGCACGGGGCCGTGGCCCTGCGGCGGGGCCACCTGCTGGAACACCTCTACCGGGAGGTGCGGGCGCCGCGGATCTACGAGGGGGCGAGCGAGGTGCAGCGCGGCATCATCGCGAAGGAGCTGTACGGGGCACTGCCGGGGGAGGCGTCCGCCCGATGACGACCGACGACATCCGGCCGCCCCGGCCGATCGGGTCCCTCCGGCGGATCAACCCGCCGGAGCTCTCGCCGCCGACGGGCTTCTCCCACGCGGTGGCGGCGACGGGGACCCGGCTGGTGTTCCTGGCGGGCCAGACCGCGCTGGACGGCGCGGGCAAGGTGGTGGGGGAGACCCTGCCGGAGCAGTTCGAACGGGCGCTGACCAACCTGCTGGCCGCGCTGACGGCATCGGGCGGATCCCCGGCGGACCTGGCGCGGGTGACGGTGTACGCGGTGGACGTGGCGGCGTACCGGGAGTGTGCGGCCGAACTGGGGCGCGTCTGGCGCCGGTTGGCGGGCCGGGACTATCCGGCGATGGCCGTCATCGGCGTGGCCCGCCTCTGGGACGACCAGGCCCTGGTCGAACTGGACGGCATCGCGGTCCTCCCGTAGCCGCCGCGTGCCGCCGGGGCTGATTGTGGCCCGTCTGGGTGCGCGAGCGCGGCTCAAAGACCGAGGCTCCGCCCCGGACCCCGTACGTGCGCTTCGCGCCCGTGCCCTCAAACGCCGGGCGGGCTGGATGTATCCAGCCTCGCCGGCGTTTGAGGCGCGGGGGTCCGGGGGCGGAGCCCCCAGTTTCGGGAAGGGGCGGGGTGGGGGAAAGGCTCCGCGCAGCGGCGAGCCGGCCGCCGCCCGGGGCCCGGCCCGAGCGGCGGCCCACGGCATCAGCTGCGCGCGCGCCGGCGGTATTCCTCCGTCGGGACGCCCCCCACGCCCCAGTCCTCCAGGGCGACCTCGTCGATGAGGACGAACGTGGTCGCCGGATCCTTGTCGAGGACCCTGACCAGCAGATCGGTGACCCCCGCGATGATCTCGGCCTTCTGGGCGGCAGTGGCACCTTCACGGGTGATCTTGACGTTGACGTACGGCATGACGAATCTCCTTCAGCTGGTGGGTGGGGGTGGTCAGATCTGGCGGCCGGTGACGTGCCCGCCGTCCACGCGCAGGGCGTGCCCGGTCACGAACCCGGCACCCGCCAGGTAGAGCACCGCGTCGGAGATCTCGGCGACCTCCCCGACCCGGTTCAGCAGGGCGAGACCGCCGAAGGAGTCCACGTCGGAGCCCGCGTGCAGCGGGGTGCGGATGATGCCGGGCGACACCAGGTTGACGCGGATCCCGTCGGTGGCGAGCTCGGCGGCCAGACTCGTCGTCAGCGCGTGCACACCGGCCTTGCTGACTACCGGCGCGGTCGCCGGGAAGCCCGCCAGCGCGTGGTCCACCAGCACGGTGCCGATGTTGACGATGCTTCCGCCCCGGCCCTGGGCGCGCAGGGCCCGTACGACCGCCTGCGTGGTGAGGTAGGTGCCCTTGAGGTTGCCCGTCAGATAGCCGTCGAGTTCCTCCTCGGTGACCTCGGTGAAGGGCTTCGGCTCGAAGGTGCCGGCGTTGTTGACCAGTACGTCGATCCGCCCGAA
Source organism: Streptomyces sp. NPDC059989 (assembly GCF_042736975.1). Classification (NCBI taxonomy): domain Bacteria; kingdom Bacillati; phylum Actinomycetota; class Actinomycetes; order Kitasatosporales; family Streptomycetaceae; genus Streptomyces; species Streptomyces sp. NPDC059989. The sequence goes on from NZ_JBHWUO010000017.1 coordinate 49,706, forward strand.
GCGCTCCAGCGCCGTACGGACGAGGGCTTCGCCGGTCTCCGGAGAGGCGATGCTGCCCGCGACCCACGCGGTCCGCTCCGGATGGCCGAGGCCGGCGGTGGTCTTGGCGAGGCGATCGGCGTCGCGGCCGTTGAGGACGACGTTCGCGCCGCTCGCGAGGAAGGCACGGGCGATGTCGAGGCCGATGCCGCTGGAGGAGCCGGTGATCACGGCAGTGGTGGGCGTGCTGGTGTCGGTCATGGGTCTGGTGCCTTTCGAGGCCGAACGGTTCTTCGTGCTGACACCAGAAACGTAGGAGCCCTCAACGCATAAGACCACGACGTAGTTTGGAGCATGTGATAATCCCAGGTTATGGATGTGGACCTGCGTGACCTGGAGCTCCTGGAGGCCACCGCCGAGGCCGGCTCGCTGACCGCCGCCGCCGAGCGGCTCTACGTCAGCCAGCCCGCCCTCAGCCAGCGGCTGACCCGCCTGGAGGCCCGCCTCGGCATGCGCCTCTTCGACCGCAAGGGCCGCCGCCTGATCCCGAACGCCGCCGGCCGCCGGCTGCTCGTCGCCGCCCGCCAGATCCTCGGCGAACTGGAGTCGGCCTCCCGCGATCTGCGGGAGATCCGCGACGGACGCGACCGCCGGGTCCGCTTCGCCGCGCAGTGCAGCACCACCTTCCCCTGGCTGCCGCCCGTGCTGCGCGCCTTCCGCGCGCGCGAACCCGACATCGACGTACGGATCGAGACCGTCCCCGACGACGCCCCGATCCCGGCGCTCCTCGCCGACCGGATCGACGTCGCGCTGGTCACCAAGCCGGACCTGCAGATGGACCGGGTGTCCCTGACCAATCTGTTCGACGACGAGATGATGGCCGTGGTGCCCGCCGGCCACCCGTGGGCCGCCCGCAAGCACCTGACCGCCCGCGACTTCGACGGCGCCGACCTGGTCCTCTACGACTTCTACGACCAGAAGCGCATCCCGTCGATGCCGCTGCCCCTCCCCGCCGGCGCCCGCCCCGCCCGGATCACCACCATGCCGGTGGTGACCGACCTGGTGGTCGAGATGGTGGCGGGCGGCCAGGGCGTGACGGTCCTGCCGAACTGGGTGGCCGCCCCGTACGTGGCCTCGCACGGCCTCGCCCTGGTCCGCATGGGCGCGCAGCCGCTGACCCGCACCTGGTACTGCGCCACCCGCACCGGCCCCCGCCCGCCCCACCTGGACGTCTTCGTCGAGGAACTCGTCTTCCTGCTCAAGCGCCCTGACCAGCACTTGCGTTGAAGCACACTCCAACACCTAGCGTCGGGTCCACGACCAGCGCCAAGGGGGAGATCGTGCGGTACACACTGTTCGGCAGGACCGGTCTGCGCGTGAGCGAGCTGAGCCTCGGCACCATGACCTTCGGCGACCGCGAGACGAGCGCGCCAATCGTCGACGCCTACGCGGACGCGGGCGGCAACTTCATCGACACGGCGAACATCTACGCCGACGGCAGTTCGGAGCGGAGCCTCGGCGAACTGCTCGAAGGGCGCCGCGACGAGTTCGTACTGGCCACCAAGTACGCCTGCGCGACCCGGGAGGGCGACCCCAACGCGGCGGGCAACCACCGCAAGAACCTCGTGCGGTCGGTGGAGGACAGCCTGCGGCGGCTGCGCACCGATCACCTCGACATCCTCTGGGTGCACGCCCGCGACAACTTCACCCCGGTCGAGGAGGTGATGCGCGCGCTGGACGACCTCGTACGCACCGGAAAGGTGCTGTACGTGGGCGTGTCGGACTGGCCGGCGTGGGAGATCGCGCAGGCCAACACCCTTGCCGAGCTGCGCGGCTGGTCCGCGTTCGCGGGCTCGCAGCTGCGGTACAACCTGCTGGAGCGGACCCCGGAGCGCGAACTCCTCCCGCAGGCCCGCGCCTTCGACCTCGCCGTGCTGGCCTGGGCCCCCCTCGCCGCCGGCAGGCTCACCGGCAAGTACCGCCGGGGCGGGACGGGCCGGCTGGACACCTGGGGCGTCAAGCCGACCCCGCGGGAGGAGGACGTCGTCACCGCCGTCCTGGAGATCGCCGAGCAGGGCGGCTGGACCCCGGCCCAGGTGGCCCTGGCCTGGCTCCTGGGCCGCCCCGGAAACGTCGTCCCGATCATCGCGGCCACCCGGGAGAGCCAGCTCGCCGACAACCTCGGCTGCCTCGACGTCCGCCTCGACGCCGATGCCGTCGCCCGCCTCGACGAGGTGAGCGCCGTACCGCTCGGGTTCCCGCACGACTTCCTGCGGGAACCCTCCGTCGTCAAGACCGTCTACGGAGACCGCTGGGCCAGGATCGAGGACCGCCGCAGCACCCACCGCCGCACGACCACCGACATCCGCTAGCCGTTCAGCAGACGGCCCATCCACTCCTCGATGCCGTCCACCGTCCGCGGCAGGGCGCCCGACATCAGGCGGGCGCCGTCCGCCGTGACGACCAGGTCGTCCTCGATGCGCACCCCGATCCCGCGCAGCTCCACCGGCAGGGTCTCGTCGTCCGGCTGGAGGTAGAGGCCGGGCTCCACCGTCAGGACCTGGCCCTCCTCCAGGACGCCGTCCAGGTAGGTCTCCGCCCTGGCCTTCGCGCAGTCGTGCACGTCGAGGCCGAGCATGTGCCCGCTGCTGCACAGCGTGTAGCGCCGGTGCAGGTCGCCCTCCGCGTGCTTCAGGACCCCCCACTCCGCCAGGCCCTCCGCGATCACCCGCATCCCGGCCCGGTGGAAGTCCCGGAAGCTCGCCCCCGGGCGCAGGGCCGCCATGCCCGCCTCCTGGGCGGCCAGGACCAGTTCGTAGACCTGCCGCTGGACGGGGGAGAAGCGGCCCGACAGCGGCAGGGTGCGCGTGATGTCCGCCGTGTACAGGGTGTCCGTCTCCACGCCCGCGTCCAGGAGCAGCAGTTCGTCCCCGTTCAGCCGGCCGTCGTTGCGGATCCAGTGCAGGACGCACGCGTGCGCGCCCGACGCCGCGATCGTGTCGTAGCCCGTGCCGTTGCCCTCGGCCCGCGCGCGCAGGCCGAAGACCCCCTCGATCCACCGCTCCCCGCGCGGATGCGCCAGCGCGCGCGGCAGCGCCCGTACGACGTCTTCGAATCCCGCCGCCGTGTGGTCGACCGCAAGCTGGAGCTGCTCGACCTCCCACGCGTCCTTCACCAGCCGCAACTCCGAGAGGGCGGTGGCCAGTTCGGCGTCCGTCGCGGCGTTGCGGCCCGCCGGTGATCCGAGCCCGTCCAGGTGGGCGCAGCGGATGCCGGTGAGGCGTTCCGCCTCGGCCAGGTCGGCCCGGCGGCCCACCCAGAACTCCCCGTACCGGCGGTCCCGGTAGAACTCCTCGTTGCCGTCCACCCGCGGCGAGCGCGGCCTCAGGTACAGCACCGCCTCGTGCGCGTGCGGGCCCGAGGGCTCCATGACCAGGACGTGGCCCACCTGGTCCTCGCCCGTCAGGCCGGTCAGCCAGGCGTACGCGCTGTGCGGGCGGAAGCGGTGGTCGCAGTCGTTGGAGCGGACCTTCAGCTCGCCGGCCGGGATGATCAGCCGCTCGCCCGGGAAGCGGGCCGACAGCCGGGCCCGGCGGGCCGGGGTGACGGCGTGACCGGGGACGCGGGTGGAGTCGGGCAGCGGGGAGGCGGCCCAGTTCCCCGCCATGAAACGGGACAACTCCGGGGATACCGGAAGGTCGTGGCTGCCCGTGTTGAGGCGGGAGGGGGTGTCGGTCACGAGGGCTCCCTCAAGAAGGTGCGAACTGATGGGCGCACAGGTCTTGTCAGTGCAATTTCACATTACTATGTTACAGCTCACACCGCGGCACGTTAATCCCCGTCAAACGCCGTGCAAAGCAGGGCAGTTCACACCTCCCACCTCGGGAACCGCACCACCCCCCACTTCACCCTCTCCCACAGGAGTTCTCGGTGTTCAAGCACAGAGCTGTGCGCTCGTCCCTCCTCGCCTCCGCCGTCGCCGTCACCCTCCTCGCCACCGCGGGCCAGGCCACGACCCAGGCAGCCGACCAGGGGACCCCCGCCACCGCCGCGGGCAGCCAGACGCCCGGCACCTTCTCCTCCGCGCCGTCCGCCCCGAACCCGTTCGACGAGGTCGACCGGCTCGCCAACCCGCGGGTCAACACCCCGGCGCCCGCCCCGGCCCCCGGCACCGGCCAGGCCGCCTCCGGGCAGATCCCCGGCGCCGCCACCGCGGCCACCGCCCCGGACGAGCGCACCGAGAAGAGCCGCAAGGCGACCGCCCAGGCGGCCCCCACCGCGCGGAGCGTCGCCGCCGGCGTCCCCTGCACCCTTGACGGGATCACCAACCTCACCCCCGAGCAGTTCGCCGACTTCCTCGGCGACCAGGCCGTCCTCGCCGACGGATGTCTGCGCGGCCTCATATGGACCTGGGACGCCCGCCTGACCCCGGTCATGTCCGACGCCCACGTCCAGGCCGTCTCGCGCCGCATATCCAGCCTGGCCGCCGCCCACGACGGCCGTAACTCCTCCCACCTGGAGGAGATGTTCACCTACCTGCACGCGGTCGCCTACCACGACTACTCGCGCTCCGAGATCGACGTCACCGACGCCCCGACCGTCAACGCCATGCGCCAGGCCATCGCCGACTTCGGCAACGCCGCCCGCACCTTCGACGTCACGAAGACCAATGCCAACACCCTGCGCGAGGCCCTCTACGCCGCCAGCGCGCCGGGCCTGCGCCAGCACCAGCTCGGCCTCATCAAGAAGGTCCTGGCCACCATGGACCCGGCCCACCCCGCCACCCACACCGACACCGGCTGGGCGGGCGCCGCGCTCGCCGCGCTCTCCGTCAACTACCTCGGCGTCTACCCGGGCAACCAGGACGCCGCCTTCCACACGGCGGTGGCCGCCGACCCCGCCTACCGGGCCGCCTTCAAGGCCTTCTCGGGCTACACGCACCTCAAGGGCACGGCCAACGCCTGGGTGGCGCGCGACGCCCTCGGCGAGTACGGCCGCTTCGGCCAGGTCGAGGGCCTCAAGAACCAGGTCGTCGCCGACCTCGGCGCCCTGCTGGAGCCCGTCAAGTCCGGCTTCGGCAACGGCAGCGAGCAGTGGGCCAAGCTCGTCTCCTGGCTCAACTTCTACGAGGCCTGCAAGCCGTACGGGGTGTGCAAGGAAGACATCGAGAAGCAGCTCTTCCCCTACACCTACTCCTACGACAACGGCGGCATCAAGGTCCGCACCGCCCTCGACCGGGCCACCGTCGACCAGCTCTACTACGCCAGCAAGCAGGTCAAGTCGCAGTACCACCGCGTGCTCGGCACCGACCAGCCGCTCGCCGGCGACCCCAACAGCACGCTGAACATCGTGCTCTACGCCTCCCGCGCCGACTACGAGAACTACCACCCGATCCTGACCGGCTACGGCACCAACAACGGCGGCATCTACATCGAGAACGGCGCCACCTTCTACACCTACCAGCGCCGCGTCCCGCAGGACTCCTCCCTCACCCTGGAAGAGCTCTTCCGCCACGAGTACACGCACTACCTCAACGGCCGCTACGCCGTCCCCGGCTTCTTCGGCGAAGGCCCCTGGTACGAGGGCGACCGTACGACCGCCATGGACGAGGGCACCGCCGAGTTCTTCGACGGCGCCACCCGCGACAACGGCATCGCCGTCCGCAAGTCCCTGGTCAAGAGCATCATCAACGACACCGCCGGCGGCGGCCCGCGCATGAGCGTCGAACAGCTCCTCAACGCCACCTACGACGGCGACGGATTCCGCTTCTACAGCTACGCCGGCACCTTCTTCGAGTTCCTGTGGACCGAGAAGCCCTCCCTGCTGCGCGAGATGTACACGCACCTGCGGAACAACGACGTGGCGGCGTACGACGCCTGGCGCAGCCGGATGGGCGCGGACACCTACCTCCAGCGCGACTACGACCGCTTCCTGACCGCGCAGATCGCCAAGGTGGACCAGCTCTTCGTCCCGAACACCTCCTTCACCCCCAACGAGCAGCTGCGCGACTCGGCGCTCGGATCCGTGAAGTCGGCCTTCGCCACCGCCACGTACAACACCCCGGACTGCGTGGAGAACGGCGACCCCGGCAAGCGCCGCTTCACCTGTACCGGGCGGATCACGGCGAACCTGAAGAACTGGCGCAGCGACGACCAGAACTTCAAGGACATGTCCGAGACGGTCGACTACTTCATCCTCGACCGGGCCGGCGCCGCCTCCAGCAACCTGGCCGACATGAACTGCTCCTTCGGGGCGCCGGAGATCTGGTCCAACAAGGTGGCAGCGACCTCCTCTTACAGCTGTGAGGGCCCGCTCCGCAGCTGACCGGTTCCGGACCGGTCCCGCCCGCGGGACCGGTCTGGGCAGCGCCTAAAGAATGTGACATATTACTGCCGTGCTCAAGAGACACTCTCCTGACGTCGTGATCATCGGCGCCGGCGTCGTCGGAGCGGCCTGCGCCTATTACGCGGCCCGCGCCGGACTCTCCGTGGCCGTGGTCGACCGCGGCCCGGTGGCGGGCGGCACGACCGGCGCCGGCGAAGGCAACCTGCTCGTCTCCGACAAGGAGCCGGGCCCCGAACTCGACCTCGCCCTCCTCTCCACCGGGCTCTGGCACGAACTCGCCGCGGTCCTCCCGCAGGAGATCGAGTACGAGGCCAAGGGCGGCCTCGTCGTCGCCCCGGACCAGGCTTCGCTGGACGCGTTGCGAAGCTTCGCGGAAGGCCAGCGCAAGGCCGGAGTCGAAGCGGCCGAGGCGGGGGCCGACGACCTCCGCACCCTGGAGCCCCACCTGGCCCCGGGCCTGGCCGGCGGCTTCCACTACCCCCAGGACTCCCAGGTCCAGCCCGCCCAGGCGGCGGCCCGCCTGCTGGCCGCATCGGGCGCCGAGGTCCACCTCGGCGAGGAGGTCACCCACATCCTCCTGGACGGAACGGGCGCGGTGCGGGGCGTCCGCACGCCGAGGCGCGAACTGAGTTCCCCCGCGGTGGTCAACGCGGCGGGCACCTGGGGCGGCCACATCGCGGAACTGGCCGGGACGACGTTGCCGGTGTTGCCGCGCCGCGGCTTCGTCCTGGTCACCGAACCGCTGCCCCGCGTCGTCCGCCACAAGGTCTACGCCGCCGACTACATCGCCGACGTCGCCAGCGGCTCGGCGGCCCTCCAGTCCTCGGCCGTGGTCGAGGGCACCCCCTCGGGCCCGGTCCTGATCGGCGCCACCCGCGAACGCGTAGGCTTCGACCGCACCCTCTCCACCGAGGCCCTGCGCCGCCTCGCCTCCCAGGCGGCGGCTCTCTTCCCGATCCTGGCCGATACGCGTGTGTTGCGCACCTACCACGGCTTCCGCCCCTACCTCCCGGACCACCTCCCTGCGATCGGCCCGGACCCCTGCCGCCCCGGCCTGCTCCACGCCTGCGGCCACGAGGGCGCGGGCATCGGCCTGGCCCCGGCGACAGGCCTCCTCATCGCGGCGGCCCTCACCGAAGCCGAACCCGCCCTGCCCCTAGCCCCGTTCCGCCCGGACCGATTCACGGAGCCGGGGGCGGGGACGGGGTGGGGTGTCGTCCGGGACTAAAACGAGATGATTTCGGCGCGAACCACCGCCCGCAGACCAGTCGGCCCGAGGCGCCGAACATCGAAGCCCGTCCCGGACGACACCCCACCCCGGCGTCCCCGGCCCCCAACACCCCCGCCCGGCGGGGACACCACCCGGACTCGTCCCCGACACCCCCGAGGAGGACCCCCCTGATGCGAAGCCCCCGCTCCCTGGTCGGCGGCAGCCCGAAATCGGCGTACGCCATCGCCTTCGACGGCCAAGAACTGCCCGCACAGGAGGGCCAGTCCATCGCCGCCGTGCTCTGGTCCGCCGGGATCCTGGCCTGGCGGACCACCCGCGAATCCGGCGCCCCGCGCGGCGCCTTCTGCGGGATCGGCAGCTGCTACGACTGCCTCGTCACCGTCAACGGCCGCCCCAACCAGCGCGCCTGCCTGATCCCCGCCCGCCCCGGGGACACCGTCACCACCCAGGAGGGCACGGGCCATGCCGACCTCGCCGTCTGACGCCGCCGAGCCCACCGCGCCCGTCGAGCCCGCCGACCCCACCGCGCCCGCCGCGCCCGTTGAGTCCGTCGACCCCACCGCGCCCGCCGAGCCCGTTGAGTCCGTCGACCCCGCCAAGTCCGCCGAGCCCGCCGCAGGCGACCCGGCAGGCGACCCGGTAGATCTCGCCATCATCGGCGCCGGCCCCGCCGGCCTCGCCGCCGCCGTCACCGCCGCCGACCACGGCCTGCGCGTCACCCTCCTCGACGCGGGGGAGCAGCCCGGCGGCCAGTTCTACCGCCGCCCGGCGCCCGGCCTCGGCGCCGCCCGCCCCCAGGCCCTCCACCACGGCTGGGCCGCCTTCGCCCGACGCGAAGCCGCCCTGCGCGCCCACATCTCGGCCGGCCGGATCACGTACCTCCCGCTCCACCACGTGTGGACGGTGGTCCCCGACGGCGACCTCTGGACCCTCCACGCGGTGGCCGGCCCCGACGAGCACGCCGCGACCGTCCCCGCCACCCGCATCCTGCTCGCCACCGGTGCCTACGAACGCCAACTGCCCTTCCCCGGCTGGACCCTGCCCGGCGTGGTCGGCGCCGGCGGAGCCCAGGCCATGCTGAAGGGCGGCCTCGTCCTCCCCGGCCGCCGGATCGTCGTCGCCGGCAGCGGCCCCCTCCTGCTCGCCGTGGCCGGCTCGCTGGCCGCCGCCGGAGCCACGGTCCCGGCCGTCGTGGAGGCATCGGCGTACACGGCGTACGCGCGGAAGACGGCCACCCTCCTGCGCAACCCCGCCAAACTCGCCGAAGGCGCACTCCACGGCGGCGCCCTGCTCAGAAGCGGCATCCGCCTCCTCACCCGGTCCGCCGTCGTCGAGGCGCACGGCACCGACCGCGTCCAAGCCGTCACCGTCGCCCGGCTCGACCGCGACTGGCGCCCCCTGCCCGGCACCGCCCGCCGGATCCCCTGCGACGCCCTCGCCGTGGGCCACGGCCTCGTGCCCCAGCTGGAACTCGCCACCGGCCTCGGCTGCGCCACCCTCCCCGGCCCCGACGGCACGGTGGCCCTGGACCTCGACGCAGGGCAGCGCACCTCCGTCCCCGGGATCTGGGCCGCCGGGGAGACCGGCGGCATCGGCGGCGCCGAACTCGCCCTCACCGAGGGGGAGATCGCCGCCCGCACCGCCGCCGGCCGGCCCGTCCCGGCCGGCCTGGCCCGCCGCCGCGCCCGGCTGCGCGACTTCGCCGGCGCGATGGCCGCCGCCCACCGCCCGGGCTCCGCCTGGACCGGCTGGCTGCGGGACGACTCCGTCGTCTGCCGCTGCGAGGAGGTGCCGGCCGGCCGGATCCGGGAGGCCGCCGAAGACCTCGGCGCGCGGGACGCCCGTACGGTCAAACTCCTCACCCGCGCCGGCATGGGCTGGTGCCAGGGCCGGATGTGCGGCCCGGCCGTGGCCGCCCTCGCCGGAGAAGAGCCCGCCCCCGACCGGCGACCGCTGTCCTGCCCGGTCCCGCTGCGCCACCTCGCCGAACTTCCCCCGGCCGACCGCTGATCGGGTCCGCCCGTACCCTTGTGGCGGCCTCACGCCCACTAGTAAAATGTCACACACCACACTAGGGAGTCACCTCATGACCCACGCGCCCACCCCTGCGCCCGCCTCCACCCCCCTGCCCGGCAGCGACACCCGCACCCGCCCGTGGCACGGGATCATGGTCGCCACCGCACTCCCCCTGCGCGAGGACCTCACCGTCGACTACGACGCGTACGCCGACCACGTGGCCTGGCTGATCGCCAACGGCTGCGACGGCGTGGTCCCCAACGGCTCCCTCGGCGAGTACCAGACCCTCACCGACGAGGAGCGGGCGCGCGTCGTCCGTACCGCCGTCGAGGCCGCGGGCGACGGAGCCCGCGTCATGCCCGGCGTCGCCGCGTACGGCAGCGCCGAAGCCCGCCGCTGGGCCGACCAGGCAGCCGAGGCCGGGGCCGGTTCCGTACTGCTCCTGCCGCCCAACGCCTTCCGGGCCGACGAGCAGACCGTACGCGCCCACTACGCCGAGGTCGCCCGGGCCGGCCTGCCCGTCGTCGCGTACAACAACCCGTACGACACCAAGGTGGACCTGGTCCCCGCCCTGCTCGCCCGCCTCCACGGCGACGGCTCCATCGTCGCCGTCAAGGAGTTCAGCGGGGACGTGCGCCGCGCCTACGAGATAGCCGAACTCGCCCCCGGCCTCGACCTGCTCATCGGCGCCGACGACGTCCTGCTCGAACTCGCCCTCGCGGGCGCGGTCGGCTGGATCGCCGGCTACCCCAACGCGCTCCCGCAGGCCTGCGCCACCCTGTACCGGGCCGCCGTCGCCGGCGACCTCGCCACCGCCCTGCCGCTCTACAAGTCCCTGCACTCCCTGCTCCGCTGGGACTCCAAGACCGAATTCGTCCAGGCCATCAAGCTCTCCATGGACCTGGCCGGCCGCCCCGGCGGCGCCACCCGCCCGCCGCGCTTCCCGCTCACCGGCGAGATCGAGGCCACCGTTCGCGCCGCCACCGAGAAGGCCCTCGCCGAGGGCCTCAACTAACCCGTCCAAGGGGGGACACGATGCGCACACGCCACATCTACCACGCGGTGGACTCGCACACCGAGGGCATGCCGACCCGGGTCATCACCGGGGGAGTCGGGGTGATCCCCGGCGCCACCATGGCCGAGAAGCGGCTCCACTTCATCGAGCACACGGACCACGTCCGCACCCTGCTCATGTACGAGCCGCGCGGGCACTCCGCCATGAGCGGCGCCATCCTGCAGCCCCCCACCCGTCCCGACGCCGACTTCGGCGTCCTCTACATCGAGGTGTCCGGCCTGCTGCCCATGTGCGGGCACGGCACCATCGGGGTGGCCACGGTCCTGGTCGAGACGGGCATGGTGCCCGTCGTCGAACCGGTCACCACCGTCCGGCTCGACACCCCGGCCGGTCTGGTGAGCGTCGACGTCCGGGTCGAGGACGGGGCGGCCACCGCCGTCACCCTCACCAACGTCCCCTCCTTCAGCGTCGGTCTCGACCTGAAGGCCGAGGTCCCCGGCTTCGGCACGGTCACCTACGACCTCGCCTACGGCGGCAACTTCTACGCCTTCGTCGAACTGGACGCCCTGGGCCTGCCCTTCGACCGGGCCCGCAAGGACGACCTGCTCACCGCGGGACTCGCCGTCATGGACGCCATCAACGGCTCGGGCGACCGCCCCGTCCACCCGGAGAACCCCTCCATCGCCGGGGTCAAGCACGTCTACCTCGCCGCCCCCGGCTCCGACGCCCGCCGCTCCCGGCACGCCATGGCCATCCACCCCGGCTGGTTCGACCGCTCGCCCTGCGGTACGGGAACCAGCGCGCGCATGGCCCAGCTGCACGCCCGCGGCCTCCTGGAGCTCGGCGCGGACTTCGTCAACGAGTCCTTCATCGGCACCGAGTTCACCGGCCGCCTGATCGGGGAGACCGCGGTCGGCGGACTCCCGGCCGTCGTCCCCACCGTGACCGGGCGCGCCTGGATCACCGGCACGGCCCAGTACTTCCTCGACCCCACCGACCCCTTCCCCGGAGGGTTCCTCCTGTGAACACCGTCCGAACGGCGGACTACCACACCGCGGGCGAGCCCTTCCGGATCGTCTGCGAAGACCTCCCGCCCGTGCCCGGGGACACCGTCGCCGAGCGCTGTGCCACCGCCATCGGCCCGGGCGGCTCCGGGACGGCCCCGCGCCGCGGGGCACTGGACGACGTACGGCGCCTGCTCGTACAGGAGCCGCGCGGGCACGCCGGGATGTACGGGGGGTTCGTCGTGCCCCCGGACGACGACGGGGCCCACTTCGGCGTGCTGTTCTGGCACAAGGACGGCTACTCCACGGCCTGTGGCCACGGCACCATGGCCCTCGGGGCCTGGGCCGTGGACACCGGCCGGGTCGCGGCCCCGGACCACGGGGACGCGCAGGTGCGCATCGACGTGCCGTCCGGGCGGGTCACCGCCACCGTGCACCGGGACGGCGGCCGCACCACCGGGATCACCTTCCGCAACGTCCCGGCCCGGGTGGCCGCCCGCAAGGTGCCGGTCGCCACCTCGCTCGGGCTCGCCGAGGTGGACATCGCGCACGCCGGGGCCTGCTACGCCTCCGTCGCCGCCCGCGAACTCGGCCTGGACGTCTCCCGGGCCGCCCTGCCCGCCCTGGTCCGCGCCGGACAGGAGATCCGGGCCGCGCTGGCCACCCACCCGGCCACCTGGCACCCCGACGGCCCGCTGCTGTCCGGGGTCTACGGGGTGATCCTGTACGAGGAGCTGCCCGACACTCCCTTCGGACCGCACCAGCGCAACGTCACCGTCTTCGCCGACGGGCAGATCGACCGCTCGCCCTGCGGCTCCGGGACCTCCGCGCGGCTCGCGCTGCTGGCGGAGGACGGGCGGCTCGGCCCGGGCGAGGACCTGCTGCACGAGTCGGTTGCGGGCACGGTGTTCACCGGGCGGTTCCTGCCGGGCGGGGTCACCGAGGTCACCGGCACGGCCTACCGCACCGGCGAACACGCCTTCACGGTGGACCCGTACGACCCCCTCGGGACGGGGTTCTCGCTGTGAGGCGGCCGGATCCGGGGAAGCCCGCCCCGGCGGGATCGGTCGAGGGGGAGCCCGCCGCGGGCGGGCTCCGGCACATCGGCGCCGACGCCATGGCCCGGCTCCTGACCCCGGCCGCGGCCATCGACGCCCTGGCCGGGGTGTTGCGGGCCGGGCTGGATCCCGAGAGCGATCCGCGGCGCACGGCGCTCGGCGTGCCCGGCGGGGAACTGCTGCTGATGCCGGCCGCGTCCGGGGCGTACGCGGGCGTGAAGGTCGCCGGGGTCGCGCCCGGGAATCCGGCGCGCGGCCTGCCCCGCATCACCGGAAGCTACCTGCTGCTCGACGGCCCCACCCTGCAGCCGGTGGCCCTGCTGGACGGCGCGGCCCTCACCGCGCTGCGCACCCCGGCGGTCTCGGCCCTGGCCCTGCGCTACCTGGCCCCGGCCGGGCGGCCGCTGCGGCTGGTGCTCTTCGGGTCGGGCCCGCAGGCGTACGGACACCTCGAAGCGGTCCTCTCCGTACGGGACTTGTCCGAGGTGGTGGTGGTCGCCCGGCAGCCGCCCGGGGCCCGGAAGCTGGCGGAGCACGCGGAGGCCCTCGGGGTGCCCGCCCGCACGGGGACGGCCGCGGACGTGGCCGGCGCCGACCTGGTGGTCTGCTGCACCACGGCCCGCGAACCCCTCTTCGACGGGCGGCTGGTCGGGCCGGAGGCGGTGGTCGTCGCGGTGGGCTCGCACGAGCCGGCGGCCCGCGAGACCGACACCGCGCTCATCCGGCGCTCCGCCGTGTACGTGGAGTCGCGCGCGGCGGCCCTGCGCGAGGCCGGGGACCTGCTGGTGCCGGAGGCGGAAGGGGCCATCGGGCCCGGTCACATCACCGGCACCCTCGCCGACCTGGTCGCCGGCCGGATGCCGGCGGGCGGGCCGCCGGGTTGTCCACAGGTCTTCAAGAGTGTGGGCATGGCCTGGGAGGATCTTGCCGTGGCGGTCGCGCTGTTCGAGACCGCCGGGGCGAACAGCGAAACGTGACATTGTACGCTGTTCCTCCGCCCACCAGTGGGGTAAGGGGTCTCGGAGGAAAAGCAATGGGTGACCTGAAGCAGCACAGTCTCATCAAGGCCCAGGAACGGCTCCGCGACCAGGTCGGCCACGCCCTCCGAGCAGCCCTGATAGCGGGTGAACTACGCCCCGGAAGTGTCTATTCCGCACCGGGCCTCGCGGCCGAACTCGGCGTCTCGGCCACGCCGGTGCGCGAGGCGATGCTCGACCTCGCCCGCGAAGGCCTGGTCGAGCCCGTCCGCAACAAGGGCTTCCGGATCACCGAGGTCAGCGAGCGCGATCTCGACCAGTACACCGAACTGCGCACGATGATCGAGGTGCCGACGATCGGGAAGATCACCAAGATCGCCACGGCCGAGCAGCTGGAGGCCCTGCGCCCCATCGCGCAGGAGATCGTCACCAGCGCCCGCGAGCACAATCTGATCGGCTATCTGGAGGCGGACCGCCGCTTCCACCTCACGCTGCTCGGACTCGCGGGCAACGACCGCCTCGTCGAGACCGTCGGCGACCTGCGCAAGCGCTCCCGGCTGTACGGGCTCACCGGCCTCGACGAGGCCGGCAAGCTGGTCTCCTCCGCCGAGGAGCACATCGAACTGCTCGACCTGATGCTCACCGGCGACGCCGCGGCGGCCGAGGCCTGCATGGTGCGCCACCTCGGCCACGTCCGCTCCCTCTGGGCGCAGGGCCGCGACGAGCCCGTCGGCCGCACCCCGGGAGGTCTCGGCTCGGGTCTGTGACCCCGGCGGCGAAGCGCCGGTCCGCCCGGCGGTGGTGACAGGGGTCTCGGCGGGCGGGAGGGGACTGCGTAAGCTTCCGGAGGCGCGGGGGGGGGGGGGGGGGCGCGCCCCGCACCAAGTGTTTGAGCAACCACGGGGCGAACAGGAGTAAGAAGAAGTTTTGACGCGGGGGC
>NZ_JBHWUO010000017.1:64280-168886 GCF_042736975.1 Streptomyces sp. NPDC059989
GGGTGGGGGGGGGGGGGGGGTTTTTTTTTTTGTTTGGGTGGGGGGGGGTTTTTCTTGGGCCCCCCGCCCCTCCACTTTCTTCTGCCAACACGGGGACCGAACTTGATATCGAAGCTGATGCGCCGCGGGCGCGCCGCACTCGCCGTCACCATCGCCACCGGAGCCCTGCTCACGGTGTCCGCTCCGGCCCAGGCCGCAGCCGCGCCGCCCGTCACCGCCGCCGGCGCGTTCATGGTGGACGGAACCACGGGGGCCGAGCTCTTCTCCAAGGACGCCGACACCAAGCGCCAGATGGCGAGCACCACCAAGATCATGACCATGATCGTGGTGACCACCTCTCCGGGGGTCGACCTCACCAAGAAGGTCACCATCCAGCAGGAGTACCTGGACTACGTCGTCCGGGAGGGCGCGAGCTCGGCCCACCTGAAGGCGGGTGCCACCCCGACGGTCCGCCAGCTGCTGTACGGGCTGATGCTGCCCTCGGGCTGCGACGCCGCCTACGCGCTCGCCGACACCTTCGGCTCGGGCGCGACCACCCAGGCCCGTACGGCCGACTTCATCGCGAAGATGAACGCCAAGGCGAAGGCCCTGGGCATGACCAACACGGTCTACGACTCCTTCGACGGCATCTCGCCGACCGGCAACAACCTCACGACCCCGCGCGACCTCGCGAAGCTGACCAAGTACGCGATGACGGGCACCACCTTCAAGAGCGTCGTGAAGACCGTCGAGTACAGCAGCGGCGGCACCTCCACCGACGCCACCTGGAAGAACAGCAACCTGCTCGTCCAGCCCCGCCCCACCGGGTACGAATTCCCCGGCGCGATCGGCGTCAAGACCGGCACCGGCACCGCGGCCGGCAAGTGCCTCGTCTTCTCCGTGACCCGCAACGGCAAGACCGTCATCGGCGTCCTGCTGAACGACGAGGAGCGCTACGCGGACTCGATGGCGCTATCGGACTGGGCCCTCGGCTCGGCCGCCGGCTCCAAGGCGGCGGTCCAGCGCAGCAACACCGAGCCGATCCCGGACATCCTGGACTGACGGCGAGGACCGCCCGCCACCCGGAACCGGCGCAGTCGCGCCGCTCCGGGCCGGCGGGCGGTCCGCTTTGGGCGGGCCCAACAGCCTTTGGGCCAGGGGGATTTGGACACGGCTGGATAACGGCGGTGCAAACCTCTTGTCAGTACAATTTCACATTACTATGTTACCGGTCACATCCTAGAGCGCGGCCCTTCACTGGAGTGACCCATGACCAAGCGCACCCAACTCGCCCTCGCCACCACCCTGGTGGCGGCACTCGCACTCGGCGCCTCGGGCTGCTCCGACACCAAGAAGGGCTCCGCGGGCGCGGGCGCCGCCAACCCGGCCGCGGCCAACGACGGCAAGATCCTCGGCGGCACCCCGGTCAAGGGCGGCACCCTCACCGTCCTGTCCAACCAGGACTTCGCCCACCTCGACCCCGCCCGCAACTGGGTCATGCCGGCCATGGACTTCGGGACCCGGCTGCTCTACCGCACGCTCGTCACCTTCAAGGCCGAGCCCGGCAAGGCCGGCAGCGAGCTGGTCCCCGACCTCGCCACGGACCTCGGCACCCCCTCCAACGGCGGCCGCACCTGGACCTTCACCCTCAAGGAGGGCGTGAAGTACGAGGACGGCTCGCCCATCAAGGCCCAGGACATCAAGTACAACGTCGAGCGCTCCTTCGCCCCCGACCTCACCGGCGGCCCCGACTACGCGGCCCAGTACCTGGCCGGCACCGAGGGCTACAAGGGCCCGCTCCAGGGCAAGCACCTCGACTCGGTCAAGACCCCGGACGACCGGACGATCGTCTTCGAACTCAAGCGGCCCGTCGCCGAGTTCTCCGCGACCGCCACCCTCCCCACCTTCGCGCCCGTGCCCCAGGCCCAGGAGAAGGGCACCCAGTACGACGCCCGCCCGTTCTCCTCCGGCCCGTACAAGATCGAGTCGTACGACCGCGACAAGAAGCTGGTCCTGGTCCGCAACGAGCACTGGGACGCCAAGACCGACACCGTCCGCAAGGCCTACCCGGACAAGTTCGTGGTCGTCATGGGCCTCAAGGGCGGCCAGATCGACGACCGGATCATCGCGGGCGAGGGCGCCGACGCCTCCACCGTCCAGTACATGGACATGCGGCCCGAGAGCGCCCCGAAGGTGCTCCCCAAGCCGGAGGTCAAGGCCCGCCTGCTCGCCGAGTCCCAGGGCTGCACCGAGATGCTCTACCTGAACAACTCCCGGGCGCCCTTCAACGATCCCAAGGTCCGCGAGGCCATGCAGTACGCCGTCGACAAGGAGGCCGTGATCACCGCGGGCGGCGGCCCGGCCCTCAACGAGGTCGCCACCGCCTACCTGCCCCCGGCCCTCTCCGGCGGCAAGCAGGCCGACACCCTCAAGATCGCCCCGGCCGGCGACCCGGCCAAGGCCAAGGAACTCCTCAAGGCCGCGGGCAAGGAGACCCTCAAGGTCTCCCTCGCCGTCTCCACCGGCGACAAGGGCAAGGCCGAGGCGATCCAGCAGGGCCTGTCCCGCGCCGGCATCGAGGTCGTCGTCGACACCATCGACCCGGGCGCCTACTACGACGTCATCGGCGACCTCTCCACCACCCCCGACATGACGCTCACCGGCTGGTGCCCCGACTACCCCTCCGGCTCCACCTGGATCCCCTTCGTCTTCGACGGACGCACCATCAAGGAGAAGGGCAACCAGGGCAACAACAGCCAGTTCCGCGACGACGCGACCATGAAGCGGATCGACGAGATCAACGCCATGGCCGACGCCAAGCAGGCCAACCAGGCCTGGATCGACCTCGACGCGGAGATCATGAAGAAGTCCCCGGCCATCCCCGTCCTGCTGGAGCGCAAGCCGCTGCTCGTCGGCCCCAACATTGCCGGCGCCTACGGCCACCCTGTGTGGACCGGCACCATCGACTACGGCACGGTCGGCCTCAAGGACCCGTCGAAGAGCCAGGGCTGAGGAATCCGGAGCTCAGAGATCATGACCACCACCCCACCGGTCCCGGACGACCGGGCAGCCCCCGAGCCTGACGGCACCCCGCCCGCCGGCGCCGCCCGAGCCTCGGGGGCCCCACCGGCCTCGGGCGCCGCACCGGCCCTGGGCGCCACCTCGGCCCTTGGGCCTGACGGCACCCCGCCCGCCGGCGCCGCCCGAGCCTCGGGTGCAGCACCCGCCTCGGGCGCAGCACCCGCCCCGGGCGCAGCACCCGCCCCGGGCGCCGCAGCAGCCCTCGACGCCTCCACCGCCCGGCCCGCGCCAGCGCCCGGCAGCAGCCCCTGGCAGCTCGCCCGGCAGGAGCTCCGCCGACGCCCCGCCGTCCGCGTCAGCCTCGGCCTCGTCCTCCTCTTCGTCCTCATGGCCGTCACCGCCCCCTGGCTGGGCGCGCTCGGCGGCTGGTCCCCGGAGGAGTTCGACAAGACCGCCATCGACCCCTACCTCGGGGGCCAGCCGCTCGGCTCCCTCGGCGGGATCAGCCCCGAGCACTGGCTCGGCGTCGAACCCGTCACCGGCCGCGACCTGTTCGCCCGCGTGGTCCACGGCGCCCAGGTCTCCCTGCTCATCGCCTTCGCCGCCACCGCCATCGTGGTCCTCGCGGGCACCGCCGCCGGAATCGCCGCCGGCTACTTCGGCGGCCGCACCGACGCCGTCCTGTCCCGGCTGATGGACCTGACCATGTCCTTCCCCTCCCTCATCTTCATGATCGCGATGCTGTCGGTGGCCAAGGACGTCAACCGCATCGTCCTCATGACCGCCGTCATCGGCCTCTTCGGCTGGCCCGGCGTGGCCCGCGTCGTCCGCGGCCAGACCCTCTCCCTCAAACACCGCGAGTACGTGGACGCCGCCCGCGTCGGCGGATCGAGCTCCTGGCGGATCCTGACCCGCGACATCCTCCCGGGCGTCTCCGGCCCGGTCATCGCCTACACCACCCTGCTCATCCCCGGCATGATCAGCACCGAGGCCGCGCTCAGCTACCTCGGCGTCGGCGTCCGCCCGCCCACCCCCTCCTGGGGCCAGATGATCGCCGAGTCCGTCGCCTTCTACGAGACCGACCCCATGTACTTCGTCATCCCGAGCGTCTTCCTCTTCCTCGCCGTGCTCGCCTTCACCCTGCTCGGCGACGCCCTGCGCGACATCCTCGACCCGAGGGGCGGCCGCAGTTGATCCTCTACCTCGCCCGCCGGCTGCTCGCCCTCGCCGGCGTGCTCCTCGCCATCGCCGCCGTCACCTTCCTCATCTTCTACGTCCTGCCCTCCGACCCGGCCGCGGCCGCCTGCGGCAAGACCTGCAGCGCCGAGCGGCTGGCCGACGTACGGGCCTACCTCGGCCTCGACCAGCCCCTGTGGCGGCAGTTCGCCGACTTCCTCACCGGGATCTTCACCGGCCGCACCCTCGGCACCGGCCAGTACGCCGTCGCCTGCGACTTCCCGTGCCTCGGCTACTCCTACGAGAACTCCCTGCCCGTGTGGGACCTGCTGATGGACCGGCTCCCGGTCTCCGCCTCCCTCGCCCTCGGCGCCGCCGCGCTGTGGCTGGTCCTCGGACTGGGCGCCGGCGTCACCGCCGCCCTGCGCAAGGACACCGCCACCGACAAGGCCCTGATGGTCGGCGCGGTCGCCGCCGCCTCGCTGCCCGTCTACTTCACCTCCGTGATGCTCATCTACGGGGTCATCCGCATCGCCGGCCTCCTGCCCTACCCCACCTACGAGGCCCTCACCGACGACCCGCTCGCCTGGGCCTCGAACCTGCTGCTGCCCTGGACCGCGCTCGCGCTGCTCTACGCCGCCATGTACGCGCGCCAGAGCCGCGGTTCGATGATCGAGGCGATGGCCGAGCCCTACATCCGCACCGCCCGCGCCAAGGGCATGCCCGAGCGCACCGTCGTCGTCAAACACGGGCTGCGCTCCGGGATGACCCCGATCCTGACCATCTTCGGCATGGACCTCGGCGGACTCCTCGCCGGAGCCGTGATCACCGAGTCCATCTTCGGACTCCCCGGCATCGGGAGGCTGTTCTACGGCGCCCTGGTCAGCTCCGACCAGCCCGTGGTCCTCGGCGTCACCCTGCTCGCCGCCTTCTTCATCGTCGTCGCCAACCTCGTCGTCGACCTCCTGTACGCCGTCATCGACCCGAGGGTGAGGTACTGATGGCCGCCCTGCTCGAAGTGCGCGACCTGCGCGTCACGTTCACCACCCCGCGCGGCACCGTACGGGCCGTCGACTCGCTCGGCTTCACCGTCGAGGCCGGCCGCACCCTCGGCATCGTCGGCGAGTCCGGCTCCGGCAAGTCCGTCACCTCGCTGGCCGTCATGGGCCTGCACCGGGGCGCGGCCGAGGTCGCCGGCTCCGTGGCCCTCTCCGGGCGCGAGCTGACCGGCCTCTCCGAACGGGAGCTGTCCAAGATCCGCGGCCGCAGGATGGCCATGATCTTCCAGGACCCGCTCTCCAGCCTGCACCCCTACTACACGGTCGGCGAGCAGATCGCCGAGCACTACCGGGTGCACTTCAAGGCCGGGCGGGCCGCCGCGCGCAGACGGGCGATCGACATGCTCGGCGAGGTCGGCATCCCCGAACCGGCCCGCCGGGTGGGGGAGTACCCGCACCAGTTCTCCGGCGGCATGCGCCAGCGCGCCATGATCGCCATGGCCCTGGCCTGCGAACCCGATCTGCTGATCGCCGACGAGCCCACCACCGCGCTCGACGTCACCGTGCAGGCCCAGATCCTGGAGCTGATCGCCCGGCTCCAGCAGGAGCGCGGCCTCGGCGTCGTGATGATCACCCATGACCTGGGCGTGGTCGCCCGCGTCGCCCACGAGGTGCTGGTCATGTACGGCGGCCGGGCCGCCGAACAGGCCCCGGTCGACGCCCTGTTCGCCGACCCCGCCCACCCCTACACCCGGGGCCTGCTCGACTCGCTGCCCCGCCTCGACACTGCCGACGACGCACCGCTGCCCTCCATCCCCGGCTCCCCGCCCTCCCTGCTCGCACCCGCCCCGGGCTGCGCCTTCGCCCCGCGCTGCCCGCGCGCCGCCGAGCCCTGTGACGACGTACGGCCCGAGCTCCTGGCGTACGGGAACGGGAACGGGGACGCGGGCGGACCGGAGCGGCTGGTGGCCTGCCACTTCGCCGGCGCCCGTACCGCCGAGGAGGCGGCCCGATGAAGACGACGAGCTCCGAACCGCTGCTGTCCGTACGGGACCTCACCATGGCCTTCCCCGGGAAGCGGTCCGCGACCGGGCGCCGGGGGGCGCCCGTGCGCGCCGTGGACGGGGTCTCCTTCGACCTGGCCGCCGGGCAGACCCTCGGCCTGGTCGGGGAGTCGGGCTGCGGGAAGTCCACCACCGGCCGGATGATCGTGCGGCTGCTGGAACCCACCTCGGGCCGGGTCGCCTTCGAGGGGAAGGAGATCGGCCGGCTCTCCCAGAGCGCCATGCGGCCGCTGCGCAAGAACATCCAGATGGTCTTCCAGGACCCGCACTCCTCCCTCAACCCCCGCCAGACGGTGGCCCGCATCATCTCCGATCCGCTGCTCGTCCAAGGCTGGAGCGCCGGCGACGCCCGCCGCCGGGCCGCCGAGCTGATGGAACTGGTCGGCCTGATCCCCGAGCACATCGACCGCTACCCGCACGAGTTCTCCGGCGGCCAGGCCCAGCGCATCGGCATCGCCCGCTCGCTGTCCACCAGCCCCCGGCTGATCGTCGCCGACGAGCCCGTGTCCGCCCTAGACGTCTCCGTCCAGGCCCAGATCGTCAACCTCATGGAGCGGCTGCGCACCGAACTGGGCCTCGCCTACGTGTTCATCGCGCACGACCTGTCCGTGGTCAAGCGGGTCAGCGACCGGGTCGCGGTCATGTACCTCGGCCGGATCGTCGAGATGGGGGACAAGAAGTCCCTCTACGAGAACCCCCAGCACCCGTACACCCGGGCGCTGTTGTCCGCCGTACCGCTGCCCGACCCGGCGGCGGAGCGGCGGCGGGAGCGGATCGTGCTGCTCGGCGACCCGCCGAGCCCGGCCGCTCCACCCCCGGGCTGCACCTTCCACCCGCGCTGCCCCAAGGCGCAGGACATCTGCCGCACCGAGCGGCCGTTGCTGCAGCTCGCCGCCTCCCGCGAGGTGGCCTGTCACTTCCCGGGTGACTGACGGGGATCCACGGGAAGAAGGAGGGCCCCGGAGCCAATGGCGTCTCCGGGGCCCTTCGGGTGCTGCCGGGCTGCTCAAGCCGGGTCGATGTTGTCGACACCGGACGCGACATCGCGAACACGCCGGCGCAGCAGCCGATGTGGCACGTACTCATACCGCTCAGCCATCGGACGGCTCTTCGACGCTGCCGATGAAACGCGCTGGAATCGCACGGGTACGCCTTCGGACTTGAGCGGGCCCGAGATCTGCCGCACCGAGCGGCCGTTGCTGCAGCTCGCCGCCTCCCGGGAGGTGGCATGTCACTCGGTGAAAAGAGAGGGGCCCGGGTGACTGACGGGGATCCACGGGAAGAAGGAGGGCCCCGGAGCCAATGGCGTCTCCGGGGCCCTTCGGGTTCATCGGCCGGATCATCGGTCCCGGTTCATCGGCCCAGTTCGCGGCGGAAGAACTCCAGCTCCAGCGCCATGATCTTCTCCCGTGTCCCGTCGGGGGTCATGTGGGTGACGCCGGGCAGGGCCAGCAGCTGGTGCGGGCGGCCCGCGGCCGTCAGGGCCTGGGAGAGGCGCAGGGTGTGGGAGGGGTGGACGTTGTCGTCGGCCAGGCCCGTGACCAGCAGCAGCGGGCGGGAGAGGTTCGGGGCGTCCGCGATGAGCGAGTCCCGCTCGTACACCTCGGGGTGGTCCTGGGGCAGGCCCAGGTACCGCTCGGTGTAGGCCGTGTCGTAGTGCCGGAAGTCGGTCGGCGCGGCCCCGGCCGCCGCGGCGTGGAAGACGTCCGGGCGGCGCAGCACCGCCAGCGCCGACAGGTAGCCGCCGTAGGACCAGCCGCGGACGCCGACCCGGCCGAGGTCGAGGTCGGTGTGGCGGGCGGCGAGCGCGTGCAGGGCCGCGACCTGGTCCTCCAGGGTGACCTCTGAGAACCCGCGGTACATGGCGTGGGTGAAGGCGGGCGAGACGTACGGGGTTCCGCGGTTGTCGACGGTCACCACCGCGAAGCCCTGGTCGGCCCACCACTGGCGGGCCTGCCAGCGGCGGGGCTCGGCGGACACGTCCTGCATGCCGGGCCCGCCGTAGCTGTCCATCAGCACGGGCAGCCGCGTGCCCGGGACGTGGCCGCGGGGCAGGACGAGGGCGGTGGGGACGCCGTGCTCGGTGACCCGCTCCAAGGCCGGGACCACCCGGTAGGGCAGCGGCTCCGACAGGTCGGCGGGGCTGAACTCCCGGCCGTCCGGGGTGCGTACGGTGCGCCGGATCCCGTCGGCGTCGGCGGAGGTCAGCAGCAGCACCCCCGCCGAGGCCTGGACGCCGTGCACCCCGGGCCCGTCGGCGAGCGGGGTCGTCTCCCCGGTGGCGGGGTCCAGCAGCAGCACCTGCTGTTCGGCGGGGTCGCGCAGCCCGGCCGTGATCAGCAGCCGGCCCTCGTGGACGCCGGCGACGCCGCGGACCTGGATCCCGTCGCCGGTGATCACCGCGCCGTCGACCGCGAGGGCGCGGGCCGCCCCGCCCGTGGGGGTGCCCCCAGCGGTGGCCGGGGGAGTGTCGGCGGTGGTGAGCATCCGCCCGTCGGGGAGCCGGGCCGGGGTGCCGGGGACCAGGGGGTCCACCCACTGGGGGTGCGTGGTGCGGGACAGCTCCCGGGTACGGCCGGTGGCCGGGTCGGCGGAGAGCAGCAGGACGGTGCGCTGCAGCCGGTCCTGGACGGTCAGCAGGATCTCCGTCTCCGCTGTATCACCGGCGGGCCAGCCCGCGTCGGAGACGTACGGGTAGGCCTCCGCGTCCCAGTCCAGCCGTATCCGGGCCCCTTCCGGGCCGAGCACCCACAGCTGGACGTCGGCGTTGGGCCCGCCCGCCTCCGGATACGCGAAGTCCTCGGCCGGCAGCTCGGGGCGCGCCGGATCGGCGAACCAGCGCCGCTGGAGGGCGGTTTCGTCGACGCGGGCGGCGAGCAGGGTGACCCCGTCCGGGGACCACCAGTGCCCCCGGGCGCGGCCCAGCTCCTCGGCGGCGGCGAACTCGGCGAGCCCCCAGCGGGCGCCGTCGGCGGGGCTGACCCGGCCGCCCGGGGCGACGTACAGGGCGTCGGCGGTGACGTACGCGGTGCGGGAGCCGTCGGCGTTCGGGCGGGGGTCGACGGCGGGGCCGGCCGCCGGGATCTCCTCGGGCTTCCCGGCTCCGTCGGCCGTGACCCCGTAGAGCCGCCCGTAGAGCGCGAAGACGGCGCGCCGGCCGTCGCCGGAGAGCGCGTACGAGCCGATGCCGGCGGCGGACAGGCGGATCCGCTCGCGCAGTCGGCGCTCCGCGGCGGGGAGGTCGCCGGGCTCGGGGCACAGCTCGCGCGGGTCGGCAAGCCGGGTCTCGATGCCGGAGGCCGTGTCGAGGACCCAGAGGCCGTCGAAGGCGTCGGTGGGGCCGGTCGAGCGGAGGAACCAGAGCAGCCGGCCGTCGTCGCCGAAGGCGAAGGCGCGCGGGGCCCCGTAGGTGAATCGGGCCGTGCTCGCGGAGAGCCTGAGGAAGTCATCCATCATCGTAGTTTGACATGTGAAATGTCACATAGGCTAGGCCGTTCGAGTGGTGACGCCCGGTGTCCGGGCTTAGCGTCGACAGGGTGGACCCGAACGCAACGCCGACCAGCACCGGGACCGACGGCAAGGTCCGAGGGGGCGGGAACGGGCTCGCCCTGTTCGTCATCGCCTCCTGCCAGCTCATGGTGGTCCTCGACATCACCATCGTGAACATCGCGCTGCCGCACATCCAGACCGCCCTCGACTTCTCCACCGAGAGCCTCTCCTGGGTCGTCAACGCCTACACCCTCACCTTCGGCGGCCTGCTGCTCCTCGGCGGCCGCGCCGGCGACATCCTCGGCCGCAAGCGCGTCTTCATCTTCGGGGTCCTGCTCTTCGGTCTGGCCTCCCTGCTCGGCGGACTCGCACAGAACGCGGGCCAGTTGATGGCCGCCCGGGCCCTCCAGGGCGTCGGCGGAGCCATCGCCTCCCCGACCTCCCTCGCACTGATCACCACCACCTTCCGCGAAGGGCCCGCCCGCAACCGCGCCTTCGGCGTGTTCGCCGGAGTCTCGGCCGGCGGCGGCGCGATCGGCCTGCTCGCCGGCGGCATCCTCGTCGAATGGCTCGACTGGCGCTGGGTGCTCTTCGTCAACGTCCCCATCGCCCTGGTGATCGCCCTGCTGGCGTCGAGGGTCATCCGCGAGTCCGAACGCCACCCCGGACACTTCGACTTCCCGGGCGCACTGCTCGGCACCGCCGGCATGGTCGCGCTCGTCTACGGCTTCATCCGCGCCTCCCAGGAAGGCTGGCGCGACGCCTGGACCCTCGGCTCCTTCGCCGCCGCCGTGGTCCTGCTGACCCTGTTCATCCTCAACGAGAAGCGCTCGCCGCAGCCGATCACCCCGCTGCACATGTTCGCCGACCGCAACCGGGCCGGGACGTACGGCATCATGCTCATGCTCGCCTGCGCGATCTTCGGCATGTTCTTCTTCCTGACGCTCTTCGTCCAGAACGTCCTCGGCTTCAGCCCCTTGCGGGCCGGCCTCGCCTTCCTGCCGGTCAGCGTCATGATCGCGGTGGCCGCCGGGGTCACCTCGCAGCTGCTGCCGAAATTGGGCCCCAAGCCCTTCATGGTCACCGGCGCGCTGTGCTGCGCGGCCGGGCTGGCCTGGCTGACGCAGACCGACATCCACTCGACGTACCTGGGCAGCATCCTGGGCCCGATGCTGGTGTTCAGCACCGGAATGGGCCTGCAGTTCGTCTCGCTGACGCTGATGGCCCTCTCCAACGTCCCGGACCGGGAGTCGGGCGCGGCGTCCGGCCTGCTCAACTCGATGCAGCAGGTGGGCGGGTCGCTCGGCCTGTCGATCCTGGTGACCGTCTTCGGCACGGCCAGCCGCAACGAGGCCAGGGACCAGGTGCCGTCGTTCCTGCGCACGGCCAACCCCGCGCAGCGGGCCTTCTTCGAGCGCACCGGACAGCTTCCGAAGCCCTGGGGCGACCAGGTGCTCACCTCGGGCGTGGCCGCGGCCTTCGTGGCGGCGGCGCTGTTCACCCTGGCCGGCGCGGTCATCGCGGTGTTCGCCATCCAGGTCCGGCCCTCGGACCTGGAACGGCTCCAGGGCAACCACACCCCG
The DNA here is from genome assembly GCF_042736975.1 of Streptomyces sp. NPDC059989. Lineage (NCBI taxonomy): Bacteria > Bacillati > Actinomycetota > Actinomycetes > Kitasatosporales > Streptomycetaceae > Streptomyces > Streptomyces sp. NPDC059989. The sequence continues at coordinate 75,591 of NZ_JBHWUO010000017.1, forward strand.
AGCGCCGACCGGGCCTGATGTCCTCCGTCCTCAGGCGAGTGCGGTGCGCAGGCGGGCCGCGTCCGCCCGGGTGTTCATCCGCAGGGCCAGCCAGGAGCCGTCCGCGAAGGCGAGGTCCACCCGGGTCGGGCGGCGCCGCGGCAGGGGTACGCGGCGCAGGGTGCAGGCGGCGGAGAGGGACTCGCGGCCGGGGTCGCCGCGCCCCCACGGCGGCCGGACGGTGACCTTGCCCGGGGCCGCGGTGAAAGTGCCGTACGGGCCCCGGGTTTCGGTGTGCCAGTGGGTCCAGTGGAGGCCGTGCAGGGCCAGGGCGAGACGGCCGGCCTCGCTGTCCCAGCCGCCCCGCAGGGCCGGGCCGTGGAGGAGCCGCCCGACCAGGCGGGCGGCCCGCTCGAAGGGGTCGGCGAGCGCCGATACGGCGTCGGCGAGGTCGTCGGGGAGCGCGGTCAGGAAGCGGAAGAGGAAGAAGCCGCCGATCCGGTGGAGCAGGCGCTCCGGAGCGGGCGAGCCGGGCAGTATCGCCCGCGCGGGCCGGCGTACGTAAGGGGACAGACGCCCCGGAATCTCCTCGTCCATCGGCCCATGATGGCCGCGCGGTCCCTACCCGTCCAACCTCCTGACCCGGCAGCGCGCCGGGCCGTCCGTCCGCAGGGTGATGCCGGCGCTGACCGGGATGTCGGTGTCCACGGCCTCGAACTCGTACGTCCGCAGGATCATCGCCAGCGCGATCACCGACTCCAGCATCGAGAAGTGCTGTCCGATGCAGGCGCGCGGGCCGCCGCCGAAGGGGAACCAGGCGTAGCGCGGACGGTCCTTCTCCGCCTCCGCGGTGAAGCGCTCCGGGTCGAAGCGGTCCGGGTCGGGCCAGTAGCTCGGGTGGCGGTGCGTCACCCACGGCGCCAGTATCACGTCCGCGCCCGCGGGGACGGTGTGGCCGCCGATCTCGGTGGCGGCCACGGCCTTGCGGCCGATGACCGGCGCGGCCGGGTAGAGGCGCATGGCCTCCTTGAGGACCTGGGTGAGGTACGGGAGCCGGTCCAGGTCGGCGGCCTCGGGCGTACGGTCGCCCAGGACCCGGGAGATCTCCTCGCGGGCCCGGTTCTGCTCCTCGGGATGGCGGGCGAGCAGGTGCAGGGCGAAGGAGAGGGAGGTGGCGGTCGTCTCGTGCCCGGCGAGCAGGAAGATCAGCACCTGGTCGCGCAGCTCGGAGGCGTCGAACTCCCCGTCGTCCGAACTCTTCGCGGCGGCGAGCAGTGTCAGCAGGTCCTCGCCGGGCCCATCGGCGGTGGCGGCGGCGCGCCGCTCACCGATGATCTTGTCGCACACGGCGTAGAGCTCGTCCATCGCGGCGGCGGCCCGCTTGTTGGCCGGAGTCGGCCAGGTGCGGGGGATGTTGGCGGGGGAGTAGCCGCGGCGCAGCACGTATTCGGTGATGACCGGAAAACACCGGTCGACGACATCGACGGTGGCCTCCACGTCGGTGCCGAAGAGGATCCGGGCGACCGCGCGCAGGGCGAGGTGCATCATCTGCTCGGAGACGTCGACGATGCCGTCGGGCGCCTTCTCCCAGCCGGCGACGACCGCGGCGGTCTCGGCGGCCACGGCCCCGGCGTAACCGTCCACCCGGCGCCGGGTGAACAGCGGCTGGACCAGCCGGCGCTGGCGCAGGTAGTCCTCGTCCTGACTGGTCAGCAGCCCGTTGCCGAAGGAGTCGCGGACCTCCTGGTAGAAGGGGTTGTCCTTGCGGAAGTTGGCCGACTCCGAGGCCAGCACCTGCTGCGCACCCTCCGCGGAGAAGACGCAGTACAACTCGGCCCGCAACCCCGGCGGCCCGGCGGTGATCCGCACGACGTCGCCGTGCCGCTGCCGGGCCCGCAGATAGGTCCCGAGCGAGTCCGACTTCAGCTCGAAGAGCGACCCCACCAACGGCGCCCCCGCCAGAGCGGGAACCCCCACAGCCACATCCGCCCCGGCCCCGACCGCCATGTCCGCCCCTTTGTCCCGTTGCAACGCCCTCCCGATTCTGCCGCCTTCCGATGCCCGGTGGCGAGGACGACCACCCCATCGGGCCGAATCCCGCCCATGCGGGGCGCGCATGAGCGGGGGCGGAGACACCGGCGACTGCCTACAGACGGCCCGGGGGACGGAAGGCGTCCCGACCCGCAGTCGATGCGTCAGATATCGCGGAAGATCTCGATCTGGGCGCCCACCGAGTTGAGGCGTTCGGCCAGTTCCTCGTAGCCGCGGTTGATGACGTAGACGTTGCGGAGGACCGAGGTGCCCTCGGCCGCCATCATCGCCAGGAGGACGACCACCGCCGGGCGCAGGGCCGGCGGGCACATCATTTCCGCCGCGCGCCAGCGGGTGGGGCCCTCGACCAGGACGCGGTGGGGGTCCAGGAGTTGGAGGCGGCCGCCGAGGCGGTTGAGGTCGGTGAGGTAGATGGCCCGGTTGTCGTACACCCAGTCGTGGATCAGGGTCTGGCCTTGGGCGACGGCGGCGATGGCCGCGAAGAAGGGGACGTTGTCGATGTTCAGCCCGGGGAACGGCATCGGGTGGATCTTGTCGATCGGGGCTTCGAGCTTGGAGGGGCGGACCGTGAGGTCGACCAGGCGGGTGCGGCCGTTGTCGGCGCTGTACTCCGCCGAGCGGTCGTGGTCCAGGCCCATCTCCTCCAGGACCGCGAGCTCGATCTCCATGAACTCGATCGGGACCCGGCGGATCGTCAGCTCCGATTCCGTGACGACCGCGGCGGCGAGCAGGCTCATCGCCTCGACCGGGTCCTCGGAGGGGGAGTAGTCCACGTCCACGTCGATGTTCGGGACGCCGTGGACGGTGAGCGTGGTGGTGCCGACGCCCTCGACCTTGACGCCCAGCGCCTCCAGGAAGAAGCACAGGTCCTGGACCATGTAGTTGGAGGAGGCGTTGCGGATGACCGTGACGCCGTTGTGCCGGGCGGCGGCCAGGAGCGCGTTCTCGGTGACCGTGTCCCCGCGCTCGGTCAGCACGATCGGGCGGTCGGGGGAGACCCCGGCCTCGACCTGCGCGTGGTAGATGCCCTCGGTCGCGGTGATGTCCAGGCCGAAGCGGCGCAGGGCGATCATGTGCGGCTCGATGGTGCGGGTGCCGAGGTCGCAGCCGCCGGCGTACGGCAGGCGGAACTGGTCCATCCGGTGCAGCAGCGGGCCCAGGAACATGATGATGCTCCGGGTCCGGCGGGCGGCGTCCGCGTCCATGGCGTCCATGTCGAGGCGGGCCGGCGGGATCAGCTCCAGGTCCACGCCGTCGTTGATCCAGCGGGTGCGGACACCGATGGAGTTCAGGACCTCGAGGAGGCGGTAGACCTCCTCGATGCGGGCCACCCGCCGCAGGACCGTACGGCCCTTGTTGAGGAGGGAGGCGCAGAGGAGGGCGACGCACGCGTTCTTGCTCGTCTTGACGTCGATGGCGCCGGACAGGCGGCGGCCGCCGACGACCCGCAGATGCATCGGGCCGGCGTAGCCGAGGGAGACGATCTCGCTGTCGAGGGCTTCACCGATTCGGGCGATCATCTCAAGGCTGATGTTCTGATTGCCGCGCTCGATGCGGTTCACGGCGCTCTGGCTGGTGCCGAGAGCATCGGCCAGCTGACTCTGTGTCCAGCCCCGGTGCTGCCGGGCGTCACGGATGAGCTTGCCGATGCGTACGAGGTAGTCGTCTGCCATGGCTGCACCGTATCTCAGATATGAGATGTCGATCGCGCCGGGTGTAGCAGACGGGTGTTACCGACCGTCAGCTTCCCTGCCGGGGCCCGTGGATCGGGCAGGGGGTTTGGGCTACTCCTGGGGCGCATGGTGACGTTTGCGACCTCTGTTCCTTTCGTTCCTCCATGTGTCGGTTGTCCGGCCATGGTGTGTGCCTACTGTGCCGGGCTCAGCGCAGCCTCTGCTGCGCGAACTCCGTTGCCAGAGGCGCCAGCTGCTCGGCGACCCGGTCCAGCTCGGCGGAGGTGAGATCGGCGGCTATCGCTTCGAAAGCCACGCCCTCGCGCTCCAGCTCGCGCACCGTCGCCCGCGTGGGGGCGCCGCGCGGGACCACGCCGAAGAACTTCACCTGCGAGAGCGTGAAACGGATCGGTACCTGTTCGGTGCCGATGAAGAGATGGGTGAGGCCGGGCCGGCCCGGCACGTCATTGCGCGAGAGCCGCTCGATGTCGCGCCGGATCTGGCCGCCCCGCTCCGCATGGACGTACTCCTTCGCCACATCCTCGAAGGTCTGGGTGAACGGCTTGCCGCGGGCCTGGGCGATGGCCTGGCGGATCTTGAGCCTCTCCTTCACCAGCGCGATGAAGGACAGCCGCTCCTCGGCGGTCAGCGAGGAGACTCCGCCCTCGCCCAGATGCAGGTCGCGCACCACGTCGTCGCCCGCCTTGACCTCGAAGACGGCGACCGGGACCAGCTCGCCCTTGTCCCGGTAGGCCAGCATCCCGTCGGTGAACTGCCTCCCGTCCTCCCCTCGGATCATGTGCCCGGGGATGTACTCGATCTTCTTGCGCCCCGTCCCCTTGATGCCGAGCGCGTACGCCCCGGCGGGGTCCCGCAGCCACGGGAGGACCCTGGACTCGATCAGCTCCTCCAGCAGCTGGCCCTTGAGGTGCCCGGGGTTGGGGCCCTTCTCCAGGATCCGCAGGAGGGACGGCGCGTCGATGGCGTGCAGCACGGGGAACTGTTTGCGGAGCCGGGCCAACAGCTCGATGATCCGCGGTTCGTGCTCGATGACGGCCACCAGCACCCCCCGGACCAGTTTCGGCAGCGCCTTGGCCACCTCCCGGGCCAGCTCCGCCTCCCATTTCCGGTGCAGCCGCAGCTCCTTCTCCGCCCGCCGGATCACCTGTGCGGCCTCCGGCTCGGCCGCCACCCGCGCATCGGCGGCTATGGCCAGGCGCCACCCCTGCACCTCCCGCCCGTACAGCTGGACCAGGCGCGCCTCGGTGTACATGGCCCGGCCCGCCCGGACCAGCCGCCCCGCCGTCGGCAGCAGCACGGACGCCGCCATCACGCCCCGCTCGGCGTCGGTGAGGGCGTACCCGAAGAGGTCCCGGCCGGTGTACACCTCGTAGGAGGTCGCGATGTTGCCGACCACGGGGATGAGCCCGATGGCCATCTCCACGGCATGCACGATCAGGGGCCGTTCGATGGGGATGTCCATCGCCGGGTTCCTGTCGGCCGGCAGCCGCTGGGCCATCCTGATGTCCGCCAGCACGTCGGGCCTTTCGACCAGGAAGTCCAGGAACGAGGCCTGGGCGCTGAGCTGGAGGAAGAGGCGGTCCAGCGGATGCCCTCGGAACCAGCGCAGGAACTCGGCCGCCACCTCCCCCATGATCCCCTGGATCTCGCGGTTGTCCTCGATGAGGTAGCTCTTGCCGTTGAACTTGTCGATGACCACATGGGTCCGCCACAGCGGATCGGCCTCCAGCCGGCGGCAGAAACGGACGTACTCCTCCTGCTTCGCCTCGTAGGCCTTGCGGACCGCCGGGTCATCGGTGTTCGAGGGGCACAGCTCCCGTTCCGCCTCGCGCAGCCAGTGAACGCGCCAGCCGTCCGACCCTCCGGGGAAGAACGCCGCCTGCACGGGGGAGCGCGTCACGTGCTCCCGCATCAGCTCGGCCCCCCGCCGCAAGGTTCCGATCTCGGCCGCGCCGGCCCTGCCCGCGAGACCCTGGCGCACTTGGAGGTCGGTCAGGGTGATCTCCCGCATGTGGCCCGCCAGGTTGAGCGTCGCCATCAGCGCTCCACCCACTCCCCGTCCGGATTCTTCGTCCACCTCGGCAGGGTGTCGTCGGGCCGCAGGTGCACCAGGGTGGTCGGGATCCGCACCTTCCACGGCTCGCCCTGCGGCACCTCCTCACCGGGCCGGTCCAGCCGCTCCGCGATCTCGTCGGCGATCGGCAGGTAGAGCGGGCTGGAGATGGGCGGAAGCGGACCGCCGTTCCACAGTTCGCCGAAGTTCATGTAGTGGTCGATGGCCCCCTCGAACCCCGGTCGCGCCGGCACGGTGACCCGGCAGTAGCCAGCCTTGATGAACTGGTTGAACACCGGATCCGGATCCTCGTACGACAGCCGCTCGTCCCACCGGTCCTTGCGTCCCCAGAAGTACGGGTACGCCACCCAGGTCAGGTGCTCCCACTCGAAGGCCTGCTCGAAGAAGCGGACGTAGGCGCCTTCCCCGGCCGCCTCCCAGACGTCGATCTGCGGGATTCCCCCCGCCCCGGCGTCGATGGCGTCGAACAGGTCGAAGTGCTGCTCGGTCAGCACGCTGATGCAGCTCTTGCGCAGCTCGTCGGTGATCAGCTGCTGGTTGGCCTGCGGGTTGCGGCCGCGGATCGCCACGCCCGCCTGGAGCTGGAGCTCGGCCAGCTTCGCCTCGTACTCCGCGAGCCGCGCCCGGTAGGCGGTGGTCAGCTTGGCGTGGGTCTCCAGCCGCCACTTGTCCATGGCCCGGGCGGTGCGCCGGCACTTCACCTCCACGGCGACCGCGATCTGGGAGGCGCGGAAGGTGTCGAGGGCGACCGGCACCGAATCCCGCTCGTCGTCCAGGGCGGTGCTCCACACCCAGGCGTTGGTGTTGGTGAACCGGTGCTGCCGCCGGCCGATGACCACATCCAGGGTGAAGGCGTCCGACCAGATGTTGGCCACGTGCCCGACCGAGGCGTGCACCGCCTGGTAGCCGTCGTCGATGGCGATCTGGCCCGAGTGGTTGTAGTTGGTCTTGCTGTCGCCGCCCCCGCCCTTGAAGTCGAAGGATTTCGTGCGGTAGGGCTCCGGCGGCGGCGCGACGTCCGTCGCCCCGTAGGCCCGCACCCAGAAGGGGTAGTTGTACTCGCTGATCCGGTTCGGCCGCAGCGGGAACTCCGGGGGCTTCACCAGGTCGACCGTGCTCGCGTGGGCCGACTGCAGCGAATGGATCAGGAAGGCCGCCGGCTCGGGGATCATGAAGTCGAACATCGTGCGCAGCCCGTAGTTGTACATCTGTGCCTCGTAGACCTTGTTGACCCACTGGTAGACGCCCGAGATGTGGCCGATGCCGTTCTTGTTGTCCAGGCCGTGGGTGTTCTTCTCCGTCACCTCCGTCGTGACCCTCAGCGAGGTGCGCTCCAGCACCCGCTCCGAGATCCGGTTGGCGCTGCGTTCGGTCACGTCCTGGGAGAAGGTCGACGCCGACTTGGTCGCCTCCTCCTTGGAGCGGGAGACAGAGCCCTCGGCCGAGGCGGAGAACTCCACCGTGGGTCCGTACTTCCCCGAGACGGTCAGCCCCGCCTTGAGGGAGGCGTCCTCCTTGATGACCTCGCTCGACTCCTTGGTCATCTCGAACCGGTCGGTGGACTCCAGCTCCCGCTCCTCCGAGGTCGTCACCTCGGTCTCGCGGAAGGTGATCTGCTCGGTCTCCTGCCGGCGGGTGTGCTCGCGCTGTTTGGACTCGCCGCGCAGCACGTTCTCGATGTGGGCCACGTCCGCCGCCTCGTAGCCGATCAGCTGCTGGCGTACGAGCAGCAGGTCCGCCATCCCGGCCGGTTTCACCCGGCCCCGCGTCGCCGGGATGCGGGGGTCGCCCAGGGGGATCCTGTCCGGGGCTTCGGCCTCGCCCACCACCAGGGCGGTCCAGGGCGAGGGCAGCGGGGTGGAGACGGTGACGAGCGCGTCCCCGACCCGTTTGACGCTGCGCCGCGCCGGCTGCCCGTACAGCGCGTCCAGCTCGGCGCCGAGCGCCTCCACCTCGTCGACCAGGTAGGCCACGATGCGGTCCAGCGGCTCGCCGGTGAGGTCGATGCCCCGGCTGGTCATCAGCGTCCGCGTCTCGGCCGATACGCGGGCGGCCCCCGTCTCGCCGAGGCGGAAGGCCACCGCGCCGAGGACCGGGCGCAGGAACTGCAGCTTGCCGTCCAGCAGGTCCGGCTTGGAGCCGAAGAGCTGCCCGGCCAGCTGCGCCGCGCCGGCCACCAGCGAGGGGGACTGCGGGGTCGGTTCGGGATCGGCCGCCACCGGGGTGCCGCCGCCCGCCCGGGCCTCCAGGGCGCGCAGGTTGGCCGTCTCCAGCTTTCCGTGGAACTCGATCTGCCGCAGCAGCTCGGCCGTCGGCTCGGCGGGCGGCAGCGCTCCGGGGAAGGCCTCCTGGACCGGGACGTGGAAGCTGTCCCCGGTGAGCCCGGTCAACTCCGCCATGGCGGAGCGCAGCTGTCCGTGGCCGCGCAGCAGCTCCCCGGCGCGCTGCTGCCGGGCGGCGGCCTTCTCCCGCTCGGCGGCCCGCTGGCGCCGGGCCGCCTCGACGGTGGACAGGGCGGGCTCCAGCCCGGTCGGCCCCGGCAGTTCCACCGAGCGTTTGCGGGCGCGCCGCAGCTCCTCCACCGTGGCGGGGAAGGCCGGGAACTCGGCGGTCCGGGTCAGCTGGACCACGATCTCCAGGTGGCGCAGCTGGTGGGTCAGCGCCTCGATCGGTTTGCCGTGCTCGTCGGGCAGGTACTTGATGGCGAGCAGGCTGTCCCGCAGCCGGGCCAGGGCCTCCTTGAACTCCGCCCCGGCGGCCACGGCCTCCGGGGCGCCCCCGTACGCCTCCCGCACCGCGCCCAGCACGGAGCGGCGCAGCGGTACCCCCGGTCCGGTGGCGTCCTGCCGCACCGGACCGGCCAAGGCGTCCAGCGCGGTGGAGAAGGCGGCGGTCGCGGCGGCGAGCGGGGTCCTGGCGGGATCGCCCACGAAGCGCGCGGAGGCGATGAAGGCGCGCGCCACCGCACGCACTTCGGTCCGTGGATCGGCCGACGAGGAGGCGGCGGCCAGCGCGGTCTGGAAGTCGGAGGACTGGGCCAGCCCGATGCTCGGGTTGACGGGGTCCTGCTGTACGGGCGGACGCATGAGCGAAAGACGGAAGAGCGGTTCCATGATGGCCCCCCAGCCGAGAATCTTCACTGTCTGTCACCGACAATGTGCTCGATTCTCGGATCGGTTACTCTCGGCTACCACTCCCTCCACCCTGATGAGTGGATCCAGAGACCGGAATTGACTGCTCCGTCTCATTCGCCGACGGAATCCGGGCAGGCCGAAGCGGCCGCCCGGTCGGCGGATGTGACAGATCCGGGAGAGCGCGCCTCGTTCCGATCCCCGTACATGTACTAGAGTTATCTCGACATCGAGATATCTGCCGAAGGCGAACCGCAGCCGCCCCCGCTGGTAAGGGTTACCTAACTTAGTCTTACCTTAGCGGATTGGCCAAGGGGCGTGGCGGCAGGATGCGGTAATACGCGCGAAATTCATGCATGAAGGAGACTGTCGTGTCGGCGAACAGCTTCGACGCCCGCAGCACGCTGCAGGTGGGCGACGAGTCGTACGAGATCTTCCGGCTGGACAAGGTTGAGGGCTCCGCCCGCCTTCCCTACAGCCTGAAGGTCCTGCTGGAGAACCTGCTCCGTACCGAGGACGGCGCGAACATCACCGCCGACCACATCCGGTCGCTCGGCAACTGGGACTCCCAGGCCCAGCCCAGCGAGGAGATCCAGTTCACGCCGGCCCGCGTGATCATGCAGGACTTCACCGGCGTCCCCTGCGTCGTGGACCTCGCCACGATGCGCGAGGCCGTGAAGGCCCTGGGCGGCGACCCGGCGAAGATCAACCCGCTCTCGCCCGCCGAGATGGTCATCGACCACTCGGTCATCGCCGACAAGTTCGGCACGAAGGACGCCTTCGCGCAGAACGTCGAGCTGGAGTACGGCCGCAACAAGGAGCGCTACCAGTTCCTGCGCTGGGGCCAGACCGCCTTCGACGACTTCAAGGTCGTCCCCCCGGGCACCGGCATCGTCCACCAGGTCAACATCGAGCACCTGGCCCGCACGGTCATGGTCCGGGGTGGCCAGGCGTACCCCGACACCCTCGTCGGCACCGACTCGCACACCACCATGGTCAACGGCCTGGGCGTGCTGGGCTGGGGCGTCGGCGGCATCGAGGCCGAGGCCGCGATGCTCGGCCAGCCGGTCTCCATGCTGATCCCGCGCGTCGTGGGCTTCAAGCTGACCGGCGAGCTGCCCACCGGCACCACCGCCACCGACCTGGTGCTGACCATCACCGAGATGCTGCGCAAGCACGGTGTCGTCGGCAAGTTCGTCGAGTTCTACGGTGAGGGCGTCGCCGCCACCTCCCTCGCGAACCGCGCCACCATCGGCAACATGTCGCCGGAGTTCGGCTCCACCGCAGCGATCTTCCCGATCGACGACGAGACGCTGAAGTACCTGCGCCTGACCGGCCGCGACGCCCAGCAGGTCGCGCTCGTCGAGGCGTACGCCAAGGAGCAGGGCCTGTGGCTGGACCCGGCCGCCGAGCCGGACTTCTCCGAGAAGCTGGAGCTCGACCTCTCCACGGTCGTCCCCTCCATCGCCGGCCCGAAGCGCCCGCAGGACCGCATCGTCCTGGCCAACGCCGCCGAGCAGTTCGCGCAGGACGTGCGCAACTACGTCGAGGACGACGACGAGGCGGGCAAGGAGTCCTTCCCGGCCTCCGACGCCCCGGCCGCCGTCAATGGCGTGCCGACCCGTCCGACCCAGGTCACCCTGGCCGACGGCACCTCCTTCGAGATCGACCACGGCGCCGTCACCGTCGCCGCGATCACCTCCTGCACCAACACCTCGAACCCCTACGTCATGGTCGCCGCGGCGCTCGTGGCCAAGAAGGCGGTCGAGAAGGGCCTGACCCGCAAGCCGTGGGTCAAGACCACCCTGGCCCCGGGCTCGAAGGTCGTCACCGACTACTTCGACAAGGCCGGCCTGACCCCGTACCTCGACAAGATGGGCTTCAACCTCGTCGGGTACGGCTGCACCACCTGCATCGGCAACTCCGGTCCGCTGGACGAGGAGATCTCGAAGGCGATCAACGAGCACGACCTCGCGGTCACCTCGGTGCTCTCCGGCAACCGCAACTTCGAGGGCCGGATCAACCCCGACGTCAAGATGAACTACCTGGCCTCCCCGCCGCTGGTCGTCGCGTACGCCATCGCGGGCTCCATGAAGGTGGACATCACCACCGAGGCCATCGGCATCGACACCGAGGGCAAGCCGGTCTTCCTGGCGGACATCTGGCCCTCCGAGGCCGAGGTCAACGACGTCGTGGCGAACGCCATCGGCGAGGACATGTTCAGCAAGTCCTACCAGGACGTCTTCGCGGGCGACGCCCAGTGGCAGGCGCTGTCGATCCCCACCGGCAACACCTTCGAGTGGGACCCGCAGTCCACCTACGTGCGCAAGCCCCCTTACTTCGAGGGCATGACGATGGAGACCACCCCGGTCTCCGACATCGCCGGCGCCCGCGTGCTGGCGAAGCTGGGCGACTCGGTCACCACCGACCACATCTCCCCGGCCGGTGCGATCAAGGCCGACACCCCGGCCGGCAAGTACCTCACGGAGCACGGCGTCGAGCGCCGCGACTTCAACTCGTACGGTTCCCGCCGCGGCAACCACGAGGTCATGATCCGCGGTACGTTCGCCAACATCCGCCTGCGCAACCAGATCGCGCCGGGCACCGAGGGCGGCTTCACCCGCGACTTCACCGTCGAGGGCGCGCCGGTCTCCTTCATCTACGACGCCTCGCAGAACTACCAGGCCGCCGGCATCCCGCTGGTCATCCTGGCGGGCAAGGAGTACGGCTCGGGCTCGTCCCGCGACTGGGCCGCCAAGGGCACCGCGCTGCTCGGCGTCAAGGCCGTCATCGCCGAGTCCTACGAGCGCATCCACCGCTCCAACCTGATCGGCATGGGCGTCCTGCCCCTGCAGTTCCCCGAGGGCGCCACCGCGGCCTCCCTGGGCCTCACCGGCGAGGAGACCTTCGCCTTCACCGGTGTGGAGGAGCTGAACAACGGCACCACCCCGCGCACCGTCAAGGTCACCACCGACACAGGTGTGGAGTTCGACGCGGTCGTCCGCATCGACACGCCGGGTGAGGCGGACTACTACCGCAACGGCGGCATCATGCAGTACGTGCTCCGGAACCTCATCCGCGGCTAGTCACGGCTGAGCAGACCGGCGCCGAAGGGCCGTATCCCCGCCAAGGGGGTACGGCCCTTCCGCTTTTGCGGGGGCGGTCCCAGATGACGGACAGGTCTCAACTCGGAAAAGCTGGCGGCCATACGTGTGCATGATCTTGCTCACACGAGCGGAAGTGGACTATACCTGTGCCCGTCCGGATCACCGCGAGACGAGTGGCCCCGGACCGGGGGATGGGCGGGGACCTGCGGAAACATCCGCATGCACGGCAATCGCCGTGACTTTCCGGCCTCCTTCACACTTCTGACGAAGGCGAGGACATGAGCATGGGATCCACTGGTGAGGGCCTCGGCCGTCGCGATCTGATCAAGCGCTCTGCGGCACTCGGACTGATCACGGTGCCGACGATGAGCTTCCTGTCCGCCTGCGCCTCCGGCGGCGAGGAGTCCACGAAGGGCCCGGCCAAGGCGCCGGTGACCAAGGAGAACCCGTTCGGCGTCGCCAAGGGCGGCAAGCTGGACGTCGTGGTCTTCAAGGGCGGTTTCGGCGACGACTACGCGAAGGCCTGGGAGGCCGCCTTCGACAAGAAGTGGGGCACCACCAGCTCCCACCTGGGCACCCAGGAGATCACCGCCAAGCTCCAGCCCCGCTTCAACGGAGGCAACCCGCCGGACGTCGTCGACGACTCGGGCGCCCAGCAGATCAAGCTGGACGTGCTCGCCAAGGGAGGTCAGCTCGCCGACCTCACCGCCGTCCTGGACGCGCCCTCGCTCGACGACCCGACCAAGAAGGTGCGCGACACCCTCGTCGACGGCGCCTACGAACAGGGCCTGCTCGGCGGCAAGTTCGTCGCCCTGAAGTACGTCTACGCCGTGTTCGGCTTCTGGTACTCGGGCAAGCTCTTCAAGGACAAGGGCTGGGCGCCGCCCAAGACGTGGGACGAGTTCCTGGCCGTCTGCACCAAGGCCAAGGAGGCGGGCATCGGCGGCCTCGCCCACCAGGGCAAGTTCCCGTACTACATCAACGTCGTGATCATGGACCTCATCGCCAAGAAGGGCGGCCTGGACGCCGTCAAGGCGATCGACAACCTCGAACCCAACGCCTTCGAAGGCAACGCGGCCGCCCTCGCCGCGGTCGAGGCGGTCTACGAGGTGGTCGAGAAGGGCCTGCTGATGCCGGGCACCAACGGCCTGACCCACACGGAGTCCCAGACGGCCTGGAACCAGTACAAGGCCGCCTTCATCCCCTCCGGATCCTGGCTGGAGAACGAGCAGCTCAAGCAGACCCCGGAGGACTTCGACATGAAGTTCCTGCCGGTGCCGCTGCTCGCCGACAGCAAGCTGCCCCTCGAGGCCATCCGGGCCGGCGTCGACGAGCCCTTCATCGTCCCGGAGAAGGCCGCCAACAAGTCGGCGGGCCTGGAGTTCCTCCGCTCGATGCTGTCGCGGGAGTACTCGACGATCTTCGCCCAGCAGGCCAACTCCCTCACCGTCGTCAAGGACGGCGTGGACCCGAGCGTCAAGCTCCGGCCGGGCACCCAGTCCGCGGTGGAGGCGCTCAAGGCCGCCGGCACCAACACCTTCGCCTACCGGTACCCCGACTGGTACAGCGAGATGGACACCGAGATCCAGAACGCGTCCAATGAGCTGATGGCCCAGCGGATCCAGCCGAAAGAATGGATCAAGAGGGCCCAGGCTGCGGTAAACAAGGCGGCCCAGGACCCGAACGCCAAGAACAACAAGCGCAGCTGACCACCGCAGGGACGGACACCATGAGCCAAGTAGCCCAGGGGAGGAGGAAGGGCGGTTTCATCGCCGCCTTCCTCTTCGCCCCCCTCGCGCTGTACCTGACCTTCGTCATCTGGCCGTACGTACAGACGTTCGGCTACTCCTTCACCAACTGGACCGGGCAGTCACCGACGTTCGACTTCGTCGGCCTGGACAACTACTCGGCCCTACTGGAGGACGAGGTCTTCCGCGGCGCGCTCTGGCACAACCTGCTGCTCGTGGTGTTCGTCCCGGTCGTCACCATCCTGCTCGCCCTCTTCTTCGCCTTCATGGTGAACGCGGGAGGGCGCGGCGGGGCCGGCGGTGTGCAGGGAGTCGGCGGATCGCGCGTCTACAAGATCGTCTACTTCTTTCCGCAGGTCCTCTCCCTCGCCATCCTCGCCGTGCTCTTCGGGGCGATCTACCGCAGCGACGGGGGCGGCCTGCTCAACGGCTTCCTCACCAAGATCGGCCTGATCTCCCCGCAGCACCCCGTCGAATGGCTCAACGAGCCCAACTTCGTCCTCTGGTGCCTGCTGTTCGTGGTCGTCTGGCACGGAGTCGGCTTCTACCTCGTCCTCTTCTCCGCGGCCATGCAGTCCGTCCCCAAGGACATCTACGAGGCCGCGCTGCTCGACGGCGCCGGGCGCGCCCAGACCTTCTTCAAGGTCACCCTGCCCCTGCTGTGGGATTCTGTGCAGACCTCCGCGGTCTACCTGGGCATCGCCGCCATGGACATGTTCGTCCTCGTGTCGACCATGACCTCGGGCCAGTTCGGCGGCGGACCCGACCACCACAGCGAGGTCATGTCGACGGTGCTGATGCGCAACTTCCTGTACTTCGGCAAGAGCGGCTACGCCTGCGCCATGGGCGTCGTGATGCTCGTCCTGACCATGATCCTCTCCGTCATCACGCTGCGTGCCACCCGCCGCGAGCGCATCGAGTTCTGAGCGGGAGAGAGACCGTCATGACCACAGTGATCAAGGCTCCGGGCGAAGCGGCAGCGGAGCGGTCCGGCGGAACCGGCCGGACGGGGCGGCGGGGCAAGCGCCGCTCGGACGGCATGGTCCTCAACGTCTTCTCGCACGGGTTCCTCGTGCTCTGGGCGATAATGATCGTGCTGCCCCTGATCTGGCTCGCGCTCGGCTCCTTCAAGACCGACGCCCAGATCGGCGGCTCGGCCCTCAGCTGGCCCTCGAACTGGCACCTCGACGCCTTCGGCCGGGCCTGGGACAAGGGCATCGGCGGCTACTTCGCCAACACGCTGATCGTGCTGGTGTTCTCGGTCCCGCTGACCATGCTGCTCGGTTCGATGGCCGCGTACGTCCTGGCCCGCTATCCCTTCACGGGCAACCGGATCATCTACTACTTCTTCGTCAGCGGGGCGATGTTCCCCGTGTTCCTCGCGCTCGTACCCCTCTTCTTCATGGTCAAGCGCTTCGACATGCTGAACTCCTACCAGGGCCTGATCCTGGTGTACGTCGCCTACTCGATGCCCTTCACCGTCTTCTTCATGCACTCCTTCTTCCGGACGCTGCCCACGGCGGTCCACGAGGCGGCGGTCATCGACGGAGCCTCCGACACCCGGATCTTCTTCCAGGTGATGGTGCCGATGGCCAAGCCCGGCCTGATCAGCGTCGGGATATTCAATGTCCTGGGCCAGTGGAACCAGTACATCCTGCCCGCCGTGCTGATGCAGCCGCAGACGAGCGGCGAGCCCGAGCGCTACATGCTCACGCAGGGGCTCATCCAGCTCCAGTACCAGATGGGCTACGAGACCGACCTGCCGGTGCTGTTCGCCGGAGCCACCATCGCGATGATCCCGATGCTGGTGGTCTACCTGTCCTTCCAGCGCCAGATCCAGGCCGGCCTGACCTCGGCCACCCTCAAGTAGGGACGACCGACCAGCTGACCGCCGAGACCGAGGCGGTCAGCTGGTCGGACACCGTCATTCGGCCTCAGCCTCGTCCCCGCCGCGCGGCTCCCGGTCCAGGCGCCGACCCAGAGGGCGGAGCAGTACGTTGGCCCCCACCACGCCCGCCGTGCCGCAGAGGGCCGCTTAGAGCCAGGTGTTGAACTTGCGGATGTACCAGGTCTTCACGAACTGGGTGAGCGTGCAGTAGGCGAGCAGTACGCCGATCAGCCACGGGAAGTAGCTCGCGGGCAGGGCGACGAAGCCCAGCGACGCGGCCAGCGGGGAGAACGGCAGCCACAGGCCGGTCAGTACCGCGAGGATCGTCATCACCATCACCGGCCAGGAGGCGCGGGACTGGATGAAGGGGATCTTCCGGGTACGGATCATGTGGACGATCAGGGTCTGCGAGAGCAGGCCCTCGATGAACCAGCCGGACTGGAAGAGCGACTGGCTCGCCTCGGTGTTGGCGGCGAAGACGTTCCACATGATCAGGAACATCGAGATGTCGAAGATCGAGCTGACCGGGCCGATGGTGACCATGAAGCGGAAGATGCCCTTGGCGTCCCAGTTGCGGGGCTTGCGCAGGTACTCCTCGTCCATCCGGTCCCACGGGGTCGCCAGCTGCGAGATGTCGTAGACCAGGTTCTGGACCAGCAGCATGATCGCGAGCATCGGCTGGAAGGGGATGAACGCGCTCGCCACCAGGACCGAGAAGACGTTGCCGAAGTTCGACGACGCCGTCATCTTGATGTACTTCATCGTGTTGCCGAAGGTGGTCCGGCCCTGGATCACGCCCTGCTCCAGGACGGTCAGGTCCTTCTCCAGCAAGATGATGTCCGCCGACTCCTTGGCGATGTCCACGGCGGTGTCGACCGAGATGCCGACGTCGGCGTCGCGCAGCGCCGCCGCGTCGTTGATGCCGTCCCCGAGGAACCCGACGGTGTGTCCGTCGGCCTGCAGGGCCCGCACGATCCGGGCCTTCTGCACCGGGTTGACCTTGGCGAAGACGGTCGTACGGGCGGCCAGCGCGCGCAGCGCCGCGTCGTCGAGGGTGTCGATCTCGGAGCCGAGCACCACGTGCCCGACGTCGATGCCGACGTCCGCGCAGACCCGGGCGGCGACGAGGTCGTTGTCGCCGGTGACCACCTTGACCGCGATGCCCTTGTCGGCCAGGCCCTGCAGGGCCCGGGCGGCGTCGGCCTTCGGCGGGTCGAGGAAGGCGAGGAAGCCGATCAGGGTCAGCTGGTCCTCGTCGGCGACCGTGTAGGTGTCGCGGGGGGTGGCGATCGTACGGGTGGCGACGGCCAGGACCCGCAGGCCCTTGCGGTTGTTGTCCTCGGCGATGCGGGTGACGTGCCACCGCAGCTGCTCGGTCAGTTCGACCTTCTCGCCGCGGTCCGTCATGTGGGTGCAGAGGTCCAGGACCTCCTCGACCGCGCCCTTGGTGATCATGACGTGCTCGGAGCGGCCGAGGTCGCCGACGAGGGAGTTGCGGTTGAGGACGACGGACATGCGGCGCCGGGCGAAGTCGAAGGGGATCTCGTCGACCATCGAGAACCGTGCGTCGACGACAACCTCCTCGGCCTCGTTGACGCGGTCGATGACCGCCTGGTCCATCAGGTTCTTCAGACCGGTCTGGAAGTGCGAGTTGAGGTAGCCGTATTCCAGGACCTCGTTGTCGTCGTTGCCGTGCACGTCCAGGTAGCGGTCCAGGACGATCCGGTCCTCGGTGAGGGTGCCGGTCTTGTCCGTGCAGAGCACGTCCATCGCGCCCAGGTTCTGGATGGCGTTGAGCCGCTTGACGACCACCTTGCGCTTGGACATGGCGACCGCGCCGCGCGCCAGGTTGGCGGAGACGACCATCGGGAGCATCTCGGGGGTCAGGCCGACCGCGACGGCGATGCCGAAGAGGAAGGCTTCGTTCCAGTCGCCCTTGGTGAACCCGTTGATCATGAAGACGACCGGGACCATGACCAGCATGAAGCGGATCAGCAGGAAGCTGACCTTGCGCACGCCGTTGTCGAAGTTGGTCTGCGGGCGCTCGCCGACCAGCGAGCCGGCCATGGAGCCGAAGTAGGTGTCGGCGCCGGTGGCGACGACGACTCCGGTGGCGGTGCCGGAGGTGACCGACGTCCCCATCAGGACCAGGTTGTCGGCCTCGACCGGGTCGGTCGTCTCGTGCCGGCCGAGGTCCTCGCTGCGCGTGTCGGCCTTGGCGACCGGCAGGGACTCGCCGGAGAGCGCCGCCTGGCCGACCATCAGGTCCTTGGAGGTGACGAGCCGCAGGTCCGCCGGGATCAGGTCGCCGGCGGCCAGCTTGACCAGGTCGCCCGGGACCACCTGGTCCATGGGCACTTCGAAGGTGGTGGGCCCGGAGCCGGTACCGGCCCGGCGCTGCACCGCGCAGGTGGTGGTGACCAGCTTCTTCAGCGCGTCGGCGGCGCGGCCGGAGCGGAACTCCTGCCAGAAGCGCAGCAGCCCGCTGATCCCCACCATCACGGAGAGGATGATGACGCCCGGGTCCTCGGGGTCCTGCCAGTACATGACGGCGGCCAGGAAGACCAGGACGCCGATGAAGGGGTTCCAGTACGCCTTCCCCAGCTGGACGAACCAGAGCGGGGCGCGCTCCTGGGCGACGACGTTGCGGCCGTGCCGCTCCAGGCGCAGCGCCGCCTCGCCGTGGGTGAGGCCGCCCAGCGAGGAGTCCACGTCCTGCAGGACCCGGGTGCCGGGGCGGGCGCTGGTCTCGGCGAGGCGCTCGCCGACGACGCGGGTACGGGACTCCAGCTCGGCGGCCTTGCGCTCGCGGCGGGTCCGGCCCGGCGGCGCGAGCTTGGTGGGGGTACGAGGGGTGAGCATGGTCATGACGAATACCTCCCTCCACGGTGTCCGGACGGCACGGAGCCGAGCGGTCACGTGGAGTGATCATGGGTCGGCGCGGAGCGGCCCCGAAGGACCGGCGGGCACGCCGATGGACATGGATGACGCAGGCCCGACGACGGGGTCAGGTCATGCGGAAGGAAAGGGGAAAGAAGGAGAGGGCGCGCGGAGACAGCGGTGTGCCGCGGCCGTGCGCACTCGGAGAAGGGTCGGCCCGGTTACAGGTCAGCCGACGAGGGCGCTGCAAAGACTTCGATCGGGACTCATCCCGAACACCTCCTTGCGTAGCGCCGTCATTACAGGGCGCCCGGTCCGGCCGGAAAGGCCGCAGAGGATCGGCGCCTCAGCGACCGTAACACGATCTCGGCGACCGTCCCCTCCCCCTTTTGGCCGATAGTGGCCGTTTCGTGCTGCCTCAGCCTCTTGACGTGTGGAGGGACAAAGGCTCGACTTAAGGTTCACAAGTTGGAGAGACGCCGGGGTCTCGGAGCGCGAAGCCGCGACGTCCCGGCCGGGGGGCGACGGCCAGCCGTCGCTTATGGGCAGGAGTGGATGAGTCGTGCAGACTCCCGGATCGCAGTCCTCGCTGCATCGCGCGAATCTCGAACGGGTCGTGCGGGCGGTGCGCCTCGCGGGTTCGCTGACGCAGGCGGAGATCGCCCGCACCACCGGACTGTCGGCGGCCACGGTCTCCAACATCGTCCGCGAGCTCAAGGAGAGCGGGACCGTCGAGGTCACCGACACCTCGGCGGGCGGCCGGCGGGCGCGCAGCGTCTCGCTCAGCGGTGACGCCGGCATCGTCATCGGCGTCGACTTCGGCCACACCCACCTGCGGGTGGCGGTCGGCAACCTCGCCCACCAGGTGCTGGCCGAGGAGGCCGAGCCGCTGGATGTGGACGCCTCCTGGGCGGACGGCTTCAACCGGGCGGAAGCCCTGGTCGGGCGCCTGATCGCGGGCATCGGGGTGGGGCTGGAGAAGGTCATCGGCGTCGGGCTCGGCGTCCCCGGCCCGATCGACGTGGAGTCCGGGACCCTGGGCTCGACCGCGATCCTGCCGGGGTGGGCGGGCATCAACCCCCGCCAGGAGCTCTCGCAGCGCCTCGGGGTGCCGGTCTACGTCGACAACGACGCGAACCTCGGAGCCCTCGGTGAACTCGTTTGGGGGAGCGGCCGGGGAGTGAAAGACCTGGCGTACATCAAGGTGGCCAGCGGCGTCGGCGCCGGGCTGGTGATCAACGGTCGGATCTACCGCGGGCCGGGCGGCACCGCGGGCGAGATCGGGCACATCACGCTGGACGAATCCGGCCCGGTCTGCCGCTGTGGCAACCGCGGCTGCCTGGAGACCTTCGCCGCGGCCCGGTACGTCCTGCCGCTGCTCCAGGGCACGCACGGACCGGAGTTGACGATGGAGCGGGTGGTCGAACTGGCCCGCGGCGGGGACCCGGGCTGCCGCCGGGTGATCACGGACGTGGGCCGCCACATCGGCAGCGGCGTGGCCAGCCTCTGCAACCTCCTGAACCCGAGCCGGGTGGTCCTGGGCGGCTCCCTGGCGGACGCCGGTGAACTGGTCCTGGCCCCCATCCGTGAATCAGTGGGGAGGTACGCGATTCCGAGCGCGGCCCGCCAATTGTCGGTGCTCACGGGCTCGCTGGGCGGGAGGGCCGAGGTGCTGGGCGCCCTGGCGCTCGTACTCAGCGAGATGGGCGATTCGACGCTTTTGTCGGACCATGGAAGTGGAGTGCGAGCTCCCGCCGTCTTGCCTTCAGGTAGATAACAGATGGCACCGTTGTCATCTCGTTAAGGATTCACTCCTTGACGGCAAAACGCGGCCGGGGTTGACTCACATCCACCTCGGCCGCAGCGTTGCGGCCTCGTCAGGGAGGTTCAAGAAATGAACACTCGTATGCGTAGAGCCGCCGTAGCCGTCGCCGCCGGCGCCATGGCCGTTTCCCTCGCCGCCTGTGGCAGCGCCAAGGAGGCCGGCGAGAAGCCGAAGGAATCCGGCGCCGCCGCGGGCGACGCGATCAAGGTCGGCCTGCTGCTGCCGGAGAACCAGACCGCGCGTTACGAGAAGTTCGACAAGCCGCTCATCGAGAAGAAGGTCGCCGAACTCACCGGCGGCAAGGGCCAGGTCGTCTACGCCAACGCCAAGCAGGACGCGACCACGCAGAACTCGCAGGTCGACACGATGATCACCAACAAGGTGAACGTCCTGATCGTGGACGCCGTGGACTCCAAGGCCATCGCCGGCTCGGTCAAGAAGGCCAAGGAGGCCGGCATTCCGGTCGTCGCCTACGACCGCCTGGCCGAGGGCCCGATCGACGCCTACACCTCCTTCGACAACGAAGAGGTCGGCAAGGTCCAGGGCAAGGCGCTGCTGGAGGCGCTGGGCGACAAGGCCAAGGACGGCCAGATCGTCATGATGAACGGTTCGGTCACCGACCCGAACGCCAAGCTCTTCAAGTCCGGTGCGCACTCCGTCCTCGACGGCAAGGTGAACATCGGCAAGGAGTACGACACCGTCGAGTGGAAGCCGGAGAACGCCAACACCAACATGGCGGCCGCGCTCTCCGCGCTCGGCAAGGACAAGGTCATCGGCGTCTACTCCGCCAACGACGGCATGGCCGGCGGCATCATCACCGCCCTCAAGGCGGCCGGCGTCTCCCCCCTGCCGCCGGTCACCGGCCAGGACGCCGAACTCGCCGGTGTGCAGCGGATCGTGGCGGGCGAGCAGTTCATGAGCGTCTACAAGCCGTACGCCCCCGAGGCCGAGGCCGCCGCGAAGATGGCCGTCGCCCTCGCCAAGGGCGAGAAGCTCGACGCCGTCGCCACCTCCAAGGTCGACAGCCCGACCACCAAGGGCGTCGCGTCCGTGCTGATCCCGGTCGTCTCGCTCACCAAGAACAACATCAAGGACACCGTCATCAAGGACGGCGTCTACACGGCCGACGAGATCTGCACCGACAAGTACGCGGCCGCCTGCGCCACCCTGGGCCTGAAGTAGCGGCCCCTGCCGCCTCCTTGCGAGACGGCCCCCGTGCCTGCTCGGCGCCCCGCCCCCTCTTCCCCCGCCAACCGCGGGGCGCCGAGCAGAAACGTTCCCCCATTCGCCCCGCTCCTGCTCTTTTGCACGACATCCCCGCCGGTCAGGCGGCGAAGGAGATGGTTCATGTGTCCGCTGCGCCCGTGCTGGCGTTGCGAGGGGTCTCGAAGCGGTTCGGCGCCGTTCAGGCCCTGACCGACGTAGAACTCGAGATCCACTCCGGTGAGGTGGTCGCCCTTGTGGGTGACAACGGCGCCGGCAAGTCCACGCTGGTCAAAACGATCGCCGGCGTGCACCCCATCGATGACGGCGTCATCGAGTGGGAGGGGCGTCCGGTGTCCATCGGCAAGCCCCACGACGCCCAGAACCTGGGCATCGCGACGGTCTACCAGGACCTGGCGCTGTGCGACAACATCGACGTCGTCGGCAACCTCTTCCTCGGCCGCGAGCTCAAGCGCCGCGGCATCCTGGACGAGGTGGAGATGGAGCGCCGCGCCCGCGAGCTCCTGACCACCCTGTCCATCCGGATACCCAGCGTCCGGATCCCCATCGCCTCGCTCTCCGGCGGCCAGCGCCAGACCGTGGCGATCGCCCGCTCCATGCTGGGCGAGCCCCAGCTCGTCATCCTCGACGAGCCCACCGCCGCCCTCGGCGTCGAACAGACCGCGCAGGTCCTCGACCTGGTGGAGCGGCTGCGCGAGCGCGGCCACGCCGTCATCCTCATCAGCCACAACATGGCCGATGTGAAGGCCGTCGCCGACAAGGTGGCGGTCCTGCGGCTGGGCCGCAACAACGGTGTCTTCAACGTCGCCGACACCTCGCAGGAAGAGATCATCTCCGCCATCACGGGAGCCACGGACAACGCCGTGACCCGCCGGGCGGCCCGCACCGGGGAGGCTCGCAAGTGAGCACCGAGAACCCAGCCGCCGACCCGCTGCACAAGTCGGACGACAACCGCACCGAGCATGCCGACGTGGTCAACCCGGCCGCCGCGCACGACGCCATCCCCGCCGTGGACCCCCGCCTCCTCGTCCGCGAGGAGGGCCTCGCCGGCTACCTGAGCGAGTTCGGGCGCCGGATGAAGGCGGGCGACCTGGGCTCCATCCCGGTCGTCATCGGCCTGATCATCATCTGGAGCATCTTCCAGGGCCTGAACTCGAACTTCCTTTCCCCGGAGAACCTCAGCAACATCGCGATCACGATGACCGCCACCGGCATGATGGCCGTCGGCATCATCTTCGTGCTGCTGCTGGGCGAGATCGACCTCTCGGTCGGCTCCGTCAGCGGTGTCTCGGGCGCGATCGTCGCCGTCCTCGCCGTCACCCACGGCGTGAACGAATGGCTCGCGATCCTCGCCGCCATCGCAGGCGGCGCCCTGATCGGCTCCATCCACGGCTTCTTCTTCGCCAGGATCGGCGCCCCCGCCTTCGCCGTCACCCTGTCGGGCCTGCTCTTCTGGTCCGGCGCGATGCTGCAGATCCTGGGCAGCAACGGCACGATCAACCTCGACTCCGACGGTGTGGTCGGCAAGCTGACCACGTACTTCTTCTCGGACGTGGCCGTCGGCTACGGGCTGGCCGCGATCGCGGTGGCCGGGTACTTCCTCGCCACCTTCTTCGACGCGCGCCGCCGCGAGGCCGCCGGGGTTCCCTCCCGGCCGCTCGCCGAGATCCTGCTGCGCACCGGCCTGCTCGCGGTGTTCACCTTCGGCCCCGCGATCGTGTTCAACCAGTACAAGGGCCTGCCGCTCGCGGTGGTGCTCTTCCTGCTGGCCCTGGTCGGCACGGACTTCGTCCTGCGCCGCACCTCCTTCGGCCGCCAGATCTTCGCGCTCGGCGGCAGCGTCGAGGCCTCCCGCCGCGCCGGCATCAACGTCAACCGGGTCCGGATCACGGTCTTCGCGATCGCCGGCACCTTCGCCGCCATCGGCGGGCTCTTCTGGGCCTCCAAGATCGCGGCGGCCAACCAGAGCGCCGGCGCCGGCGACCTGCTGATGAACGTCATCGCGGCGGCCGTCATCGGCGGCACCAGCCTCTTCGGCGGCCGGGGCCGGACCTGGAACGCCCTCCTCGGCGTCATGGTCATCACCTCGATCCAGTACGGTCTGGCCCTGGAGGGAATCGCGACGCCGATCCAGTACATGATCACCGGAGCGGTGCTGCTGGCCACCGTGGTGATCGACTCGATCACGCGCAAGACCCAGAAGACGGCCGGACGCGCCTGACCGCGCGCCCGGAGGCCTTCCGGCGGTAAGACCGGTCACAGTGCCCGGTGCCACTTCGTGTGGCGCCGGGCACCCGTGCGTACACCTGTGCGTACAACTGTGCGGGTATGCGCCCGTATGTGATGTGTGACCGCGTAGTGGTGTGTACATGTATGACAAAGGTGTGGCTCACCCGGGACAGCCGGATGACCGGACCCGCGAGCGGAACATTAGACTCGACAGACCAGCAAGCAACTGCAAGGAGGCACGGGTGCTGCTGACCCGCATCAAGGGACCGCGCGATCTGGACCGGCTCAGCCAGGAGGAGCTCAACCAGCTCGCCGCGGAGATCAGGTCGTTCCTCGTCGACGCCGTCTCCAAGACCGGCGGGCACCTCGGCCCCAACCTCGGTGTGGTCGAGCTGACGATCGCCCTGCACCGGGTCTTCGACTCGCCCAAGGACAAGGTCCTCTTCGACACCGGCCACCAGGCCTACGTCCACAAGCTGCTCACGGGCCGCCAGGACTTCGGCAACCTGCGCTCCAAGGGCGGCCTGTCCGGCTACCCCTCGCGCGCCGAGTCCGACCACGACGTGATCGAGAACTCGCACGCCTCCACCGTGCTCGGCTGGGCCGACGGCATCGCCAAGGCCAACGAGGTGCTCGGCCGCGAGGACCACCACGTCGCCGCCGTCATCGGCGACGGCGCGCTGACCGGTGGCATGGCCTGGGAGGCGCTGAACAACATCGCCGCCGCCAAGGACCGCCCCCTCGTCATCGTCGTCAACGACAACGAGCGCTCGTACGGCCCCACCATCGGCGGCCTCGCGAACCACCTGGCCACCCTGCGCACCACGGACGGCTACGAGCGCTTCCTGGCCCGCGGCAAGGACCTGCTGGAGCGCACCCCGGTCGTCGGGAAGCCGCTCTACGAGACCCTGCACGGCGCCAAGAAGGGCCTCAAGGACTTCATCGCCCCGCAGGGCATGTTCGAGGACCTGGGCCTGAAGTACATCGGGCCCATCGACGGCCACGACATCGAGGCCCTGGAGTCGGCCCTGCAGCGCGCCAAGCGCTTCAGCGGCCCGGTCATCGTGCACTGCCTCACCCAGAAGGGCCGCGGCTACGAGCCGGCCGTCCAGGACGAGGCGGACCGCTTCCACGCGGTCGGCGTGATCCACCCGGACACCGGCCTGCCGGTCTCCACCGACGCCGCCAGCTGGACCTCCGTCTTCGCCGACGAGATGGTCAAGCTCGGCAGGGAGCGCAAGGACATCGTCGCGATCACCGCGGCCATGCTCCAGCCGGTCGGCCTGAAGAAGTTCGCGGACGCCTTCCCGGACCGGATCTTCGACGTGGGCATCGCCGAGCAGCACGGCGCCACCTCGGCGGCGGGCCTGGCGACCGGCGGCGCCCACCCGGTCTTCGCGGTGTACGCCACCTTCCTCAACCGCGCCTTCGACCAGGTGCTGATGGACGTCGCCCTGCACAAGTGCGGGGTCACCTTCGTCCTGGACCGGGCCGGTGTCACCGGTACGGACGGCGCCTCCCACAACGGCATGTGGGACATGTCCATCCTCCAGGTCGTCCCGGGCCTGCGCCTGGCCGCCCCGCGCGACGCCGAGCAGCTGCGCGCGCAGCTCAACGAGGCGGTCCTGGTCAAGGACGCGCCGACCGTCGTGCGCTTCTCCAAGGGCGTCGTCGGCCCGGCCGTCCCGGCCGTCGGCCGGATCGGCGGCATGGACGTGCTGCGCGCCCCGGCCCCCGAGGTCGCCCGGCCCGACGTCCTGCTCGTCTCGGTCGGCGCCCTCGCCCCGATGTGCCTGGAGATCGCCGACCTGCTGGACAAGCAGGGCATCTCCACGACCGTCGTCGACCCCCGCTGGGTCAAGCCGGTGGACGAGGCGCTGGCCCCGCTCGCCGACGGCCACCGCGTGGTCGTCACCGTCGAGGACAACAGCCGCGCCGGCGGTGTCGGCTCGGCCGTCGCGCAGGCGCTGCGCGACGCGGGCGTGGACGTGCCGCTGCGCGATTTCGGAATCCCGCAGCGCTTCCTGGACCACGCCACCCGCAAGGAGGTCATGGCCGAGATCGGCCTGACCGCCCCGGACATCGCCCGCCACGTAACCGGCCTGGTGGCGAAGCTGGACGGGCGCTACGACAGCGAGGCGGCCGCCACCGTCGACTAGGACGGGAACAGGCCACTAGATCGCCGCGCGGTTGCACGTCACGGGCCGGGAGATCACCCTGGAAGGGGTGGGCCTCCCGGCCCGTTCGCGTGCGTCACCTTGTTCGGAGGTGCGTTGGTGAGTACGGATCTGAACAGTCCCTTCCGCACCAAGTCGGTCGAACAGTCCATCCGGGACACCGAGGAGCCGGAACACCAGCTCCGGAAGTCGCTGTCCGCCTGGGACCTGACCGTCTTCGGCGTCGGTGTGATCATCGGCACCGGTATCTTCGTCCTCACCGGCAAGGTGGCCAAGGAGACGGCGGGCCCCGCCACCGCGCTGGCCTTCGTGGCCGCCGGTGTCGTGTGCGGCCTCGCCGCTCTCTGCTACGCCGAGTTCGCCTCGACCGTCCCGGTCGCCGGTTCGGCGTACACCTTCTCCTACGCCTCGATCGGCGAGCTGCCGGCCTGGATCATCGGCTGGGACCTGGTACTGGAATTCGCCCTCGGCACCGCGGTGGTCGCCGTCGGCTGGTCCGGGTACGTCCGCTCCCTGATGGACAACGCGGGCATCCATCTGCCCGCCTCCCTCCAGGGGCCAGACGTGCCGGGCGGCACCTTCGACCTGCTGGCGTTCATCCTCGTCCTGGTGCTGACCGTGATCCTGGTGGTCGGCGTGAAGCTGTCCGCGCGGATCACCGCCATCGTCGTCGCGATCAAGGTCACGGTGGTGCTCATCGTGATCATCGCGGGCCTGTTCTTCATCAAGGGCAGCAACTACGAGCCCTTCATCCCCAAGGCGGTCAAGCAGGAGGGCGGAGCGGGCCTCGACGCACCACTGGTGCAGCTGATCTTCGGCTACGAGCCCACGAACTTCGGCGTCATGGGCATCTTCACCGCGGCCTCCGTCGTCTTCTTCGCCTTCATCGGCTTCGACGTCGTGGCCACGGCGGCCGAGGAGACCAAGCTGCCGCAGAGGGACATGCCGCGCGGCATCCTCGGCTCGCTGCTGATCTGCACCGTGCTCTACGTGGCGGTCTCGCTCGTGGTCACCGGCATGCAGCACTACACCGAGCTGTCGGTGAGCGCCCCGCTGGCCGACGCCTTCAAGTCCGCCGGACATCCCGTGTACGGCGGCATCATCAGCTTCGGCGCGGCGGTGGGCCTCACCACGGTGTGCATGATCCTGCTGCTGGGCCAGACCCGCGTGTTCTTCGCGATGAGCCGCGACGGCCTGCTGCCGCGCTTCTTCTCGCGGACGCACCCGAAGTTCCGCACCCCGTACCGGCCGACGATCCTGCTCGGTGTGGTCATCGCGATCGTCGCCGGCTTCACCAGCATCAACGAGCTCGCGACGCTGGTGAACATCGGTACGCTCTTCGCCTTCGTGGTCGTGGCGCTCGGCGTGATCATCCTGCGCCGTACCCGCCCCGACCTGCACCGGTCCTTCCGGACCCCGTGGGTGCCGGTCGTCCCGATCCTGTCGATCGCCGCCTCGGTCTGGCTGATGCTGAACCTGCCGGCCGAGACCTGGCTGCGCTTCGCGATCTGGATGGTGATCGGCTTCTTCGTGTACTTCCTGTACGGACGCAGCCACAGCCGGCTGGGCCGGGTGGGCCGCGACGCGAAGTTCTAGCCGATGCCGGCTCAGCCCTTGGCGGGGGAGTCCTTCGCGGAGGCCGGGATCTTCCGGTCGTTGCGGAGGGCTTCCCACAGCTGGGTCGCCTGCGGCTCGGCCACGATCACGCGGTTCGGGTCGACCTTGTCGTAGGCGACCGGCAGCATGATCGTCTCCATCGTGCTCGGGTCCACGCCCTTCATGCTCTGCGCGAAGTCGGACAGCGCGGTGAGCGAGGCGAGGTCGGAGTCGGTGGTCAGCGACTTGGTGCCGGCGTCCGCGAGCTTGTAGAGCCGCGCCGGGTTGCCGAGGGCGTCCTGCTTCTTGATCTCGGACAGCATCGCCAGCATGAACTGCTGCTGGAGTCCGATGCGCCCCAGGTCGCTTCCGTCCCCGTAGCCGTAGCGGGTCCGTACGAACTTCAGCGAGTCGGTGCCGTTCAGCCGGTGCTCGCCCGCGTCCAGCTTGAGGCCGCCCTTCGCGCCGCTCATCGGCTTGTCCAGGGTGACGGTGACCCCGCCGAGCGCGTCCACCAGACCCTTGAAGCCGGCGAAGTCCACCTCGACGAAGTGGTCCACGCGGATGCCGGACATCCCCTCCACGGTCTTGACCACACAGGCCGGACCGGCGAGCGAGTAGACGGAGTTGAACATGACCCGCTTCGCGGACTCGACGGTCTTGCCGTTCGCGCCCTTGCACTCGGGCCGGGTGATCAGGGTGTCGCGGGGGATGCTCACCGCGGTCGCCTTGGCCCGGCCCTCGGGTATGTGCACCAGCATCGCGGTGTCCGAGCGGGCCCCGCTGACATCGCCGTGGTCGAGGTCGCCGTTGGCACCGGCGCGGGAGTCGGAGCCGAGCACGAGGATGTTCTGCGCTCCGGCGACGACCTTCTGCGGGCGGTTGTCGCCGATCGCCTGGTCCAGGTCGACGCTGTCGATGTTCCCGTTGAGGTGGCTGTACGCCCACCAGCCCGCGCCCGCGGTGCCGAGGATGAGCACGGCGACCACCAGGAGGACGATCCTCAGCACGCGCCGCTTGCGCGGGCGTGCCCCGCGGCCTCCGGTCCGGCGGCGACTGCGTGCGGCGGTGTCTTGGGTCATACTGCTCGAATCCTCGGGGGGCCCTGGGGCGGACGTCAGTGGGTGCGGCCGTCCGGATGCCGCTGCACTATAAGCAGATTTCCGAGTCGAATGGGAGAGCGCTT
This sequence comes from Streptomyces sp. NPDC059989, assembly GCF_042736975.1. Lineage (NCBI taxonomy): Bacteria > Bacillati > Actinomycetota > Actinomycetes > Kitasatosporales > Streptomycetaceae > Streptomyces > Streptomyces sp. NPDC059989. Next base: position 104,381 of record NZ_JBHWUO010000017.1, read on the forward strand.
ATCGTCCTCCTGGTCGGTCGTGCAGCGGAAGTCCCGGAGTCCGCGAGGCGCCAGGGAGGAGGAGAGGAAGCCATGGCCCGAGCAACCAGACGTCGTACGCGACGCGGCGAGACGTCCCCTGACCCGCTGCCCGGTTCCGGCCCGCAGTCCGGCCGTCCGGCCCCGGTGGCGATCGTCGTGGCGGGCCCCGCCGATGCCGTCCCCCTCATCCTCTCCGAACCGGCCGGCTCCGTGATCGAGCTCGTCTGCCTCGACGGCGGCGACGACGCCGAGTACCGCGCGATGGAAGCGGCCGTCGCCCAGGCGCGGCGACGCGGGTGCACCTTCCCCGGAGAACCGTTCTTCCTCGACGCCGAGGCGGGCAACCTCACGGGCCAGATCCTCGACACCCTCTACGAGATAGAGCCGCTGCGCGTGCGGACCCTCGATCCGGATCCCGCGCACACCGACTTCGACCGCGAACGCAAGCTTCCGATCGTCAACGAGCCGGCGGCGCGCGGGCAGGTCGCCCGCAGTGCGCTCCGGGCCGCCCGCCGCTACCAGCTCGACGTCGGCACCCCGGTGTTCGTCGACTGCCGCAGGGCCGGCGCGGACGCCGGACTGCCTCCCCAGGCGTGCACCCGCTACCCCCTCCCCACCCGCTGGCTGATGACCGGCAAGGACGGCCGGCTGTCCGCCTACCTGCCCACGGCCGCCGGCGTCGTCCGCTGGACCGAGGGATCCACCGAGGCCGAAGGCTGGCGGGGACCCGAGCTGCTCGAAGGCCCGGAGCTGATGCCCGGGCTGACCGTACTGCGCGGCCCCGAGGGCTACGCGCACCTGATCGGTCTGAGCCGGACCAAGCGCAGGGAGGGCGGGGTCGCCGTCGAGGTGGTCTGCGCGACCCAGTACCAGACGGGCCGGCCCGTCGGGCCGTGGCTGACGATGGGCAATCCCAATGCTTCGGGCTGGCAGAAGGCCCGCGAGGTCGGATTTCCCGCCGCCGCCTTCGACCCCGAGGGAACCCTGCACGTCTTCGTCCGCAACTTCGGACACAGCGTCAGTACCCGGAGGCAGGCGCGGTCCGGCGGCCTGGCCGGCTGGGAGACGCTGCGCGGACTGAAGGTGGCCGACGAGCTGACGGTCTTCGCGGCGGCGGAGGGCGGGGTGCACATGGTGGCGCGGGCGCGCGACACCCAGGCCGCCGTGCACTGGTACCGGCGCGACGCGAGGTCGGAGTGGGCGGAGAACCGCCGGATCCCCGTGAGCCCGTACCCGGGCAGCCTGGCGGCGGCCCCGGAGGCCGGCCTGGTGCGCTTCCGGTACGCGGGGACCAACGAGGTGTGCGTCTGGTGGCCGGGCGCGCAGGCGCCGATCGGCCTCGGCGGGCCGGACGGGGTCGGTCCGGTCGCCGGAGTGGCGGGTGCCGACATCCAGGGCTGGGGCTGCACGGTGCTCGTGCGCGGCGGTGCCGGGGGAGTGACGGCCATCGGCGCGCACCCTGACGGGCGGCCCGATACGGGGGTGTGGTGGTCGGAATCCGGGGAGCCCTCGGTGGTTCCGCCGGCGGCCGCATTCGACAGCCGGGGCCGTGTGGTCATCGCCACAGTCGGAATGGACGGGAAACTCCGTGTGGCACGGCAGGAATTGGGGTCCACTGGCTTGGAGTTCACTTCTTGGAGTGTCCAATAAGCGACGTTTGGTTGCGATGGTTGACAATTTGAGTACTGGCTCTGGCCATAAGTGGCTTGTTATGGTCATGAGGCGCCCTTTACTTAAACCATAGGTGAACGTCCGGCGTCAGGGCGGCGACGAAAGCCGTCATCGGGTTCGCGTTGACGACTGAGGGGTTATGTCCAAGCTGTCACTGAAGGCTGTCCAGAAGCTCACGTGTAAGAAGCGGGATGCTTGGTGGACGGTCCTTCTGGTCGACCCGGTGGCGACCCGACTCGTCTGCCTGCTCGCCCGGTGGGACTTCGTGACGCCGAACCGGGTGACGTGGGCCGCCCTCTACATGGGCCTGGGCTCGTCCTACTTCTTCTTCCAGGGTGACTGGGCATCCCTGTGCATCGGGGCGGCCCTGTACCACGTCAGCTTCATCCTCGACTGCATCGACGGCAAGCTCGCCCGCCTCAAGGGCAACGGAACCATCTTCGGCGGCTGGCTCGACTACGTATTCGACCGCATTCGCGTACTCGTCTGCGCGCTCGCCCTGATGGGCGGGCAGTTCGTGCGCGCCGACGAAGAGATCTTCCTGCTCGCGGCCCTCGTCGTGATCTTCCTCGACATGCTGCGTTATGTCGACGCCCTCCAGATCTACAAGATGCGCATGTCGATGCGCAACAAGATCGAAGCCGTCACCCTCTCCCGGCAGGCGGAACAGGGCCTCGAAGAGGAGGAGCGCAAGGTCGTCTTCATCGAGGACCTGCTGCGCGAAAACCCCCTGGGCCAGGCGGACGAGCTCAAGCGCCGGAGCGCGGAGACCGAACAGGCCGAGGTCATCGACCTGCACCAGCAGTTCCGCGAGCGCTTCCCCTGGTACGCGCGGGTCCGCCACGCCCTGGTGCAGAGCCGCATCCGGCCGCACCTCATCAGCGGCATCGAGTTCCAGATGTTCATCTTCATCGTCGGCCCGCTCATCGGCCACGTGCTGTGGACCACGGCGGTGTCCGCCGTGCTGATGGGCGCCTTCGAGCTCGTCATCATGTTCAAGTTCTGGCTCTCCACCCGGGACTTCACGCGCACGATGGAGCGCCTCGACCCGGGCAGCACCCCGTCGCGCGCCGGCTCCATAGCCCCGCACCTGCACGCGGGACGCCACCGTCGCCGGGAGGGCGACTACCCGGGTGTGGACGAGGCCGACCGCAGGTTCCCCGCTCCGGAACCGTACGAGGACCCCGGCTTCCAGCCGTACCCGCGTCCCTACACGGACGAGTACACCGGCAGTGTCACCGACACCATGCAGTTGGCAAAGATCCCGTCGCAGGCGGTGCCGCGCCCCGACTACGCCGAACCGGAGCGCCACCCCAGATGAGCTTCCCGGTCGACATATCGCAGTACCGCGTCACCATCGTCATCCCGGCCTTCAACGCGAGCGCCACGCTCGCCCGCGCCCTCCAGTCGGCACTGGCCCAGACCCACCGCGGCGTCGAGGTCCTCGTCGTCGACGACCGGTCCACCGACAGCACCGTCGCCGTGGCCCACCAGTACGCCGCGCAGGACGGCCGGGTCCGCGTCATCGAGCGGCCGCAGAACAGCGGCGGCTGCGGCGCACCCCGCAACAACGGCATCGAGGCCGCCTCCGGCCAGTTCGTGATGTTCCTCGACGCGGACGACGAGCTGCCCCTCAAGGCCGTCGAGACGCTGCTCTCCTCCGCCCTCACCACGGGCTCGGAGGTCACCGCCGGCCGCGTGGTCCGCATCAACCAGGCCACGGACGAGATCACCGTCTGGCAGCCCCAGCTGTACCCCGCCGACCAGACGGTCGCCGGCCTGAGCGGCATGCCCGAGCTGGTCGACGACCCGATCGCCACCGGAAAGCTGTACCGCCGGGACTTCCTCGACAACCACGGCATCCGCTTTCCCGAGGGCGTCTACTTCGAGGACACCTACTTCTCCACGGTGGCGAACTTCCACGCGCGGTCGTTCACCATCCTCGCCACACCCGTCTACCGGTGGATGTGGGAGCGGGAATCCGACCAGCCGTCGATCACCAACCGCCGCCACGAGCTGCGCAGCATCCGCGACCGCGTCCTGGTGCACCAGTACACCGACAGCTTCCTGTACAGCGTCGGGCGCCCGGACCTGCTCGCCCGCAAGGGGGCCAAGTTCCTCTCGCACGACCTGCGGCTGTACACCCCCGAACTGCGCACCGGGGACCAGGCCTACCGCGACGCGTTCGTCGCGGCCGTCGCCCCGTACCTGCACGGCCTCGACCCCGGCACCTTCGAGCTGTGCGGCCCCATGGAGCGGATCCGTGCCTTCGGCCTGATGCACGGCCGGGTCGACATCGCCGTGTCGGCCTCCGACTACATGAAGCGCCGCAGCGTCATCAGCTCCGACATCGTGGAGCGCGACGGCCGGGTGTTCTGGTCGGGATCGCTCCTGGGCCACCCCGGCGCGGAGAAGTTCCTCGAGGTCACCGAGCTGGAACTGACCGGCCACAAGCTGGCCGACGCCCGCATGTACAACCAGGCCGTCTCGATCGAGATGGTCGACGGCGAGCTGCACATCGCCGGTGCGATACGCAACCAGTTCAGCCGGTTCGACCCCGAAGACAAGATCGAACTCATCGCGGTGCTGCGCCGCCGCAGCACCAAGACGGACCACCGCTTCCCCGTCTCCGGCGTGGAGATCGATGCGGACTGGATCCGCTACCACACCACCGTCGACCTCAAGTCCACCCTGGACAAGGCCGACCGCGCGGGCCACTGGAACTTCTTCGTCCAGCTCAGGCACGGCGGCGAGCGCGCCTCCACGGCGCTCAACATCAGCGGCGTCGACGTCAGCAGCCTGCGGCACTCCTGCGCGGCCGGCGTCTTCGAGGTCTACGAGACCGTCAGCGGCAATCTCGGCCTGCGCCCGGAGACCGAGGAACTGCAGGTCAAGGCTTCGGACCGGGGCACGCCCTGGCTGTGGTGGCAGGACGCCGCCCCGGTCGCACCGGTCGCCCCGCCCGAGCAGTACGCCGCCGCGCTCGTGGTCCAGTGCCACAACGACGAGTACCACCTGCGCGAGTTCCTCTCCTCGCTCGTCGCCCAGGGCAGCTTCCCGCGCACCCAGGTCGTCTTCGTCGACGACGGTTCGAGCGACAGCACCGGCCGGCAGCTGGCGGCCTTCGCCGCCTACTACCCCAACGCCGGCGTCGTCACCCAGCACAGCCTCGGCCTGCGCGCCGCCTTCGACCACGGGCTGCGGTACGTCGCGGCCCCCTACGTGATGTTCGCGCGCGCCCGGGACATCCTCGGCGAGGACTCCGTCGGCCGGCTGCTCGCGGCGGCCCGCCGGGTCAAGGGCGCCGATGTCGTCGTCGGTCAGACGGACAACTTCCCCGGCCCGTGGCGGAGCGCGGACGAGCCGTGGCAGCGGTACTTCAGCGGCAAGGACCCCGTCCGCAGGCTGGCGGACGCCCCGTACCTGGTGTTCTCCACCCAGCTCGGCGCCAAGCTCTTCAAGACCTCCTTCATCCGGGAACACGGCTTCCGCTGCGGCCCGGGTCCCGGCCCCGAGGACGACTGGTTCACCGTCCCGGCCGTGCTGTACGCGCGGGCGGTGGCCATCGCACCGGGTGCCCGTTTCTACGCGCGCGACGAGCAGAACCAGAACTCCCTCTTCGACCGCCCGTGGAACGACCCCGCCAAGGCGGTGGACCGGGTCCGCCTGGCCTCGTACGTCCTCGCCTCGGTCCAGGGAGCCCCGCCCCGGATCGTCCTGCTCGCCCAGCGCTTCGTGGTCCGCACGCTCCAGCCCTTCGTGCGCAACATGCACCGGATCATGAGCAAGCCGGAGCTCGCCGCGGTCCTTCCCGCGCTGGCGTCGGTCTACGGCCAGGTCCCCGACGAGATGATCCTCCAGTACGCGTCCCACCCGCAGTCCAAGGTCCAGCACCACGCGATCGTCACGGGCAACCTGGAACTCTTCGCGGACCCGCTGGGCACGCCGGAGTACCTGCCCACCCTGTTCCTGGACGACGAGGGCATCTACCGGAGGCTGGCCACCGACCCGGTGCAGACGACGCTGCTGCGCGTACCGCGGGCCAGCGCCGTCCTGGAGACCTTCGACTGGACCGACGACGAGCTCCACTTCGAGGGGCTCCTCGTCTTCTCCGGCGTGGACATCAGCGCCCGCTTCACGAACCGGATCCAGCTGGTGCTCTCCGACGGCCGGCGCGAGGTGGCGCTGCCCGTGGAGCAGGTCTACCGCCGCGACCGCTGGCGTACCCGCAAGAACCAGGACTGGTTCTCCGGCTGGCGCGCCACGGCCCGCCCGGGCGCGCTCGACCCGCTGCGCAACGCCGAGCTGACCCTGGTCATGAGGGTGCTCGACCAGGACCGCCACCACGACATCCCGCTGGCGGCCCGGCAGATGCTGCACCGCTTCAAGGGCGTGCACACCTCGGGCCGGCAGCGCCTGGTCCTGTCGATCGACGACGACGAGCAGGTCGCGATCCGCTGGGTGCGCGGCTTCCTGGCCCGGCGCAAGGACAAGCTGCGGCGCTTCGGCTGGGAGCTGCGCAACTCGCTGCCCGGCCGCCCCGGCTGGCGCACCCGCCTGATGTACTGGTTCACCTACCCCTACCTGCACAACCGGGGCATCTGGATCATCGGCGAGCGCGAGGACACCGCTCAGGACAACAGCTACCACCTGTTCAAGTGGATCCGGCAGAACCGGCCCAAGACCAAGATCTACTACTCCATCAACGGAGACTCCCCGGACTGGGACAAGGTCGCCCGCTACGGGCAGGTCATCGACCGGCTGTCATGGAAGCACCGGGCCTACCTGCTGCACGCGGAACGGCTCATCAACGCCTACGACCTGGAGGCCTACCTGGGCTTCCCCGGCCTCCTCAAGAGGGCGTTCCTGCGCGGCTACGGAGACCTGCTGCGCTACAAGCGGGTCTTCCTCCAGCACGGAGTCGTCTACAACGACGTCGTCGCCTCGATCCACGGCCAGGCCACCAACGTCGACATGGTGCTCACCACGGGGCGCAGCGAGCGCTCGTACTACGCCGAGCACTGCGGCTACGGCTACGGGCGCGTCGCGGCGACCGGGCTGCCCCGGTTCGACGCCCTGGAGCCGGTCCGCGGCCTGCGCCGGATCCTGGTCATGCCGACCTGGCGCCGGGACATCGTGGCCCCCTCGTACAACAGGGCGGCCAAGCCCGAGATCCCCTTCCCGGCGTCCGAGTACTACCGGTTCTTCTCCGCGTTGCTGCGCAACGAGCGACTGCTGAACGCCCTGCAGTTCTACGGGGTCGAGCTGGAGTTCATGCCGCACTACGAGATCCGCCCGTACCTGAGCCACTTCAAGATCGACCACCCGTCGATCACGGTCTCGACGACGGGACGCGACGTGCAGCTCGCGATGCGCGAGTGCTCGATGCTGGTCACCGACTACTCCTCGGTGTTCTTCGACGTGGCCTACATGGGCAAGCCCATCGTCTACACGAACTTCGACGACGAGTCCTTCTACACCAAGCACTACAAGCGGGGATATTTCGACCTGGCCCGGGACGGCTTCGGCCCCGCCTGCCGCACCGTCGACCATGCCGTCGACGAGATCATCGCGACGATGGAGCGGAACTTCCAGGTCGAGCCGGAGTACCGGCGCCGCGCGGAGGCGTTCTTCGTCCTGCGCGACACCTCCAACTGTGAACGCGCCTTCGACGTCATCGACACGATGGACGCCAACGTCGTGGGCGACCAGCGGGCGCAACTGCACCTCGGAGCACGGGGCTTCGGGGAGTTTTGAGAACCACATGAAGGACGCACCATGACGGCAGTCTTCCTGTCCGGCGGATCGAGCCTCTGCGACCGGCCGCGCAGCATGGCCCCCATGACCGGCTGGGGACAGACGATGCCGCTCTTCCTGCAGGGCGTGGAGCTGTACAACTGTGCCCGCGCCGGGGCCAGCACCAAGAGCTTCATGGAGCGCGGCAGGCTGGGATGGGTCCTGGACGGCCTCCGCCCTGGCGACCTGCACGTGATCTCCTTCGGGCCCAACGACATGAAGCCCGGCGCCGGCCTGCACACCGAGCCCTTCGAGGACTACCAGGGGAACCTGCGGCGCTACGTCGACGAGACCCGGCTGCGCGGCGCCCACCCGGTGCTCGTCACCAGCCACGAGCGCTCGGTCTTCGACAAGTACGGCAACTTCCGCCGGCCGCTCAAGCTCTACCCGGCCGCCAAGCGGGAGCTGGCCGAGCAGATGTCCGTGCCCCTGATCGACCTCAACGAGTGGAGCGTCGCCTGGTGGCGGCAGCTCGGCCCGCAGGACTGCCGCCAGGTCTTCCTCTGCCTCGAGCCCGGCGAGCACCCCAACTACCCCGACGGGGTGGGCGACAACTCGCACCTGAGGCCGTTCGGCGCCGTGGAGGTCGCCCGGTTCGTCGCCGGCGAGATGCGGTCGCGAGGGCTGCTGCCCGCCGCGTACTTCCGGAACCTGGAGACCCCGTTCGACGCGAACCAGGCGGTGCAATTCCTCGACGACGACGAATCCGAGCGGCTCACCAAGGAGCGCGTCGGCAGAGCGATAGCGGGAGCGAAGAAGTGAGCGACTGGTTCCCCGTGGTCCGTGCCTGGATCGCCCAGGGCCCCCTCGGCGGGGTGCTCGACCTGGTGTCCTCGGCCGACCCCACCCGGCCCCTGGTCCCCGGCCAGGAGTTCACCCTGGCCATGACCGTCACCCCCAGCGGCGGCGCGTACCGCACCTACGGCTACATCCTCGGCGAAATGCTGGGCGACGCGGTGGTCCTGGGCGACCTGCAGGGCTTCCGGCTGCTGAAGAACGGCCGGTACGCCACCTTCGCCGGCGGCACCGAGCCGTTCACCGCCACCTGCACCGTCACGGTCGACGCGGCAGCCCCGGACGGCGCCATGATGCTCCCGCGCGTGGTCGTCGGCCTGATGCCGGCCCAGGGCGACAAGCTGATCCCCTGCTCGGGCATCGAGGACCAGGGCTTCTGGGTCCGCCGCCACAGCATCCCCGGCCGCGCCCTGCACCTGCACCCCGGCGGCCGGGCCGCCCTGCCCGCGGACACCGGACACGGACTGCGCCGCACCGGCGTCGGCATCCCCCGGCGGGGCACGCTGCACTGCTCGCCCGACGGCACGGTCACCTACCAGGCCCCTGCCTCGTACATCGGATACGACTTCTTCACCTGCACCTACGAGGACCAGGACGGGTACTCCGTCCGGTCGGACGTGGTCGTCCACATCGGCGACCTGGCGCTGTCGCCGGGGGCCATGGGTGCGCTCCGTGGCTAGCTCCCGCCGCCTGGCGGCCGCCCTGGCGATGGTCCTCACGCTGGCCGGATGCTCGGGCGCGGCGGAGGTTCCGGACGGCGGGGTCGCCTCCCGGTCGCCGGTCCCGGACAGCGCGCTGCCCGAGGGTGTCTCCTACGAGGAGTTCGTCCGCAAACTCGACGGTCGCGCGCCTTCGCACGTACAGATGCTGACCGTCCGCCCCGACGCCCGGGTCAAGGTGGCGGGTGTGCACGGAAGCGCCCTCGCCCGCGCCGAGACGGTACGGGAGATGGCCGGGGCCGCCGGGGCGCTGGCCGCGGTCAACGCCTCCTACTTCGACATCAGCAGCGGCAAGAACTACGGCGGCTACGACGGCGACCCGCTGGGCCTGTACACCGAGCGCGGCCGGATGCTCAGCGAGGCGACCAACGGCCGGACCGCGCTGCTGATCGGTGACAAGGACGGCCGGCTCGACGCCCGGATCGACGAGGTCACCACCGAGATCCAGATGATCTCGGACGACGGGGCACGCCGGGAACTGGACGGCATCAACCGGGTCCCGGGCCGCATCCTGGGCTGCGGAGGCGTGGGCGGCGACCGCGTGGCCGTCACGGAGGTGCCGATGGAGGAGCCGTACGGCGGCCTGTGCACGGACGACGCCGAACTCGTCGCGTTCACCGAGGAGTGGGGCGACAACACTCCCCCCGGCACCCCCGACAGCATGGAGGCGGTGCTCGACCGCGACGGGCGGGTGGTGGAGGTCCGCAAGCCCGCCGGCGGGCCCGTACCCGAGAAGGGCAGCACGCTCCAGGCGACCGGATCCGGCGCCGAATGGCTGCGCTCCCACGCGCGCACCGGCAGCCGGATCACGCGTTCCACCCGGATGAACGACATGGCGGGGCTCCCCGTGGCCGGCCGCGTCGACACCGCGTTCGGCGGCCGCTACCGGCTGCTGAAGGACGGGGCGTCCGCACTCGGCGACGCGGCCGCCTCCACCAGGAAGGCCCCGCGCACGGTGATCGGGGTCACCGCCGACGGAGCGCTGCTCCTCGTGACGATCGACGGCCGGGCACCCGGCGTGGACGCCGGAGCCACACTCGCGGAGGCGGCCGAGCTCCTGGCCTCGCTCGGCGCCAAGGACGGCATCGGCCTCGACGGCGGCGGGTCCACGACCATGGTCGTGGGCGGGGGGCTGCGCAACCACCCGAGGGAGGCCGACGGGAAGTCCACCGAACGGCCCGTGGCCAACGCGCTGGCGCTCTTCCCGCGTTGAGCGCACCCACCCGCCGAGGGTGACCGACCGCGGACGAAAACGGCCGATGCCGCACCGCCCCTGACAGGGCGGTGCGGCATCGGCTTCGTCGTGCGCGGAGTCCGGGTCGGTCAGACCGGGACGCTCGCCAGACCGGGGGCGAGGAACTTCTTGCCGTTCACCCGCTCGGAGACACCCTCACGGTCCAGGTACGGCGTCACGCCGCCCAGGTGGAAGGGCCAGCCGGCGCCCGTGATGAGGCAGAGGTCGATGTCCTGGGCCTCGGCCACGACACCCTCCTCCAGCATCAGGCCGATCTCCTGCGCCACCGCGTCCAGGACGCGGTCGCGGACCTGCTCCTCGGTCAGGACGACATCGCCCTGGACGAGAAGGGCGGCGACCTCGGGGTCCAGCTCCGGCTTGAAGTTGTTCTCTGCGGAGTAGACGTAGAAGCCGCGCTTGCCGGCCTTGACGACCGCAGCCAGGTTCGGGGAGACGGTGAAGCGCTCCGGGAAGGCGCGGTTCAGGGTCTCGGAGACGTGCAGACCGATCGCCGGGCCGACGAGCTCCAGCAGCACCAGCGGGGACATCGGCAGGCCGAGCGGCTCGATGGCCTTCTCGGCGGTGACCACCGGGGTGCCCTCGTCGATGACGTTCTGGATCTCGCCCATGAAGCGGGTCAGGATGCGGTTCACGACGAACGCCGGGGCGTCCTTGGTGAGGACCGCGGTCTTCTTCAGCTTCTTGGCGACACCGAAGGCCGTGGCCAGCGAGGCGTCGTCGGTCTGCTCACCGCGGACGATCTCCAGCAGCGGGAGGATCGCGACCGGGTTGAAGAAGTGGAAGCCGACCACGCGCTCCGGGTGCTGGAGCTTGGAGGCCATCTCCGACACCGACAGCGAGGAGGTGTTGGTGGCGAGGATCGCGTGCGCCGGGGCGACCGCCTCGACCTCCGCGAACACCTTCTGCTTGACGGACATCTCCTCGAACACGGCCTCGATGATGAAGTCCGCGTCCGCGAAGCCCTCGGCCTTGTCCAGGACACCGGTCACCAGGGCGGTCAGGCGGTTGGCCTTGTCCTGGTTGATGCGGCCCTTGCCGAGCAGCTTCTGGATCTCGGCGTGGACGTAGCCCACACCCTTGTCCACGCGCTCCTGGTCGATGTCGGTGAGGACCACCGGCACCTCCAGGCGGCGCAGGAAGAGCAGCGCCAGCTGCGAGGCCATCAGGCCCGCGCCGACGACGCCGACCTTGGTGACCGGACGGGCCAGGGACTTGTCCGGGGCACCGGCCGGGCGCTTGGCGCGCTTCTGGACCAGGTTGAAGGCGTAGATGCCGGAGCGCAGTTCGCCGCCCATGATGAGGTCCGCGAGCGCGGTGTCCTCGGCGTCGAAGCCCTTCTGCAGGTCGCCGTCCTTGGCCGCCTCGATGATCTCCAGCGCGCGATAGGCGGCCGGGGCCGCGCCGTGCACCTTGGAGTCCGCGATGAAGCGGCCCTTGGCGACGGCCGCGTCCCAGGCCTCGCCGCGGTCGATCTCGGCGCGGACGACCTCGGTGGTGCCGTTCAGGACGTTCGCGGTCCACAGGAGCGACTGCTCCAGGAAGTCCGCGCCCTCGAACAGCGCGTCCGCGATGCCCAGGTCGAAGACCTGCTTGCCGCGCAGCTGCTTGTTCTGGTTGAGCGAGTTCTCGATGATCACCGAGACCGCGCGCTCCGCGCCGATCAGGTTCGGCAGGAGGGCGCAGCCGCCCCAGCCGGGAACCAGGCCGAGGAAGACCTCGGGGAGCGAGAAGGCCGGGATGGCCTTCGAGACGGTGCGGTAGGTGCAGTGCAGACCGACCTCGACGCCGCCGCCCATGGCCGCGCCGTTGTAGTACGCGAAGGTCGGGACCGCCAGCGCCGACAGGCGCTTGAAGACGTCGTGGCCGCCCTTGCCGATGGCGAGCGCCTCGTCGTGCTTCTTCAGCAGCTCGACGCCCTTGAGGTCGGCGCCGACCGCGAAGATGAACGGCTTGCCGGTGATGCCCGCGCCGACGATGGAGCCCGCGAGGGCCTCCTGCTCGACCTGGTCGATCGCCGCGTTCAGGTTGGCGAGGGACTGCGGGCCGAAGGTGGTCGGCTTGGTGTGGTCGAAGCCGTTGTCCAGCGTGATGAGCGCGAAGCGCCCGGCGCCGAACGGCAGGTCCAGGTGGCGGACGTGCGCGGACGTGACGACCTCGTCCGGGAACAGCTCGGCCGCGCCCTTCAGGAGCTCAGCGGTGGTGCTCACTTGGAGTCTCCCTCGGCGTTGAAGTTCGGGTTCTCCCAGATGACCGTGGCGCCCATGCCGAAGCCGACGCACATGGTGGTCAGGCCGTAGCGGACGTGCGGCTGCTCCTCGAACTGGCGGGCCAGCTGCGTCATCAGGCGCACGCCCGAGGAGGCGAGCGGGTGGCCGAAGGCGATGGCGCCGCCGTACTGGTTCACGCGGGCGTCGTCGTCGGCGATGCCGTAGTGCTCCAGGAACGCGAGGACCTGGACCGCGAAGGCCTCGTTGACCTCGAACAGGCCTATGTCCTCGATGGACAGGCCGGCCTGGGCGAGGGCCTTCTCGGTGGCCGGGATCGGGCCGTAGCCCATGACCTCCGGCTCGACACCCGCGAAGGAGTACGAGACGAGGCGCATCTTGACCGGGAGGTTGTTCTCCCGGGCGAAGTCCTCGGACGCGATGATCGCGGCGGTGGCACCGTCGTTGAGACCGGCGGCGTTGCCCGCGGTGACCCGGCCGTGCGTACGGAACGGGGTCTTCAGGCCGGCCAGGTTCTCCAGCGTGGTGCCCGGGCGCATCGGCTCGTCGGTGGTGACCAGGCCCCAGCCCGTCTCACCGGCCGCCTCGTTGGTGTTGCGCACCGAGATCGGGACCAGGTCCTGCTGGATCTTGCCGTCGGCGTACGCCTTGGCGGCCTTCTCCTGCGAGCGCACGGCGTACTCGTCGGCGCGGAGCTTGGTGATCGTCGGGTACCGGTCGTGCAGGTTCTCGGCGGTCATGCCCATGAACAGGGCGGACTCGTCGACCAGCTTCTCGGAGACGAAGCGCGGGTTCGGGTCGACGCCCTCGCCCATGGGGTGGCGGCCCATGTGCTCGACACCGCCGGCGAGGGCGACGTCGTACGCACCGAAGGCCACACCGCCCGCGACGGCGGTCACGGCGGTCAGCGCGCCGGCGCACATGCGGTCGATGGAGTAGCCCGGGACGGACTGCGGGAGGCCCGCGAGGATGCCGGCGGTACGGCCCAGCGTCAGGCCCTGGTCGCCGATCTGCGTGGTCGCGGCGATGGCGACCTCGTCGATCTTCGCGGGGTCCAGGTCCGGGTTGCGGCGCAGCAGCTCCCGGATCGCCTTCACGACGAGGTCGTCGGCGCGGGTCCCGTTGTAGATGCCCTTCGGGCCCGCCTTGCCGAACGGGGTGCGGACGCCGTCGACGAAGACGACGTCCCTGACGGTACGAGGCACGTTGGCTCTCCTCCAGGTGCGGGTGTGCACTGCTGCGCGGGGGCGGCTCGGCATACGTTGCTGAGCGCCCGCTCACCCGGCCCATGCTACTTGTGGGTAACCAATGTGCACACCCCCTCCCCGAGGAGCGGCGAAGGTCACACCGCCAGACACCCCATGAGCCCCCTCGCGCCCCTGCCGTGCGCCCGGCCGATCGGCATGCCGGGGACACCCGTACGGGTCGCCGGCCGGGCCCGCGCGGTCGCGTCGGTGGCATCGGGCCCGGGCCCGGACGAAGGCTGGATCGGCCCGGGCGCCCGCCCGGGACCCACCGGCGAAAACGGAGCCATCGATGGCGGACCAGACAATGTCCAAGGACCATTACGTCGACCACCAGTCGACCATCCCGGCCAACGCCGGGGACCCGGTCAAGCTCTTCGTACGGGAGCGCAGGCCCACGAGCGGCCCGCGCAAGCCCGTCCTGATGCTGCACGGCCGGAGCGTCCCGGCCCTGGCGGGCTTCGACCCCCCGAACAAGAAGTACAGCTGGGCCGAGCAGCTGGCCAAGGCGGGCTACGACGTCTTCGTGATGGAGCTCCAGGGGTCCGGGCTGTCGACCCGTCCCAAGGTGATGGACGAGCCGCTCAACGTCAGCCCCGCGCAGCGCCCGCTGCTCTCCCCCAACCCGATCCCCCCGGCCGACCTGCCGGCCCCGGACGCCCCCGCGCAGTACGCCTTCCAGCTGAACAACTCCAAGAGCGACTGGGACGAGGTCGACACGGTCGTCGAGTACATCCGTAAGGAGATCGCCCAGCCCACGGCCAAGATCGACCTGATCGGCTGGTCCGCGGCCGCGCAGCAGCTCGGGCCGTACGCGATCCAGCACGCCGAAAAGGTCAAGAGCCTCTTTCTGGCGGCGCCGCTCTTCCCGCCCAACGGAAGGGCGAGCAAGGCGAACACCGACTTCGGCGCGCCGGTGGACATGCCGGTGGGTACCCCGGCGGCGGCCTTCGGCTACCCGATGTCCGTCACCTCGAAGAACGGGCTCACGGCGTCGTGGGCCAGGGACCTGAAGTGTCCGGACCAGCGCGAGAACGGTGTGCTCGACGAGGTGTGGAAGGCGATCCAGGACGTCGACGCGCTCGGTGCCACGTGGGGCGGTCCGACGTCCGGAGCACCGACGGGGTTCATCAGGGTGCGGAACTCGTTCTGGTGGGGGTGGAACTCCAAGACCGTGCCGCTGCACAACGTCCTCGGCCAGACGGTGCCCGTATGCCTCGTGTACGGGGAGCACGACTCCATCGTGAACACGGCGCCGGACCTGGGGCTGCTGTACTTCTCGGTGCCCGAGCTCTACCGGCTGATCCCGGGGAAGAAGAAGCTGATGGTCCGGCTCGCCTGCGCGGGTCACCAGATCGTCTGGGAGCGGGCGGCGACTCACCTCCACGCCATGTCCGAGCAATGGCTCAAGAACGGCAAGGTGTTCGGCGAGAAGGGCGGGAGCTTCCACCGGGACGAGGACGGGGTCCTCACTTCGCTGGAGTGAGGACCCCGTCGGCAGGCTCGGCTTCGGTCGCGGCCCGGTCAGGCGGTCGCGGCCAGGGCCGTGACCAGGGCCGCGGTGACCTGCTCGACCTGCCACGGGCGGGCGCCGTAGCCCGCCAGGGCCTGTGCCACCGTCTCGGCTTCGAGCCGCTGCGGCGGCTCCCAGCACAGCCTGCGCACCGTGTCCGGGGCGATCAGGTTCTCCTGGGGCAGGTTCAGCCCCTCCGCGAGGGCGGAGACGGCGGCACGGGCCGCCGACAGCCGGGCCGCGGCGGCCGGGTCCTTGTCGGCCCAGGAGCGCGGCGGCGGCGGACCGGCCGGGGTCGCCCCGGGCTGCGGCAGCTCGTTCTCGGGCAGGGCCTTGGCCCGGTCCACGGCGGCCATCCACTGGTCCAGCTGGCGCCGGCCCATCCGCTGCCCGTAGCCGGGCAGGGCGGACAGGGTGTGCACGTTCGCCGGGAGGGCCAGGGCGGCCTCGACGATCGCGGCGTCGCCCAGCACCTTGCCGGGGGAGACGTCACGCCGCTGGGCGATCCGGTCCCGGGACTCCCACAGCTCCCGTACGACCGCCATCTGCCGGCGGCGGCGCACCTTGTGCATGCCGGACGTACGGCGCCACGGGTCCTTGCGCGGCGGCGCGGGCGGAGCGGCGGCGATGGCGTCGAACTCCTGGTGGGCCCATTCCAGCTTCCCCTGCCGGTCCAGCTCCTTCTCCAGCGCGTCCCGCAGGTCCACCAGCAGTTCCACGTCCAGGGCGGCGTAGCGCAGCCACGGCTCCGGAAGCGGGCGGGTGGACCAGTCGACGGCGGAGTGGCCCTTCTCCAGCGCGTAGCCGAGCACGCTCTCGACCATCGCGCCCAGTCCGACCCGCGGGAAGCCGGCCAGGCGGCCGGCCAGCTCGGTGTCGAACAGGGAGGTGGGCACCATGCCTATTTCGCGCAGGCAGGGCAGGTCCTGGGTGGCGGCGTGCAGGATCCACTCGGTGCCGGACAGGGCCTCGCCCAGTGCGGACAGGTCGGGGCAGCCCACCGGGTCGATCAGCGCGGAGCCCGCGCCCTCGCGGCGCAGCTGCACCAGGTAGGCGCGCTGGCCGTAGCGGTATCCGGAGGCGCGCTCGGCGTCCACGGCCACGGGGCCGGCGCCCGCGGCGAAGGCCGCGACCACTTCGGCGAGGGCGTCGGCGTCGGCGACGACCGGGGGGATCCCCTCACGGGGTTCCAGCAACGGAATCGGCGGCCCATCGGACGAACTGACGACGTCGTCCGGGGGGCCGCCCCCGGTGGTGGTGCGCAGGTCTGCTGCGGTCTCTTGGGCGTCGGTCACCGGTCAAGGGTATCCGTGGATACGGGGCGCCCGTCGCCGGAACGTTCCGTCGACGGGCGCGATCAGTATGCGGGGCGTTTCCCGGGGGTATGCCGGACGGTCTTCCCGGGCTGCTATTCGGGAGCTCCGGCCGCCCGAGGTCAGTGGATGATCCCGGTCCGGAGGGCTACGGCGACCATCCCGGCCCGGTCGCCGGTGCCCAGCTTGCGGGCGATCCGGGCGAGGTGGGACTTGACGGTCAGGGCGGACAGGCCCATCGAGACGCCGATGGCCTTGTTGGACTGGCCCTCCGCGACGAGGCGCAGGACCTCGACCTCGCGGCCGGAGAGCTCTCGGTAGCCGCCCGGGTGGCTCGGGGCACCCGGGGGGCGGCGGTGCATACGGGCGGCGGCAGCGCCGATGGGGGCGGCGCCGGGCCGGGTGGGGAGCCCGATGTTGGTGCGCGTACCGGTGACGACGTAGCCCTTCACACCGCCGGCGAGGGCGTTGCGTACGGCGCCGATGTCGTCGGCGGCGGACAGTGCCAGGCCGTTGGGCCAGCCCGCGGCACGGGTCTCGGAGAGCAGGGTGAGACCGGAACCGTCGGGCAGGTGTACGTCGGCCACGCAGATGTCGCGCGGGCTGCCGACGCGGGGGCGGGCCTCCGCGATGGACGACGCCTCGATCACGTCACGTACTCCGAGGGCCCACAGATGGCGGGTCACGGTGGAACGGACGCGCGGGTCGGCCACGACGACCATGGCCGTCGGCTTGTTCGGGCGGTAGGCGACCAGGCTTGCGGGCTGCTCGAGAAGAACGGACACCTAGGCCTCCTGGGGGAGTGGCGGGACGGCCGGCTCGGGGAAGGAAGCCGGTGCGAACCGTGCGGATGGTCACTGACTCCTTCGGCACGTCACCCGCCCGGCTTTAGGGAATGATCACGATTTGGTGAGTAACAATTCGGGCAATTCGGACGCACGATCGATCATCGGGTGATCAGAAGCCCACAACGGATGCCCTGTTCCGACACCTCGTTGCGGGCTTCGATCGGTCGTTCGCGTCCCCGCCGGCCTCCGGCGCGGCCGGACGGCCCCGCGCCTACGGGTGGTGCGGACCGCGCCGCTGTGGCAGGGAGACCACACCGGTGACCGAGTCGGTCGGCCCCACCGGAGGCAGCCCCGCGATCTGGCACAGCAGCTCGCACCAGGCCGCCAGGTGCGCCGAGGTGTCCGGCACCCCGCCCACCCCCTCGCGCGGCGTCCACGAGGCTCTGATCTCGATCTGCGTCGCAGGCCGCCGCTCCGCGAGCCCGCCGAAGTAGTGCGAGCTGGCCATGGTCACGGTCCCGCTCGGCTCCCCGTACGTCAGCCCGCGCGCGTCCAGCGCCCCCGTCAGCCAGGACCAGCACACCTCGGGGAGGAGCGGGTCCGCGGCCATCTCCGGCTCCAGTTCCGCCCGTACGAGCGTCACGAGCCGGAAGGTCCCCTGCCAGGCGTCGTGCCCGGCCGGATCGTGCAGCAGGATGAGCCGGCCGTCGGCCAGGTCGTCCTCCCCGTCCACCACCGCCGCCTCCAGCGCGTAGGCGTGCGGTGCCAGTCTCTGCGGCGGCTTCGTGGGGTCGATCTCGATCCCCGCACGCAGCCGCGCCTTCTTCAAGCCGTCGACCGCCCGCCGGAACGGGAGCGGGACGGAGCTCTCCTTCGCGCTGTCCATACCGTCAGCGCCATCTGAAAATCGTCCCTGAGCCGCAGCCATGCGGGGAAGACTAGGCGGTATGTGCGCCCGTACGGCGCAGGGACACCCGCGCCGGGCCGGGCACTTCTTCATACGTGCGAAGATTTGGGTCGTGAGCGCCAACGACCGCCCCACGGGCCAGCCGAGTCAGACGTACGATTCCGCCTTCCTGAAGGCGTGCCGGCGCGAGCCGGTTCCGCACACCCCGGTGTGGTTCATGCGGCAGGCGGGGCGCTCGCTCCCGGAGTACCGCAAGCTGCGCGAGGGCACGCAGATGCTGGAGTCCTGCATGCGGCCCGACCTGGTCACCGAGATCACGCTGCAGCCGGTGCGCCGCCACAAGGTGGACGCGGCGATCTTCTTCTCCGACATCGTGGTCCCGCTGAAGGCCATCGGCGTCGACCTGGACATCAAGCCGGGCATCGGCCCGGTCGTCGCCCAGCCGATCCGCCGCCGCGAGGACCTCGCACAGCTGCGCGACCTCACCCCTGAGGACGTCTCGTACGTCACCGAGGCGATCGGCATGCTCACGGGTGAACTCGGCTCCACGCCGTTGATCGGATTCGCGGGCGCGCCTTTCACCCTCGCGAGCTACCTCGTCGAGGGCGGCCCCTCGAAGAACCACGAGCACACCAAGGCCCTGATGTACGGGGACCCGGAGCTGTGGGCCGACCTGCTGGACCGCCTCGCCGAGATCACCTCGGCCTTCCTGAAGGTCCAGATCGAGGCCGGCGCCTCGGCCGTCCAGCTCTTCGACTCCTGGGTCGGCGCGCTCGCCCCGGCCGACTACCGCCGCTCGGTGATGCCCGCGTCGGCGAAGGTCCTGGAGTCCGTCGCCTCGTACGGGGTCCCGCGGATCCACTTCGGCGTGGGCACGGGCGAGCTGCTCGGCCTGATGGGCGAGGCCGGAGCGGACGTCATGGGCGTCGACTACCGGGTCGCGCTGGACGAGGCCGTCCGCCGCGTCGGCCCCGGCAAGGCGCTCCAGGGCAACCTGGACCCTGCGGTCCTCTTCTCCACCCCGGAGGCCGTGGAGGCCAAGACGGACGAGGTCCTCGCGGCCGCGGCCGGCCTGGAGGGCCACGTCTTCAACCTGGGCCACGGCGTCCTCCCGACGACGGACCCGGACGCGCTGACCCGCCTGGTGGACTACGTCCACACCAAGACGGCCCGCTGAGCCGCATCACGACCGCAACGCCGGGTCCGCGCCGTGCACGACACGGCACGGTCCCGGCGTTTCGCATGTCCGGTTCCGGCCGACATCCGGCGGGTTCGCGGAGCCCCGGCGCGTCGCCGCGCCCGGTTCAGTAGCCTGGCCCGCCCCCGGACAGCAGGAGGCGGACATGCGGGGCGGAACGGTCGCAGTGGTCGGCGGGAGCATCGCGGGCTGTGCCATCGCCACGGCGGCGGCGCGGGCGGGCGCCGGCGAAGTCGTGGTGGTGGAGCGCACGCACGGGCGGCTCCAGGACCGGGGCGTGGGGCTGTGCATCCACAACGGGCGGGCCGTGGAGCTCGGCGCGAGAGGGGCGCTGCCCGGGGGGATCGCGGCGCACCGGCTGGAGCGGCGCCGCTGGATCGTCCGGGACGACGGCGCGGCCGCCGGCGGGGCGGGCGGCCGGGTGATCTGGGAGCAGCAGTTCCCCTTCCACTCCTACCACTGGGGTCTGCTCTGGCGCGGGCTGCGGGAGTCGGTCCCGGACTCCGTGGTCTACCGGCCGGGGGAGACGGTGACGGGCGTCGAGGAGGCCGGGACCGAAGGCGCCGGGCTGCGGCTCTCGGGCGGCTCGGTCGAACGGTACGACCTGGTCGTCGGCGCCGACGGATACCGGTCGGTGGTGCGCGCCGCGCTCTGCCCGGAGTCCCGGCCGCACTACGCCGGATACGTGTGCTGGCGCGGGAACTTCGAGGCGGCGCGGCTCGCGGAGCTCGGCGCCGATGCGGACTCGGTGCCGGAGGCGGTGACCACGGTCTGCTTCCCGGGCGGTACGTGTGTCGTCTACCGCATCCCCGGGCCGGACGGGCCCCGGGTGAACTGGGTCCTCTACGCGGCTCCGCCGAAGGACGGACAGCTGCGCTTCGACGACCCGACGAGCTTCCCGCCGGGCGGCCTGACCCCCGAACTGGCCGGGCACCTCGGCGCGTTGCTCGACCGGGAGTTCCCGCCGTACTGGGGCCGGGCGCTCGCGCTGACGGACCCGGCGGACGTCTTCGTCCAACCCATCTACGACCTGGAGACCGCGCGGACCGCCGGGGGGCGGCTGCTGCTCGCGGGGGACGCGGCGAGCGTCGTACGCCCGCACAACACGAGCGGCGCCGCGAAGGCCCTCCAGGACGCCACCGCCTTCGCCGACGGCTGGCGCCGCTCCGACTCCGTCGAGGAACTCCTGCGCGACTACCAGGACGCCAGGGGCGCCGCCGGACGCGATCTCGTGGCGCTGGCCCGACGGCTGGGGCGCGCCCAGGTGGAACGGACCCCTGCCTGGACCGCCATGAACGGCCGGGAGATGACGGCATGGTGGCAGGCCCAGCTGGCCGGCGCGCCGGGCATCGGCGGCCAGGCCATGGCCCCGTAACCGGGGCTCGGCCCCGGGCCCCTTACGTGCGCTTCGCGCCCGTGCCCTCAAACGCCGGGCGGGCTGGATCTATCCAGCCCCGCCGGCGTTTGAGGCGCGGGGGTACGGGGGCGGAGCCCCCGCCGGGTCCGGGGCGGAGCCCCGGGACGGGGGGCTGGGGGCGGAGCCCACCCACGCGGCGGAGCCGCATATCGGTACTGCCGGGAAGGGGCGGGGTGGGGGAGGCCCCGCGCAGCGGTGGCCCTGGTTCAGACGCCGGCGGCGCGGACCGCCGAGACCGCCTTGCGGGCCGCCACCAGCACCGGGTCCCACACGGGAGAGAACGGCGGGGCGTAGCCCAGGTCCAGGGAGACGACCTGCTCCACCGTCAGGCCCGCCGTCAACGCCACCGCCGCCACATCCACCCGCTTCGCGGAACCGGCCCCACCCACGATCTGGACGCCGAGAAGCCGCCCCGTACGCCGCTCCGCCAGCATCTTCACCGTCATCTCCACCGCCCCCGGGTAGTAGCCCGCCGTGTTCGTCGAGCTGATGGTGGCGGTGACGAAGCGGAGCCCGGCCTCCAGCGCGTCCCGCTCGCGCAGCCCCGTACGGGCGATCTCCAGGTCGCACACCTTGCTGACCGCCGTGCCCACCGCCCCCGGGAACGTTGCGTAGCCGCCGCCCACGCCCGAGCCGATGACCTGGCCGTGCTTGTTGGCGTGCGTGCCCAGCGGAATGTGCCGCGTGCGGCCCGCGACCAGGTCCAGGACCTCCACGCAGTCCCCGCCCGACCAGATGTTCTCGTGGCCCCGGACCCGCATGGACAGGTCCGTGAGGATGCCGCCCGACGGGCCCAGCGGGAGCCCGGCGGCGCGGGCCAGGGCCGTGCGCGGCTCCACGCCGATGCCGAGCACGACCACGTCCGCCGGGTACTCCTCGCCGGCCGCCGTGGCCACCGCCCGGACCCGCCCCTCCCCGTCCTCGAGGATCTTCGTCACCTCGGCGCGGGAGACCGTACGGATCCCCATGCGGTTCATCGCGCTGTGCACCAGGCCGCCCATGTCCGGGTCCAGCGTGGCCATCGGCTGCTCGCCGCGGTGCAGGACGGTGACCTCGTAGCCCCGCCTGACCAGGGCCTCCGCCATCTCCACGCCGATGTAGCCCGCGCCGACCACGACCGCCCGGCGGCCCGGCGTCCGCTCCAGCGTGCCCATCAGGCGCTGCCCGTCGTCCAGGGTCTGGATGCCGTGGACCCCGTGCGCGCCGATGCCGGGGAGTCGGGGGCGGACCGGGCGGGCGCCCGTCGCCAGGACGAGCTTGTCGTAGCCCGTCCAGGATTCGGAACCGCTGTCCAGATCGCGGGCGCGGACCCGGCCGCCCGCGAGGTCCAGCTCCACGACCTCGGTGCGGGTGCGCAGGTCGATGCCGCGGGCCCGGTGCTCCTCGGGGGTGCGGGCGATCAGGTCGTCGCGCTCGGCGACCTGGCCGCCGACCCAGTACGGGATGCCGCAGGCGGAGTAGGAGGTGAAGTGCCCGCGCTCGAAGGCGACGATCTCCAGCTCCTCCGGGCCCTTGAGCCGCCGGGCCTGTGACGCGGCGGACATCCCCGCCGCGTCACCGCCGACCACCACCAGTCGTTCCCTCGCCGCCGTCGCCATCACCCGTACCGCCCCTTCGCCGTCATCGGATGGTGAACACGCTACGGGCGGGCGTGCGTTCTAGTCCTGTTCGTCGCGCACGCCGGGTACGCCGGGTACTTCGGCCCCGGTGTCCGAGGACGCCGCCCGGGCCGCCGGGACCGGGGCCGCGATCCGCCGCTTCGGGATCAGCCCCGTCCCGGGCCGGGCCGGGCGCAGTCGCCGGTACAGCCGGTACCCCAGGCCCACCAGGGCGGCGGCCAGCGCGAACGGCAGCAGCGCGCCCACCGCCAGCGTCAGGAAGCGCACGATGGTCATGAAGACCGCCCAGCCTCCGCGCAGGGCGTCCATGAAGGAGGACTCCTTCTCCTTCTTCTTCTCCTCCACCGGCTTCGCGGCCGGTTCCGAGACCTCCAGCGTGATCGTGCCCAGCGAGGTCTGGTCCTTCAGCGCCGTCTGCTGCGCCAGCAGCGACTCCAGGTCGGACTGGCGCCGGCTCAGCTCGCTCTCGAGCATGACCACCTCGCTCAGGGCCGAGGCCTTGCCCATCATCTCCCGCACCCGGGCCACGCTGGCCTGCTGCGAAGCGACACGGCTGCCGATGTCGGCGACCTTCTCGGTGACGTCCTGGGCGTCGACCTTGCGGTGCAGGAGCTTCCCGCTGCCCTCCATGGCGCCGAGCACCGCGTCGTAGCGCTCGCCCGGCACCCGCATGGTCAGGGTCGAGGTCATCCGGCCGTCCTGGCCGCGTTTGGTGGACTCGTTGCCGACGTAGCCGCCCGCGCCGTCCGCCGCCGCGCGGGCCGCGGAGAGCGTCTTCTGGGCGTCGGTGGTCTCGATGCCGAGCGTCGCCGTGCGGATCACGTTGGGGCGGACGACCGCCGGCTGCTGCGCGCCCTTGTCGCCGGTGGCGGGCGCCGCGGACGGAGCCGCCGCGGCCCCCTGGGCGCCCTCCGGGGCCTTGTTGCCCTGGGCGGGCGCGACCGCCGCCTTGTCGGACGCGTGGTCCGTGCCGGCGGCGCCGCAGCCGGTGAGCGCGAGCGCCCCGGCCAGGGAGAGGGCCGCCAAGGCGGCCGCGGAGCGCTGTCTGTTCCGGGTGTGCATCGCTGTAAACCCCCGAGGTTCGGCTGGTGTTGCCGTTTCGACGTACAGAGTCCCGTCGCGGGTTTCACTTCCACGGTCCCGGCCCGATCCCGATGCGGTCACGGTCCGGCCTCGGTGATCGGCCGGCGAGGGGTCTGAGACGATGTGTCCATGCACGAAGCGGACATGCGTACGGACGGACCCGGCGGCACGGGCCACGTCGTCGTCATCGGCGGCGGCATCGCGGGCCTCGCGGCAGCCCACCGGCTGCTGGCCGAGGGCGTCCGCGTCACGCTGCTGGAGGCCGGGCCACGCCTCGGCGGCAAGCTGCGGGCCGGCGAGCTCGCCGGCGCGCCCGTCGACCTCGGCGCCGAGTCCGTGCTCGCCCGCCGCCCCGAAGCCGTGGCCCTCGCCCGGGCCGTGGGCCTCGGCGAGGCCCTGCAGCCGCCCGCCACCGCCACCGCCCACCTGTGGACCCGGGGCGCGCTGCGGCCGATGCCGCGCGGCCACGTCATGGGGGTCCCCGGCGACCTGGGGCCGCTCGCCGCGTCCGGGGTGCTCTCGCCCGAGGGCCTGGCCAGGATCGAGGCCGAAGGCGCCCTGCCGCCCACCGAGATCGGCGAGGACGTCGCGGTCGGCGAGTACGTCGCCGCCCGGCTGGGCCGCGAGGTCGTCGACCGGCTCGTGGAACCGCTGCTCGGCGGGGTCTACGCGGGCGACGCCTACCGCATCTCGATGCGCGCCGCCGTGCCCCAGCTCTTCGAGGCCGCCCGCACGCACCGCTCGCTGGGCGAGGGCGTACGGGAACTCCAGCGCCGGGCGGAGCGGAACCCCCAGGCGTCCGGCCCCGTCTTCGCCGGCATCGACGGCGGCATCGGACGGCTCCCGATCGCCGTGGCCGAGGCCTGCCGCGCGGCCGGGGCGCGGATCCTCCTCGACACCCCCGTGCGCGAGGTCGCCCGTACGACCGACGGCTGGCGGGTCGTGGCCGGCGCCGACGCCGAGTCCGCCCAGGTCATCGAGGCCGACGGCGTGATCCTCGCCACCCCGGCCGGGCCCGCCGCCCGGCTGCTGGACGGGCTCGCGCCCGCCGCCGCGGCCGAGCTGCGCGGGGTCGAGTACGCCTCGATGGCCCTGGTGACGATGGCCTTCCGGCGCTCCGAGCTGCCGGCCGCCGTCGGCGGGGGCGGCGCCAGCGGGTTCCTCGTACCGCCCGTCGACGGCCGGACCATCAAGGCCTCCACCTTCTCCAGCAACAAGTGGGCCTGGGCCGGGGCCGATCCCGACCTGTTCCTGCTGCGCACCTCCGTGGGCCGCTACGGGGACGAGGGCGAGCTGAAGCGGGAGGACGCGGAACTGGTCGAGGTCTCCCTCACGGACCTCGGCGCGGCCGTGGGCCTCGTGGCCCGGCCGGTGGCCTCCACCGTCACCCGCTGGGACGGCGGGCTGCCCCAGTACCCCGTCGGCCACCTCTCCCGGGTCGCCCGGATCCGTACCGCGGTCGCGGCCCTGCCCGGCCTCGCCGTGTGCGGCGCGCTCTACGACGGGGTGGGGATTCCGGCGTGCATCGCCAGTGCCGGCAAGGCCGCGGAGGCCGTGATCGCCTCGTTCGGCACCCCTGGCACAGAGCACTGATCGGCACTGGGACAATAGGCACATGACTGCACCAGAGAAGATTCCCAACGCGGGGAAGAAGGCGAAGGACCTCAACGAGGTCATCCGCTACACCCTGTGGTCCGTCTTCAAGCTGAAGGACGTCCTGCCCGAGGACCGCGCCGGCTACGCCGACGAGGTCCAGGAGCTGTTCGACCAGCTGGCCGCCAAGGACATCACCGTCCGCGGCTCCTATGACGTCTCCGGCCTGCGCGCCGACGCGGACATCATGATCTGGTGGCACGCCGAGACCTCGGACGAGCTGCAGACCGCCTACAACCTTTTCCGCCGCACCAAGCTGGGCCGCGCGCTGGAGCCGGTGTGGTCGAACATGGCCCTGCACCGCCCGGCCGAGTTCAACAAGTCGCACATCCCGGCCTTCCTGGCCGACGAGGTCGCCCGCGACTACGTCAGCGTGTACCCCTTCGTGCGCAGCTACGACTGGTACCTGCTGCCCGACGAGGACCGTCGCCGCATGCTCGCCGACCACGGCAAGATGGCCCGCGGCTACCCCGACGTGCGCGCCAACACCGTCGCCTCGTTCTCGCTGGGCGACTACGAGTGGATGCTGGCCTTCGAGGCCGACGAGCTCTACCGCATCGTCGACCTCATGCGTCACCTGCGTGCCTCCGAGGCCCGTATGCACGTCCGCGAAGAGGTGCCCTTCTACACCGGGCGCCGCAAGTCCGTCGCCGATCTGGTGGCCGGGCTCGCCTGATACCTCCCCTGGGGGGAAGGACCGGAGGACTGACCTTCTCCGGTGGATCGGGAGGCCCTGCCCCCGAAACGACGCAGCCGGAGATCCCGCCCGGAAGTTCAGACGATCGGCGGCAGCAGCGCCCTGCGGGCACTCGCTGCCCGGTCGTCCAGCGACACCGGTGCGGGCTCCGGATGCGGCGCACACGTGACACGCCGTCCCGGGGTGTCGCCTGTCAGCAGATACCGCTCCACGTGACGGTCCACGCAGTCATTGCGTCCGCCGAACACTCCGTGGGTGCCGGCCCCGCGCTCCGTGACCAGCGCTGCCCCGCCGCCGAGCCGCCGCTGGAGCTCCAGCGCGCCCGGGTACGGGGTCGCCCCGTCCCGCTCCGCCGCGACGATCAGTGTGCGGGGGAGTCTGCCCGGCCCGCTTTCCCCGACGTCGACCGGCCGCTGCCGCGCGCGCACCGGCCAGTAGGCGCACGGCAGGTTCAGGAAGGCGTTGGCCCAGGTCTCGAAGGGCGCCGTGCGGGCCAGTTCGGTGTTGTCGCGGTCCCAGGTCTCCCAGTCTCCGGGCCAGGGCGCGTCGTTGCACAGCACCGCCGTGTAGACCGCCGTCGCGTTCTCGGCGTCGGCCGCCGCGGCCGGGTCGGGGGCGGCCTGCTTGCCCAGAGGGCCCGGATCGCCGCGCAGGAAGGCCGCCAGGGCCGCCGCCCGCTCCGGCCAGACGTCGTCGTAGTACGCGGCCTGCAGGTAGGCCGCCTGGAGTTCGCCGGTACCGACGGATCCGCCGGCGGGGGTGCGGGCCACCGCGTCCCGGACCCGTTCGTAGCTCGCCTGCACGGCCGCCGGGGTGGAGCCGAGGCCGTACGTGCCGTGGTGGCGGGCGGCCCAGGCGCGGAAGTCGGACCAGCGGCGCTCGAACCCCGGTGCCTGGTCGAGGTTGTTGCGGTACCAGACGCGGCTGGGGTCGGGATTGACCGCCGAGTCGAGGACCATGCGGTGGACGCGGCCCGGGTGGAGGGTGGCGTAGACCGCGCCCAGGTAGGTGCCGTACGAGGCGCCCAGGAAGCTCAGCCGCTCCTCGCCGAGGGCGGCGCGCAGCACGTGCAGATCGCGGACGTTGTCCCGGGTCGTGTAGTGGGACAGGGCGGAGCCGGCCCGCCGGGCGCAGCCGAGGGCGTAGGCCCGGGCGGCGGCCACGCGCTGCCGCTTGTACGCGGGGTCGGGCTCCACCGGGACCTGGGTGGGGCCCTGGGCGCGGGTGGCGGGGTCCTGGCAGGAGAGCGGGGCGGAGCGGCCGACCCCGCGCGGGGCGTAGCCGACGAGGTCGTAGGCGGCGGCGATCCGCTCCCACCCGGGCACGTCCGCGAGGAGCGGGAAGTACATGCCGGAGGCGCCGGGGCCGCCGGGGTTGTGGACGAGCGCGCCGTGGCGTGCGGCGCCGTGGGCGCCGGTCGCCGGTACGCGGCTGACGGTGAGGGAGATCCGCCGGCCGGCCGGGCGGGCGTAGTCGAGCGGTACGCGCAGGGTCGCGCACCGAACGGGGTCGGGCAGGCCCTCGACGGCGGGACAGGGTCCGAACCGGAGTCCCTCGCGAGCGGCCCGACGGGCGGCGACCTCGGCCCCCGCTTCGGCGACGGCGAACCCGGCGGCGCCGGCGTACGGGGCGGGCGGGGCGGTGCGCGTGGGAGGACCGGGCACCGCGAGCGGGACCGGCCGCGCGGCCGGGGCGGCAGTCGCGTGGGCGGTGGTGCCGGCGTCCGGGGCGGCAGTTGCGTGGGCGGTGGTGCACAGGGTGAGGGCGAGTCCCGCTGCGGCTGCTCCCAGGTGGGCCCGGGAAATCCAACCTCGCCTGGGGGCCCCTCCCAGCGGTAGTTGGGGGAGTTTGAGGCGCGGGTCCGGGCGGAGCCCGGGTGGGGGCCCCTCCCGGACGGAGTCTGGGGGAGGCGGAAGCGCGGGTAGGGGACGGCCCCGCGCAGCGGCACCCGCACCCGCCCGCCACCGCACTCGCCCGGCCAGGGCAAGGGCCAAGACGAGCGGCTTGCGCATGGCGGTCCCTTCGTATCGTCCGATGAGACGACCACCCGGGGGATGCCGTGTAAAGGATCAGCGGGCCGGTGTCGGCCTCAATGGTCCCGTTGCCGCGGGATCCACCCCCGGTTGCCGTACCCCAGCGCCGCCCGCAGCCCGGGATCGGCGACCACGCGGATCCCGCGCACGGCGACCGCGGTCAGCGAATCCCCCTCGCCGCGTTCCCGGTCCAGGGCGACGAGCAGCCGCTGGCCGGCCGGGGAGGCCCAGCGCGAGTACGGGTGGGCCTCGAAGCGGGCTATCACCAGGCAGCCCGCGCCGTGGAGCAGCGGCAGTGAGAACCAGGCCAGGACCATGGCGCTGGTCGTGCCCCCGCCGGCCGGGAGGGCGAGGGAGACGGCGGCCATCGCGAGGACCAGCAGGGTGGCCCCGCGGACGGCCCGGATCCCGTCGGCGACCCCGCGCCGGGAGCCGGCGGGCAGCGCGAGGCCGGCCTCGCCGAGCCGGTCCGCGAGGGCCCGTACCGCCTCGTCCCCGGCCACCGCGGCCCGCAGGTCCGGCACCGGGGACTGCCCGTCGGGACCGAACGCGCCGAGCAGGGACCGCTCGTGGGCGTCGTGGCCGACGGGGTCGAGGACGGTGGCCCAGCCGGTGTGGGCCAGCAGCAGCCGCCGCCGGCGCGCCATCGAGAGCAGCGTCAGATCGGCCACCCGCCGCGGGCCGCCGGCGAGGTAGGCGGCCTCGTACGGGTTGAGCTCGTCGTGGTGGTGCGCGGTGGCGGAGCCGGCGGCGGGCTCCGCGGCGCGGGTGGCGGCCGTCAGGAGGAGGGTGCACGACCACAGCACCCCAGCCCAGGCCACCAGCAGGAACAGGACCCAGAACATTCCCGCTTTCTACAAGCAGTTGATGTGCCCGGTCAGGGGTACGGCCGAGGTGTGAGCACCTTGTGATGCGGTCGTGATGGGCAGTCAGGAGCTGCTGGAGCTGCTGGAGCAGCTGGAACCGGACGAACTGCTGCAACTGGAACTGCTGCCGGAGCAGCTGGAACTACCACCTCCGCAGCTGCTGCCGGATCCCGAGGAGGAGCAGCTGCTGCCGGAGGAGCCGCAGCTCGAACCGGAACCACAGCCGGAACCTCCCCCGCCGCCGCTCCCGGCGCACCAGACGACGACCGGCAGGACGTCGGCGGAGGACCCGCACGAGGAGTGCGACCGGTGCGGACGGGAGGCCGACTGGGCCGCCGCCAGCCGGGTGGCGCGCGCGGCGGGCACCAGCTGGCCGCGCAGGAAGGGGTCCCGCAGACCGCGCAGACCGAACAGCGCGGTCTGCACGTGCGGGGTCCGGTCGTTGACGTACGAGGAGCGCAGGACGCGCTGCGCCCGTGCCCCCTCTGGGGTGATCCGGCTCTTGGCACGGGCCATGCAGAGCCCGCCCGCCACGATCCCGGCCAGCAGGACGGGCAGCACCTTCACGATGAAGGGCACCTGGACCTCCCCGGGCCGCAGTACGTACGCCACGAAGGTGAGCGGCACCGCCATGGGGATCAGGAACAGGCACACGAGGACCTGGGCCAGCCCCCAGCGCCGCCAGGTCCGGCCCCACCCGGGCGGCGAGAGCAGCCCGCGGGCGGCCAGGGCGTCCCCGGTCTCCTGGACGGCAGGGTCGAGCATGGCGGCGTAGCGGACCTGGTAGAGCCAGCCCGAGGGCGCGGCCTGGTGGGCCTGGAGCACGGCGCGCTCGGCCGGGTCGTAGGCCCGCGCCCCGGGGCGCACGTGGACGATGCCGGGGCCGCCGACGACCAGCCGGCCGTCTCCGAGCATCGAGACGAGCGCGGTGTCCACGACGGCGCCGGGGCCGCCCGCCATGAACGCGGCCTCGGAGAGGTCGTGCAGGGCGGGAGCCGGGCCGGGGGCCGGGGGCAGGGAGCGGTGCAGGCCGCGGATCAGCAGGCCGCCGGAGACGGCGACGCCGAGCCAGATGGCGAGGGCGAGGAGGTTCATGCCGCCCGCCCCATGAGGGCCCGGGCCCAGCGCACGACCCGGCGGGGCGGCCGCGCCCCGGCCCGGTCCCGCCACCAGGAGGTGAGCCGCCGCCGGGCGGCCGGATCGGCCGGCAGGTCCTGGATCAGCAGGTGCTCGGCGAAGTCCAGCGCGTCGCGGCGGTATCCGCCGGTCATGGGGCGGCCCTTGGCGTACGCGAGGAAGGCCGCGCGGTACGGTCCGGGGCCGCCCAGGATCTCCGGCAGCTCGGGCGCCACCTTGGCCACGACGTCGGCCCGCTTGGCGGCCAGCGCCCGGACCTGCACCCCGATCCGCTGCCGGTCGAACCCCTCGGGCACGGGCGTTCCGGCCACCAGCGCCGACAACAGCGCGGCCTGCCCGAGCGCCACCCGGGTCCGGGCCGCCTCGGGAACACCGCGCCCCGGGGGAGCGGCCGCGGCAAGGGCCGGAGCCGCGGGGGCAGGGGCCGCGGAACCCGGTGCGGGCTCGGCGGGCTCCGCCGCGGCGTCCTGGCCGGCCTGCGCCGGAGTGCGGACCCGGGTGGCCGACACCGCCGCCCGGGCGCCCGAGGCCACCGTACGGATCGCGGTCAGTTCGGCCGCCAGCTCCGCCTCCGGCGGGAAGTCGTCGTCCCGTTCCAGCAGCACGCCCGGCGGATCCACCCGGGAGCGGAGTTCGGCGAGCAGGTCGAGCACCACCGGCGGCACCGGGTGGGCGTGCGTGTCGTGCCAGACCCCGCCCCGCTCGACGCCGCCCGCCACGTGCACGTACGCCAGCGCCTCCAGCGGGATCGCGTCCAGTACGGCGGCCGGGTCCTCGCCCCGGTTGACCCGGTTGGTGTGCAGGTTGGCCACGTCGATGAGCAGCCGGACGCCGGTCCGCTCGACCAGCTCCGTCAGGAACTGCCCCTCCGTCAGCTCCTCGCCGGGCCACGAGAACAGCGCGGCGATGTTCTCCAGCGCCAGCGGCACCGGCAGCGCGTCCTGCGCGATCCGCACGTTCTCGCACAGCACGTCCAGCGCGTCGCGGGTGCGGGGCACGGGCAGCAGGTGCCCCGCCTCCAGTACGGGCCCCACGGCCGAGGAGCTGCGGACGAAGGCGATGTGCTCGGTGACGAGCGGCGCCCCCAGCGCCACCGCCCGCTCGCCGAGCGCGGCCAGCTTCTCCGGGTCGGGCCGGTCGGCGCCGCCGAGCCCCAGCGAGACCCCGTGCGGCACGACGCGCGTCCCGCGCTCGCGCAGCCTCAGCAGCGCCTCGGGCAGGTGGCCCGGGCAGATGTTCTCGGCCACCACCTCGACCCAGTCCAGGCCGGGCAGCCGCTCCACGGCGTCCGCGATCTCCGGCCGCCAGCCGATGCCCACCCCCAGGTGTGCCATGGGCTTCATGTCCCCTCGCCCCCTCTCCGCGTGTCCCATCGGACCGTGTGCCGGTGTCATGGCCCCGGCGGCGCCCGGCCAACCGTGGGGAAGGGACGTTCAGAGCAACATTTGAGGTTCCCCGGGGACGCGCACGGCCGCGGGGGCCGGAACGACGGTCAGAGCCGGGCCCGCAGCGCCGGGTGGTCGGCGATCACCGTCGCGCTGCCCGGCGCGATCTCCGTGAACCCGGCGTCCCGGACCACCGGCAGCCCGCTCCCGCTCAGCTCCGCCCACCGCTCGCGCGCGGCGGTCCGTACGGCCAGCCGGAAACCG
This sequence comes from Streptomyces sp. NPDC059989, assembly GCF_042736975.1. NCBI lineage: Bacteria > Bacillati > Actinomycetota > Actinomycetes > Kitasatosporales > Streptomycetaceae > Streptomyces > Streptomyces sp. NPDC059989. The sequence goes on from NZ_JBHWUO010000017.1 coordinate 135,980, forward strand.
GAGTCCCGCCAGGCGGTCCGCTCCGCGTCCGTCAGCTCCCACCACGCCAGCTGCGCCGCGTGACCGGCCTGGGCCATCGCCTTGCCGGCCGACATGTCGAGGTCGGGGTTGAACCACAGCACCGGCACCCCCGGCTCCACGGCCGCGGCCACCGGCTCCGGGTCTTCCAGATCGGTACCCGACACCTGGAGCTTCGCCAGCTCCTTGGGCCAGCCGTCCAGCGGCACCGGCGGGAAGACCCGTACCTCCGAGGTGTCACCGTGCACCGTGACACCCGGCAGGGTTCCCGCCTTGCGCCACTCCGCCCCGCGCGCCCGCCGGACCACCTTGCGGATCCGCGCGTCCTGCCAGTCCCGGACCGCCTCGGCCCACTCGCCCTCGCCCAGCGCCCGCTCGTCGGTCAGCAGGACCAGCACCGCGCGGGCCGCCGTCTCCAGCGCGTCCGTCCGGGCGGGCGGCCCGTCCTTCTCGATCCGCACCACCAACGGCAGGACGAACTGCGGGGCCTCGTCGCGCAGGACGTGCTCCTGCCGGAAGGGGCTGTCCGCCCCGACCGCCGGTACGTCCGCGGTGTGGTTCGTGTGCTGGCTGCTCATCCCGCCAAGGATGCCAGGCTCCGCCTTCAGGATGATGTCGAGGGGGGCCGGGGCGGGCGAGGATCGACGGCATGAAGAGTGATCTTTTTGCGTCCGAGAACCTGGCCCAGGCGGCCGTCGCCCCCGGCATGACCCTGCAGAACGCCAAGTCCGTGAAGTACGCCGTCAACGGCGAGATGCTGGCCCGCCAGGGCTCGATGGTGGCCTTCCGCGGCAACCTCCAGTTCGAGCGCAAGGGGCAGGGCATAGGCGGCATGCTCAAGCGCGCCGTCACGGGCGAGGGCCTGGCGCTCATGTCCGTACGGGGCCAGGGCGAGGCCTGGTTCGCCCACCAGGCGGGCAACTGCTTCATCGTCGACTTCGAGCCGGGCGACGCGCTGACCATCAACGGCCGCAACGTGCTCTGCTTCGACGCGACCCTCTCCTACGAGATCAAGATGCTGAAGGGCGCCGGCATGACCGGCGGCGGCCTCTTCAACAGCCTCTTCACCGGCACCGGCAAGCTCGCCGTGGTCTGCGACGGCAACCCGATCGTCATACCGGTCACCGCGCAGTCCCCCGTCTTCGTGGACACGGACGCGGTCGTCGGCTGGAGCGCGCAGCTGGAGACCGGACTGCACCGCTCCCAGTCGGTCGGCTCGATGATCCGCGGCGGCTCCGGCGAGGCCGTCCAGCTGCGGCTGAGCGGCGAGGGCTTCGTCATCGTCCGCCCGAGCGAGCTCACCGAGACGGCGGCCGCGCACTGAACCTGACCGGTGTGGGACGCCGCTACGGACGGCGCGGGCCCTGGGTGCTGCGCGGGATCACGCTGGAACTCCCGCGCGGCGCCCTCGTCCGGATCGAGGGCGGCAACGGCGGCGGCAAGTCCACCCTGTTGCGGCTGGTCGCGGGGATCGACGCCCCGACCGAGGGGCGCGTCGGCGGCCGCCCGCGCCGCACGGCTGGGGGCACCTCCCAGCGGTAGCTGGGGGAGTACCCGAGCGCTTCCCGGCGGCGCTGCCGCTGACGGCCGCGGCCTACCTGACCCACCTGGGCCGGGTGCACGGACTCGCGCGCGCCGAGGCGGCCCGCCGGGCGGCCGGCCGGCTGGAGCGGTTCGGCGCGGCCGACTACGCCCGCACCCCGCTGTCCGAACTGTCCAAGGGCACCAGCCAGAAGGTGGCCGTCGCCCAGGCGCTGCTCGCCGAACCGGGACTCCTCGTCCTCGACGAGGCGTGGACCGGGCTGGACGCCGCGGCCCGCGCGGAGCTGGACCTCGCCGTCGCCGAACGCACCGCGGCCGGGGGCACGGTGGTGTTCGTCGACCACGACCCTCGGCGGCTCGCGGACGCGACCGCCGCCCGCTACCGGCTCGAAGGGGCCGCGCTGGTGCCGGTGTCGGGGACGGCGGGGCCCAGGGTCCGGATCCACGCGGCCGGCCCGCCCGGCAGCGCGCCGCCCGCGGGCCTGGCCGGCGAGCCCGCCCCCGCCGGCGGCGTCCTGCTGACCGTGGACGCCACCCGCTCCGACGCGGTACTGCGGGAACTGCTCACCGCCCGGCCGCCCTGGCACATCCGAGCCGTGGAGGAACTCCCGTGACGGCCCTGCTCCGCTACCAGGGCGCGCTGCTGCTGCGCTCCCAGCGGTGGATCGCACCCCTGGTCGTCTACGCGGCCTTCGTCGCCGTCGGGATCCGGCCGGGCGATCCGGTGCTGGACTCCCTCGGCTTCGCCGCCGCCGGCCTGGTCCCGCAGACGGCCTGGCTGGTCCGCATCTGCGTGACCAACGAGCCCGACGCGGCCCGCGACTGCACCGCCGCCGCCTCCGGTCCCGTACGGGTGCACGCGGCGGCCCTGCTCACCGCCCTGGCGGGGGCGCTGCTCGCCGGAGCGGCGGGAGGCGCCGTGGCACTGCTGCTCGGCGATCCGGCCGGAGCGGAGCCCGCCCGGGCCACCCTCGCCGGGGCCTCGGCGGTGGCGGCCTGCGCGCTGACCGGCGCGGCCGTCGGAGCCCTGTGCAGCCGGCCGCTGGTACGGCGCCGCGGCTACGCCGTCCTGGCCGGCGGCCTCGGCTCGCTGCTGGCCTGGGTCCTCGCCGGCTCCCCGGCCCGCAGCGCGGTGACCGCCCTGGTCAAGGGGGCGCACTCGGGCTCCGTACCGCTGCCGTTCACGGCCCTGGCGGGCGCGCTCCTGCTGGCCGCCGCCGCGGGCACGGCCGCCTGCCTGGCCGCCGCGCGGCGCGGCTGAGTAACCTCGTACGCATGGACCAGCCGGACGAGACCGCGTCGTACTGCCCCGCTCCCGCCGCCCCGGCCGGGCGGGTGGCGGGGCCGCCGTACGCCGACTGCCTGGAGTGCGGCAAGCCCACCGAGTACGGGGTCGCGACCCCGGGCGTGGTGCTCTGCCCGGTGTGCGAGTGGCAGGACGCGCAGCGCACGGCCTGCTCCGGCTGAATCGGGCGGCTACTTCCCGATCAGCTCGGAGACCTTCACGAAGCGGTAGCCGCGCTTGCGCAGCTCCGGGACGATCTTCCGGATGGCCTCCTCCGTGACGGGGGCGGCGCTGCGCGTGCAGTGCATGACCACCACCGAGCCGGGCTTCACCCCGGCCAGCACCTGCTCGGCCACCGCGTCCGGGTCCTTCGCGAAGGCGTCCCCGCTGACCACGTCCCACTGGACGGCCGTGACCTTGGCCGTGGACAGGGCCCGCAGCGCCTGGTCGTCGTAGCAGCCGCCCGGGAAGCGGAAGTACGGGACGGTGTTGACCGCCCCGGCCTTGCGGAAGGCTTCGAAGGCCCGGTCCACGTCGGCGCGGGCGGCGGCGCCGTCGAGCGAGGGCAGCCCGTAGCAGGGGGACTTGAAGGCGTGGTGGCTGTACGAGTGATTCGCGATCTCGAAGTTCGCGTCGGTGCCGATGGACTTCGCCTGGTCCGGGTACTCCTCGGCCCAGCGGCCCGTCATGAAGATCGTCGAGGGCACCTTCAGGGTGCGCAGGGTCGAGATCAGCTGGGGGTTGTCGAAGTGCTCCCCGTCCGCGGCGCGCGGCCCCTGATCGGAGGTCATGTCGGCGTCGAAGGTGAGCGCCACGGTCTTGTCGCTGTGCTGCTTCGCCCGTTCGAAGACCGGGGTCAGGCCGTTCGGGCCCGGTGCCATGGTCGGCGCCCGGTACGGCGCACCGGCCTGCGGGGCGGCGGAGGCGGAGGGCGGGGCGGGGGCGGCCGCGGACGGCGCGGCCGAGGCGGGGGCGGAGGCCGCGTGGGTGCCCATACGGGCTTCGCGGCCGGCGTCCGACGTGCCGGTGCCGCCCCCGCATCCGGCGAGGGCGGCACTGAGGGCGGCCGCGGCCGCCGCTTTGCGCACAGAAATGGTCACGCAGGCAAAATATATGACTATGTGGCGAGTAGCCGTCTGCGGCACTCCTCGACATCGAAGTCACCCTCCGGATAGCGGGGGCCGATGGCCTCCAGGTGCTCCAGCAGCAGGGTGCTGATCGCCCAGTTGCGGTACCACTTGCGGTCCGCGGGGACGATGAACCACGGCGCGGCGTCGGTGGAGCAGCGCTCCAGCGCCAGCTCGTAGGCCCTCTGGTACGCGGGCCACAGGGCGCGCTCCTCGATGTCGCCCGCGTTGAACTTCCAGTGCTTGTCGGGGTTGTCCAGCCGCTCCAGGAGCCGCGCCCGCTGCTCCTCGTAGCCGATGTGGAGGAAGACCTTCACGACGGTCACGCCGTCGTCCGCGAGCGACTCCTCGAAGCGGTTGATCTCGGAGTAGCGGCGGCCCAGCAGACCGCGCGGCACCAGCTCGCGGACGCGGGCGATGAGGACGTCCTCGTAGTGCGAACGGTCGAAGATGCCGATCTCGCCCGGCTGGGGGAGGGCCTTGGTGACGCGCCAGAGGAAGGGGTGCTCCAGCTCCTCGGGCGTGGGCGCCTTGAAGGCCCTGATGCGGCAGCCGGAGGGGTTGAACAGGCCGATCACGTGCTTGACGGTGCCGCCCTTGCCGCTGGTGTCCATGCCCTGGAGGACCAGCAGGACACGGCGCCGGTCGCCCGCGGTGCTCGCCGCGTAGAGCCGCTCCTGGAGCGAGCCCAGCTGCCCTGCCAACCGGGCGGTGGCCGCGCGGCCGGTGGCCTTGTCCGCCGGTCCGGCGGGAATCGCGGCGGGGTCGAAGCGGCCCAGGTCGATCCGCTCCCCTGCGGGGACGCGCAGCAGCCGGCTCAGGGCCTGCGGCCCGGGTGGGCGGCCGGAGCCGGCTTCGGGCCGGACCTCGGCCTTGCCCTCGGGTTCGTCCTCGGGGTCGTTCTTGGGTTTGTCCTTCTTCTTGGCCACCGTCTCCCTCGATCCCGTCGATTCCGTACGATCCTGCAGCAAATCGAACGGAACCGCGAGATCAGTGCCAGGGTCCCGTCACCGCGAACGTGGTCCCCGGGGCATAGGCGTTGACGTACATCGTCCGGCCGTCGGGGGAGAAGGTGACCCCGGCGAACTCCCCCCACTCCGGGGTTCCGGGAACTCCGATGTCGTCGGCGTTGCGGGCCACCGGGTAGACCTCGCCGCCGGCCGTCACGCCGAACACGTACTGCGCGCCGCCGCCGTCCTCGCACACCATCAGACCTCCGTCGGGGGCCAGGCAGATGTTGTCGGGGGAGTCGCCGGGCAGTTGGACGTCCGCCGACGGGCCGAAGAGGACGTCCAGCCGGAGCCGGGCGCGCAGCGGGTCGTAGAACCACACCTGCCCGTGGTGGTCGGCGCCGGCGCCGTCGCGGCTGCGCGCGTAGCTGGAGACGAAGTGGACGCCGTCGCCGCCCCAGTAGCAGCCCTCCAGCTTCTGGGCGTGGGTGATGCCGCCCGGCCCGAAGTCCTGGAAGCGGATCGCGGTGCCGGCGGCGGACGGGTCCGGTACGGGGACCCACTCCGCCGGGAACTCCGCGCCGGGCTCGTCCACCACCGCCAGGTCCGCCAGCCCCGGTACGCGCAGGGCCTCCAGGGCGCCGCCGGCCCGCAGCGAGCCGAGTCCGCCGAGGGGCCGTGCGGGGAGGAACCGGTAGAACAGCCCGAAGGGCTCGACGAAGGCGTCCTCGGTCTCGTAGACGATCCCGCGGTACGGGTCCACGGCGACGGCCTCGTGCGCGAAGCGGCCCATCGCGGTGAGCGGGACGGCGCCGCTGCGGTGCGGGTCGGCGGGGTCCACCTCGAAGACGTAGCCGTGGTCCTTCGTGTAGCCGGAGGTGCCGGCCCGGTCCTCGGTCTCCTCGCAGCTCAGCCAGGTGTTCCAGGGGGTGCGGCCGCCCGCGCAGTTGACGGCGGTACCGGCGAGGGCGACCCGCTCGCCGGTGACCGCGCCGGCCGGGTCGAGCTCCAGGGCGGTGCAGCCGCCGAGGGCCTGGGGGTCGTACGTGAGCCCCTCGACGGCGGGGACGCGCAGGGCGGCCGTGGTCCGGTTCTCGTGATTGCGGACCAGCCGTACGCGGCCGCTGCCGGCGCCGAAGGCGGCCATGCCGTCGCAGTTGGCCGGAACGGTGCCTTCGCCGGAGCGCAGGGGGGTGCCGGCGCGGGAGAGGACGCGGTAGGAGAACCCCGCGGGCAGATCGAGCAGGCCGTGGGGGTCGGGGAGGAGGGGGCCGTAGCCGTTCGCGCGGGGCGCGCCGGTCGCGCGGGCGGAGCGGATGGGGTGGGCGGGGTGATCGAGGCGGGCGGCACCCCCGGCCTGGCCGGCGAACAGGGCGCCGAGCGCCCCGCTGACGGCGATTCCGCCGGCGGCGAGCAGGCTGCGTCGGGACACGGGCATCGGCAACTCCCGGCGGCGGGGGCGGAGATGTGACGGGCCCGTGATACCACACGGGGCCGCCTGCGGCGGGGCCACGCGCCGGGCGAGGGCTCGGCGCCCAGGCAGCGGCCTGCCGGCCGCCCCGGGGCTCCGCCCCGGACCCCGCGCCTCAAACGCCGGCGAGGCTGGGTTTGGCTCCGGCTCGTCCCCTGGCGGGGGCTTCGCGGGGGCAAGATCCAGCCCCTCCGGCGTTTGAGGAGCGGGGTTTGGGGCGGAGCCCCAGGTTTGTGAGCCGCACCTGGCGGCGGCGCCGGGCACATCCAGCCTCGTCGGCGATTGAGGCGCGGGGGCGGGGGCGGAGCCCCGGGGGCTGAGACGTACCCGCCCAGCCCCGCAGGGTGGAGGCCGTCAGGCGAGCTTGGCGGTGAGGGTGATCGTCGTGCCCGTCAGGGCCTGGCTGACCGGGCAGTTCTTCTTCGCGTCCTCGGCCGCGGCCACGAACGCGTCGTTGTCCAGACCCGGCACCTCCCCCTCGGTGGTGAGGTGGATCCCGGTGATGCCCTCGCCGGGCACGAACGTGACGGCCGCCGACGTGGTCAGCTTCGCCGGCGGGTTGCCCGCCTTCGCCAGGACGTTCGAGAAGGCCATGTTGAAGCAGCTGGAGTGCGCCGCGGCGATCAGCTCTTCCGGGCTGGTCCGCCCGTTCGCCAGTTCGTCGGTGCGCGCGGGCCAGGAGACCGGGTAGCTGCCGAGGCCGGACGAGTCGAGGGTGACGACGCCCTTGCCCTTGAGCAGGTCGCCTTCCCAGACGGCGTGTGCGTTGCGTGTGGCGGCCATGGTGGATCCCTTCGCAGAAGTGGAAACGGCCGGGTCCCCGGAAGGGCCCGGCATTCCCAAACCTACTGGGACACCAGGGGTTTCGCGTCGCGCGCCAGGGCGGTGAGCCGCGATATGGCGCGGAAGTATTTCTTCCGATAACCGCCGTTCAGCATGTCTTCGCTGAACAGGCGGTCGAAGGGGACCCCGGAGGCCAGGACGGGTATCTCCCGGTCGTACAGCCGGTCGGCCAGTACCACCAGCCGCAGCGCCGTCGACTGGTCCGGGATCGGGCCGACGTCGGTCAGGCAGACCGCCGAGAGGCCGTCCGTCAGCGCGCCGTAGCGGCTGGGGTGCACCCGGGCCAGGTGGTCCAGCAGGCCGGGGAAGTCGTCCAGGCTCGCGCCCGGCGTCGCGTACGCGGCCTTGGCCACCTGCTCGTCGGAGAAGGGGGCCGGGGCCTCCGGCAGGCCGCGGTGGCGGTAGTCCTGGCCGTCGATCCGCAGCGGCCGGAAGTGCGCCGACAGCCCCTGGATCTCCCGCAGGAAGTCGGCGGCGGCGAAGCGGCCCTCGCCGAGCTTGCCGGGCAGGGTGTTGGAGGTGGCGGCCAGCGCCACGCCCTGCTCGACCAGCCGGCTGAGCAGGGAGGAGACGAGGACGGTGTCGCCCGGGTCGTCGAGCTCGAACTCGTCGATGCACAGGAGGCGGTGTCCGCCGAGGGTCTGCACGGTCTGCTGGAAGCCGAGGGCGCCGACCAGGTTGGTCAGCTCCACGAAGGTGCCGAAGGCCTTCAGCGCGGGCTCGGCCGGGGTGGCGTGCCACAGGGAGGCGAGCAGGTGGGTCTTGCCGACGCCGTAGCCGCCGTCGAGGTAGACCCCGCGCGGGGAGGCGGGGGCCGCCGGCTTCTTGGAGAACCAGCGCTTCTTGCCGGCGCCGCTCGCGTGCGCCCCGCCCAGGCCGGCCGCGAAGCCGCTGAGCACGGTGACGGCCTCGGCCTGGCTCGGCTGGGTCGGGTCCGGGTTGTACGTGTCGAAGCGCACCGAGTCGAATCGCGGCGGCGGCACCATCTCGGCCACCAGCCGTTCGGCGGGCACCCGCGGCTCACGGGCGCAGAGGGCCTGGGGGCCCGCGTCGTCGGCTATCGGGGGCCGGCCGGAGGCGGCGAGTGATGTTGACACAGCTCTTAACTCTACGGGGCGTGGCACACTGCACCGATGCGACGCCTGTTCCCTGTGACCGATCAGACATCAGCCTCGCCGCAGGACCCGGCCGACCGCGAGTGGTCGCTGGACGAGCTCGCGGAGGCCTACGCGTACCCCGTGCTCGGGCCGGACGCGCACTGGCTGCGGGCGAACATGGTTTCCACTCTCGACGGGGCCGCCCAGCACGACGGCCGTTCGCAGCCGATCTCCGGCGAGACGGACATGCGGATCTTCGGCACCCTGCGGGCCCTGGCCGATGTGGTGGTCGTCGGCGCGGAAACGGTTCGCCAGGAGGGCTACCGCCCGGCCCGGGCCCGGGAGGCCTTCGCGGCCCGGCGCGCGGCCGCCGGACAGGGACCCGCGCCCGCCGTCGCGGTGGTCACCGCGAGCCTGGACCTGGACTTCTCGCTGCCCCTGTTCACCTCCCCCCTAGTGCCGACCCTGGTGGTCACCGGGGCCGCGGCGCCCGCCGACCGGGTGGCCGAGGCCGTCAAGGCCGGGGCCGAGGTCGTCGTCGCGGGCGAGGGGGCCGGCGCCGACCCGGTCAGGGTCGTACGGGAGCTCGCGGAGCGGGGGCTGCGCCGCCAGCTCACCGAGGGCGGGCCCCGGCTGCTGGGCCAGTTCGTGGCCGCCGACGCCCTGGACGAGCTGTGCCTGACGATCTCGCCGATGCTCACGGCGGGTGACGCCCAGCGGATCTCCGGCGGCCCCTCCGTCACGGTTCCGCACCGCCTCGCGCCCGCCTGCGTACTGGAAGAGGCCGGGTTCCTGTTCACGAGCTACCGTCGGATCTGACATGCCGCGGAATTTGTCGTTCCGCTTAGCTTCCACTGGGCACATATACCTCCGCAGGCCCCGTGCGAGAGCGGGGCAGGATGGTTTCCGCAGGGGCCGGCCACCCGGCCTCGGCCCATGAAGGAGAGGGCGTCCGTGTTCACGAGCGTATTGATGATCGAGCAGCCGCTGACCACGGTGGACGTGGACTTCGTCACCACCCTGCACGGAGACGACCAGGTCTCCTTCGTCGTCCTCATGCAACCCAGGGGCGACCAGGACCGACTGCTGCGCGCCATCGACGACGTAGCGCTCGGTGAGCTGCCCGAGGCCATTCGCGAGGGCGACGAACCCGAGGGCGAGGCCGCCCGCGGCCCGGCCGCGCAGGCCCTCGAACACTCCCTGGAGGCCTTGCGCCGGAAGGGCGCCAAGGCCGTCGGCCAGATCGTCGAGGACCACCCCCTCGACAAACTCAAGGCCGTGGTGGAAGAGACGAACGCCGACGAGGTGATCGTCCTGACCGCCCCGCACTTCGTCGAGGAGTTCTTCCACCGGGACTGGGCCTCCCGGGCCCGGCACAAGGTCGGCGTTCCGGTGCTCAAGCTCTTCGCCCACAACGAATAGGCTGGGGCCGTCAGAGCCCACCGCGCACAAGCACCGCACTCGATCCTGGAGCGACCTGAATGAAGCCCGGCCTGCCGACCGCCATGGAACGGCCCCACTTCATCGGCATCGGCGGCGCCGGCATGTCCGGCATCGCGAAGATCCTCGCCCAGCGCGGCGCGCAGGTGGCCGGCAGCGATTCCCGTGGTGACTCCGAGACCGCCGAGGCGCTGCGCGCCAACGGCGCCACGGTCCACAGCGGGCACGCCGCCGGCAACCTCGCCGCCGACGCCACCTGTGTCGTCGTCTCCAGCGCCATCCGCGCGGACAACCCCGAGCTGGCGCGCGCCGCCGAGCTGGGCGTTCCCGTCGTCCACCGCTCCGACGCCCTCGCCGCCCTGATGGACGGGCTGCGCCCGATCGCCGTCGCCGGTACGCACGGCAAGACCACGACCACCTCGATGCTCGCGGTGTCCCTGTCCGCCCTGGGCCTGGACCCCTCGTACGCCATCGGCGGCGACCTGGACGCCCCCGGCTCCAACGCCCATCACGGCGAGGGCGACATCTTCGTGGCCGAGGCGGACGAGAGCGACCGCAGCTTCCACAAGTACACCCCGCAGGTCGCGATCATCCTCAACGCGGAGCTCGACCACCACGCGAACTACGCGTCGATGGAGGAGATCTACGAGTCCTTCGAGACCTTCGTCGGCAAGGTCGTCCCCGGCGGCACCCTGGTCGTCGCCCACGGCCAGGAGGGCGCGGCCGAGATCGCCCGCCGGGTCGCCGGCCGCGAGGGCCTGGAGGTCGTCACGTACGGCGAGGAGCCCGAGGCCGACGTCCGGATCACCAAGATCACCCCGCGCGGCCTGACCAGCGAGGTCACGGTCGTCCTGGGCGGCCGCATGCTCACGTTCACGGTCTCGGTCCCCGGCCGGCACTACGCGCACAACGCCGTCGCCGCCCTGGCCGCCGGCGTGGCCCTCGGCATCCCGGCGCACAACCTGGCCTCCGCCCTCGGCAAGTACACCGGCGTCAAGCGCCGGCTCCAGCTCAAGGGCGAGGCCGCGGGCGTCCAGGTCATCGACTCCTACGCGCACCACCCCACCGAGATGACCGCCGACCTGGAGGCCATCCGCGGCGCCGCCGGGGACTCCCGCATCCTGGTCGTCTTCCAGCCGCACCTGTTCTCCCGCACCCAGGAGCTCGGCAAGGAGATGGGCCAGGCCCTCGCCCTCGCCGACGCCTCGGTGGTCCTGGACATCTACCCCGCCCGCGAGGACCCGATCCCCGGAGTCACCAGCGAGCTGATCATCGCCGCCGCACGGGCCGCGGGCGCCGACGTGACCGCCGAGCACTCCAAGGAGGCCGTCGCCGAGGTCATCGCGGGAATGGCCAAGCCCGGTGATCTCGTTCTCACCATGGGCGCGGGCGACGTCACGGATCTGGGACCGCAGATCCTCGCCCGCCTGTCGAACTGAGGGAGCGGGAACGTCATGGCGTACGAGGTCGAGAAGACGGACGAGCAGTGGCAGGCCGAGCTGACCCCGTCCGAGTACCAGGTGCTGCGCCTCGCGGGCACCGAGCCGGCCTTCCGCGGTGAGTACACGGACACCAAGACGGAGGGCGTCTACTCCTGCCGCGGCTGCGGGGCCGAGCTGTTCCGCTCCACGGAGAAGTTCGAGTCCCACTGCGGCTGGCCGTCCTTCTTCGACCCGAAGGACACCGACGCGGTGGAGCTGATCGCCGACACCTCGCACGGCATGGTCCGCACCGAGGTCCGCTGCGCGACGTGCGGCTCGCACCTGGGGCACGTCTTCGAGGGCGAGGGCTACCCGACCCCCACCGACCAGCGGTACTGCATCAACAGCATCTCCCTGCGCCTGACCCCGTCCTCCGACGAGGGCTGAGCCCGCGGGACCCCGACGGGCCCCCACCGACCGCGTGCCGGTCGGTGGGGGCCCGTCCGCGTTCCGGGCGCCGCCGGGCCGGGCCCGTGAGGGCCGCCCCGACCGCCCGTGACGGCCGAAAACGGCCCCTCGGGATGTCGAGGGCATCGCGGTTCGGTTCCGATCCGGTCTCTGGCCTGCGGTGATCCGCAGCCGATAGCACGCTTGGCCGCCGAACACACCTATCCGTTTCCTCCGCTTGTCTGGTTATGATCGGCACCCCCACGTCCCGCTGGCCGCCCCCGCTCCCGAGGACCGATGTCTCCCATAGAACCCGAAGGCGTACGAGGGCAGTCGACGACCCGTCGGTGGCGCACCGTGCGCCTGCGCACCCTGCTCATCTGGCTGGCGGTGCTCCCCACCGTGGCGATGGGCACCCAAGTGACGGTGACCGCCGCACGGTTGCTGGCACAGGCGCAGCACCTGAGGGCCGACGTGGCGGCCTCCGAGCGGATCGGCGCGCCGCTCTACACGCTCATGGTCGACATGCAGGCCGAGCGGACGATGACCGCCGCGCGGTGGGCGAACGCCACCGGGGCCGAGGAGGAACTGCGGATCCGGCGGGCGGCGACGGACAAGGCGGCGGCCGAATTCCGCCGGCTGGCAGCCGATTCCGCCGAGTCGTTCGAGGACGTGAGCCGGCGGCTCGACGAACTGGCCGTGTACCGCCAGCGCTCGGACACCCGCAGCGGCGCCGCCGACGCGGCGCTCGCCTACTACACCGGGGTGGTCGGCGCGGTCATCCAGGTCTACCAGCAGGAGTTCAGCCACGCGGAGGACGCCGAACTCACCGAGCTGAGCCGGCCCGTGGTGGCCATGCTCTCGGCCACCGAGATGGTGGCGCGCGAGGACACCTTCCTGGCTCTGGCCGGGCCGTCCGGGGAACTGAACTCGGCCGGCTACGACCAGTTCATCGGCGCCGTGGGAGCCCAGCGGTACCTGCACGAGACGGGCATCGTGCCGAACCTGCCCGCGCGGGACCGGGGGTTCTACCAGCGAATCGTTTCCTCCTCGGAGTGGCAGGCGAAGAACCGCATCGAGAACGCGGTCGTCTCCGGGCACAAGGACACCGCAGCCGGCATCAGGCTGCCCGCCGAGGTGCGCGGCTGGCCGTCCGCGCACGGCACCTTCTCGGTGCAGATGGCCACGCTCAACGTCGGCATGGCGCGCGAGGTGCTCGCGCACGGCGAGGCCGAGGCCGCGGAGCTGCAGACCGAGGTCGCCTGGCTGATCGGGGTGAGCGGCGGCGGGCTGCTGGCCGTCGTCGTCGTGGTCGTGTTCACCACCCGGTCGGTGCTCCGCCGTCTGCACGGCCTGCACGAACGCACGGTGACCGTCGCCGAGCAAACCCTCCCCGACGTCGTGGCCCGGCTCCAGCGCGGGCAGGCCGTCGACGACGGGGCCCTGCCGACGGTGCGCGGGGAGGGGGACGAGGTCGGACGCATCAGCGACGCCTTCGCCCGGGCCGTCGCCGTATCCGTCGACGGGCACCGGCAGCTCGCCGCCGAGCGCCACGGATTCGGCCTGTTCGCCTCGGGCATCGCCTCCCGCACCGGAAACCTGGTCAGCCGCCAGCTGAGCCTCACCGAGGACCTCCAGGACACCTTCGGCCACGACGAAGCGCTGCTCGCCCAGTTGATGCGGGCCGACCAGCTGACCGTGGGCATGCGGCGGCAGATCGAGAACCTCCTCATCCTGGCGGGCGGCGAGGTCCCCGACCCGCACACCGAGCCCATGCGCGTCGCCGACCTGCTCCGCGAAGCCGCCGCGGAGGTCGAGGACTTCCGGCGCATCGAGCGGCAGGCCCTGGACGAGACCAGCGTGGAACCGCGCGCGATCAGCCAGATCAGCCACCTGCTCGCGGAGCTGCTGGACAACGCCACCCGGTTCTCCCCGCCGCGGTCGACGGTCGTCATCCGCGCCGAACTGGTGGCGGACGGGCTGTCCGTCGAGATCGAGGACCGCGGGCCGCGGGTGAGCCCCGAGCGCTACGAGGAGATGAACGGGCGCCTGCACCAGGCCCCGCCGTACTCCGTCCTGGCCCAGAACGCGCACCGGCTCGGGCTCTTCGTGGTCGGCCACCTCGCCGACCAGCTCCAGGCGACGGTCACCCTGCGCCGCTCGGTGTACGGGGGCACCTCCGCCGTGGTGGTCCTCCCCGGGGAACTGCTGGTGGCGACCGCGCCGGACGCCCCGCGCGAGCTCGCGCCGCCCAAGGCCACGGCGCCGGCCCTGCTCCCGGCCCCGGCCCCGGCCACGGTCCCGGCCCTGGTCGCGGCTCCGGCCGCCGCCGCGCCGGCCGCCCCCGGGCCGCGCCCCGCCGAGGAGTCCGAGCCCGATCCGGTCCCGCTCACGGGCGCCGGGCTGCCGAGCCGCCGTACGAAGGCGCCCGTGCCCGTACCCGTACCCGTACCCGCGGTCCGGCCGGCTCCGGAGGCCGGCCCCGCCCGGCCCGCCCTCCCCGAGCGCGTCCCGCAGACCCACATCGCCGATCAGCTGCGCGCGCCCCGCGCGCCGGAAACACCCGTCCGGCCGGACACCGCGACCCCCGAAGAGGTCGCCGATGCCTGGGCGGACTACGAACAGGGGACCCAGACAGTGGAAGAAGAGCTCCGACGGGATCAGCCATGACCACCTCACCGAACACCGCGGCATCCAGCGACGCGATCTACAGCGTCCTCGACAACAACCTGAGCAGGATCGCCGGCATCCAGGGAGCCGTGCTCCTGTCCAACGACGGCATCCGGCTCAGCGCCTACCTGCTGGACCAGCCCCAGGCCGAGCGCATGGCGGCCGCCGCCTCCGGCATCGCCTCCACGATGAAGGCGATATCCCGGGAGATCGACGGCGGCAGCGTCATCCGCCAGCTCGTCGAGATGGACGACCGGTACCTCTGCATCGTCGGGTGCGGGGAGGGCAGCACGCTCATCGTGGTGACCTCCCGCAAGGCGCGGCTCGGCGAGCTGGGCGGCGAGGCCGTACGCACCGCCCAGGCGCTCGGCGAGTGGCTGGGCACCCCCGACCGCGGTCAGGTGCCGTCCTCGTAATGCCGCAGGACGAGCCGCAGCCCGCAAGCCGCCGCCGTACGCGGCTGTACGCCCTGACCGACGGCCGTACAGCCGTTCCGCACACCGTGCTCACCATGGACACCACGATCACGGCGGCGGTCGCCGACGACGCACTCGGCGGACTCCCCACCGAGTGGCAGGAGATCCTCGCCATGTGCGCGCCGCCGGGCGGGCGGGCGGTCGCCGAGATAGCGGCGCGGATGCACATCCGCCTCACCCCGATGACGCTGCTCCTCGGTGAACTCGCCGACCGCGGGCTGATCCACCACCGGCCGCCCCTGGCGGCCGCCGACACCACCGACGTCCACCTGCTCATGAGAATCAGGGACAACCTTGTCCGGATATAGCCTGCCCGTTTACGACGTGCCCGCCTCCCGGGAACCGGCCCCGGTCAAGATCCTCATCGCCGGTGGGTTCGGCGTCGGCAAGACGACCCTGGTGGAGACGATCTCCGAGATCGAACCACTGCGTACGGAGGAGCGGCTGACGGCCGCGGGCGTCGGCGTCGACGACCTCGACGGCATCGAGTCCAAGACGGTCACCACCGTGGCGATGGACTTCGGCCGGATCACCCTCACCGACGCCGGAGTCGTCCTCTACCTGTTCGGTACGCCCGGCCAGGAACGTTTCTGGTTCATGTGGGAGGACCTGCTCAAGGGGGCGCTCGGGGCGATCGTGCTGGTCGACACGCGACGCCTCGACCGCAGTTTCCCGGCCGTCGACTTCTTCGAGAGCCGCGGACTGCCGTTCGTGATCGGCGCGAACTGCTTCCACGGCGAACAGCCGTACACCGCGCAGGAGATCGGGGCGGCCCTGCACCTGCGCGATCCGGACACGCCCGTGCTCATGCTCGACGCCCGGTCCCGCCACGACGTCCGCGCGTCCCTGCTCGCGCTGCTCGACCGGCTCATCGTCAAGGCGCAGGCCCCGGCGGCCGCCGGCGGCTGACCCCCGGGCCGGCCGCCGCTGCCGCAATCACCGGGCCACGGACGCCAGATGGTCCGCCAGGGTCCGGTGCGGGGTCCAGCCCCGGGAGCGGGCCCGGGTCAGGTCCAGGACCACCGGGTGGGCCAGCTGGTCCACCGCGTAGCGGCTCAGGGCCGGTTCGGTGGTGGCCACGGCCTCCGCGAGGCGGGCCGCCGTACGGGCCACCCCGAGCGGCAGGTGCCGGATCCGGGCCCGGACGCCGTGCGCGCGCAGGACCCGGCGGATGGCCTCGTCGCGGGCGTAGGGCTCGGCGTCGGCCACGTTGTAGGCGCCCGGGGGCCAGCCGGCGGCCGCCAGGCAGGCCTCGGCGAGGTTCTCCACCGCCGTGAGGCTGAGCCGGACGTCCGGCCCCGGCAGCAGCAGGGTCCCGGCCCGGACCCGGGAGAGCAGCCGGGGGAGCAGCTGGGTGTCCCCGGGGCCGTAGACGGCCCGCGGGCGCAGCACCACCGCGCCGGCGGCCAGCGCCAGGGCCTCGCCCGCCGCCTTCGTCCGCCCGTAGGCGTTGAGGTGGCGGCCGCGCGGATGGTCCTCGCGGACCAGACCGCGGTCCAGGTGCGGGTCGTAGACGCTGGCGCTGCTCACCCAGACCACCGGCCGGCCGCCCGCCGCGCGCAGCAGGCGCTGCGTGCCGGCGACGTTGACGGCGTGCATCAGCCTCTCGGCGGCGGAACGGGGTGCCGGATCGCCCACCGCGGCCGCGCAGTGCACCACCAGGTCCGTCCCCGAGAGGTCCGGCTCGCCGAGCGCGGCGTCCCAGAAGCGGTGTTCCCCCAGGGGGCCGGGCCGGCGGCCCACGCAGACCACCTCCGCCCCGTGGGCGGCGGCTGCCCGGGCCACGTGCCCGCCGCAGAAGCCGCTCGCCCCGGTCACCGCGATGCGGATGCTCATGCGCGGGCCTCCACCGTCAGGGTGCGCCAGCCGGGCAGAGCCGCCCGCCGGTCCACCCGGGCCCGCGTCACCACCGGCCGGTACGGGGCCAGCGCCGCCAGTACGTCGGCCAGCTGGACCTGCGCCAGCCGGGCCCCGGGGCAGACGTGCGGCCCGGCGCCGAACACCAGCCGGGCGGTCCCCGCACCGGCCGGGCGGCGGGCATCGGGGTCCCGCCGGTGCGCCCCGGCCGCATGCCGGGCGACCAGCAGCAGCCGGTCGCCGGCGCGCACCGGGCAGCCGCCGACGGACCCTTCCGAGGCGGCGACGCGGGGCAGCAGCGGCGAGGCCGCTGTGACCCGCAGCAGCTCGTCGGCGAGCGCCGGGCGCAGCGCCGGGTCGGCGGCCTGCTCCCACAGGCCGGCGTCGGCGCACCAGGCCACGGCCCGGGGCAGCGCGGCGACGGTGGTGTTGACGGCGGCCACCGCCACCATGGCGGCCGGCGCCGCGTCGACCGGTTGTGCCGCGGCCGGTCCGGCGGCTGCCCCTTCCGCGCCCGGCCCCGCGTCGGTCGGCCTTGCTCCGCCCCGACCGGTGTGGGCCGACCGCGTATCTGACGGGTCCTCCGCGCCCGGTGCCAGCAGCCCGCGGAGCCGGTCCGCGGCCCGGACCGCGGCGGCCTCCGCGCGCGGGCGGCGCGGCCCGGGCAGGTGGCTGCGTACGGAAGCGGCCGCGGCCTCGGCGGCCGCCGCGGCCACGGCCCGCGGATCGGCGTCCGCGTCCAGCAGCGCGCAGACCACCGCCCCGGCCAGCTCCCGGGCGAGCCCGACGAGGTCCACCTCCCCGCCGCGCGCGAGCGGCGCGAGGTGGCGTACGAGCAGCGGCTGCCACGCCGAGCGCAGCCGCTCCACCCCGGCCGCGCCGAGCTGCCCGGCGAGGTCCCGCCGGTCCGCCCGGTGCCCGCTGCCCTCCTGGTCGAACAGCACGCCCCCGCCGCCCGCCAGCGCGGCCCGCGCGGCGCCCCCGGTCGTACCGGCCGCCGTACGGTCCAGCGCTAGCCGGGTCAACGCCTCCCGGTAGGCCTCCGCGTCGTGCACGAGCAGCGTCCCCCCGATCCGCCGCACGGGCCGCCCGCGGGTGGCGGCGAGCAGCCCGAACAGCAGGGGATGGCTGCGCAGATAGACCCGGCGATCACGCCGCCGGGCGCGGGCGTGGGACATGGTGCTCATCGGGGGCGTACCTCCTGATGTCAGCCCCGCCTGGGGGTCCCCCCGGACGGAGTCTGGGGGAGATTGAGGCGCGGGGGTACGGGGGCGGAGCCCCCGCAGGGGTTCGGGGCCGAGCCCCGGGACGGGGGTCATACCGTGTGGCCGAGGCGTTGCGCCGCAAGGGCCGCGGTGGCCGCGCGGTCCGGTTTGCGGGAGCGGCCCGACAGGGGGATCCGGGCGAAGACGAGGGCGTCGGGACGGGCCGTGCCCATCCGGTCGAGCGGGCCCGACAGGGCGGTGCGCAGGGCGGCCTCGGCCGCGCCGCGCTGCGGCTGGACGACGGCCACGAGCCGTTCGTCCCCGTCGCCCGCCGGGACCCCGACCAGGACGGCCAGCTCCACCCCCGGGACCTGGAGGGCCGGTTCGTACAGGCCCGGGTAGATGTTCTCCGCCCGCCGCAGCACCATGTCCTTGACCCGGCCTTCGAGGACGATCCGGCCCGTCCCGTCCAGCCGCGCCCGGTCGCCCGTACGGACCCACGCGTCGGGCTCCTCGCCGAGGTAGCGGTCCCGGGCCGCGGCTCCGGCCAGGAGCAGCTGCCCGTCCGCGTCGGGCTTGGCGACGACACCCGGCAGCGGGGCGCCCACCAGGTCGCCCGGGCCCTCGAAGGCGGCCTTCTCCCGGGCCTCGACCGCGGCCGCGGGGAACAGCTCGGTGAGCGCGTACACCCCCCACGCCTGCGCCGCGCCCGCGCCCCGCACCCGCTCCAGCAGCTCCGCGCTCGCGGGCGCCGAGCCCGTCCACACCCGCCCGTGGAAGCGGGCCCGTACGCGCAGGGCGTCGCGCAGCTGCGGCGGGGTCAGATAGGTGTCCTGCGGCCGCAGCCGGTGCAACTGCCGTGCCAGGACCCGGGGTTCGCGGGCCGGCAGGGCGACGGGCGCGCCGCGCGTGAGCGAGGGGACCAGGACGAAGAAGGTGCCGCCGAGCACCGGATCGTCCCCGTGCGCGTCGAACAGCGAGGTCACGGTGGCCATGCCGGCGGCCAGGCTCGACCGGGTGTGGACCACGGCCCGGGGCTGCGAGGTGGTCCCCGAGGTGAAGACGATCACCGCGTCCCCGTCGTGGTCCCGGGGCACGGGGACGCCCGTACGCGGCGCGGTCAGGTCCAGTGCGGGGGCGCAGCCCGGCAGCCGGCGCCCGACCGTGGCCACCGGCCCCAGCTCGGCCAGGTCCGGCAGCGCGAGCCGGGCCCGCCGGGCCAGCGGCCGGGCCCAGCCCGCCACCGCCTGCGCGGCCGCGTCGGCCAGCACCAGCGAGGGCCGGGCCAGCGCCAGCCGGGCCCGCAGCACGTCGGGCCCCGCGCCGGGGTCGAGTACGGCCCCGCGCAGCCCCAGCCGCCACAGCGCGAGCAGCACGGCGAGGGCCCGCGGCCCGGGGCGTACGGCGACGCCGACGGTGTCCCCGGCGCGCAGTCCGCGCGCGTGCAGCGCGGCGGCGAACGCGTCGGACAGCTCGGCGAGTTCGCCGCGGGTGGCGCGGACCCGCGGTGCGCCGGACCGGGTGGCGGTGAGCACGGCGGGCCGCTCGGGGCGGCTGCGCAGCGCGTGGTCGAGGCGGTCCAGCATCAGCGGGGATCCGTTCCGTGCGTACCGCTGCCCTGGTCGAGGTACCAGCGGGCGGTACCGGCGATCCCGTAGGCCCGCAGGCGCCGCGTGGAGTTCTCCACGACCATGTCCCGGCAGTGCGTGATCCGGTCGGTGTGGCGGCGTACGGCGTTCAGGAAGAGCCGGTCGGTCGGCGAGGGGCGCCGGGGCATGCCGCCCACGGCCAGGTACAGCTCGGCGGTGATGGCCATGTTGTTGCCGGCGTGCATCCGGTAGGGGGCCCGGAAGCCCTTGCGGCGCGCGTGCTCGGGCCGCAGCCGCCCGAAGAGCGCGGCGAGCGCCACGAGCAGGGCGAAGCCGGCCCGGCCGAGCGGCCCGTGCTCGTCGCGCCGCGCGGTGACCCGCCCGCACACCAGCCCGGGCCGGTCCGTGAGGGCGGTCCGGGCGGCGCGGGTCCAGCCGGGACGGGGCAGGCAGTCGGCGTCCGTGCGGGCGAGCAGCGCCGCGCCGCGGCCGATCGCGTACCGGAAACCGGTGTCCACGGCCGAGCCGACCCCCTTCTCCGGCTCCTCGATCACCTCCACCGGGAAGGGCGCGCCCGCCGCGAACTCCCGGGCGATCGCGCCGGTGTGGTCGGCGGAGGCGTTGTCGACCACGAGCAGGGTGAAGTCCCGGTCCCGCTGCGCGGCCAGCGCCCGCAGGGTCTGCGCGAGGCGGGCCTCCTCCTCGTGCGCGGGCACGACCACCCACATGCGCGGCCCCGCGCTCATGACTTCTCCCAGACCATCGTCATGATGCTGATCCCGCCGCCGAGGCCCACGAACAGCACCCGCTCCCCGGCGGCGAGTTCCGCGTACACCCGGTCCAGCTGGACGCCGATGCTCGCGCTCGCGACGTTCCCGAGCTCGGGCACGGTCACCACCAGCTTCTCCGCGGGCACCCCGGTCAGCTCCGCGAACCGCTCCAGGTACGGCACCGTCACCTGGTGCACGAGCACCTTGGCGAAGCCGTCCCAGTCCATCCCCGTCCGGTGCAGCGTCCGGTCGATGACGGCGGTGCCCACCTTCTCGAAGACGCCCCGCAGTTCGTGCCCGTCCCCGCGGAAATAGGTGTACGCATCCCCGCGCGGGTGGCGCGAACCGCCGCCCGGGATGCCCCCGACCTCCCAGTGCTCGGAGTGGGTCTCGCTGTCCACGTCGAGGATCCCGCCCCGCTCCACGGCCTCCACGACCACGGCCGCCCCCGCGTCGCCGAAGGTGTAGCCGGCGAAGCCGTCGCGGAACTCCGCGAGGCCGGCGGGGGAGCGCCGGACGGCCCGGCTCGGGGTCTCCCCGGTGACCACCAGGGCCCGCCGCGCCCGCCCCGACAGGATCATCGACCGGGCGAGGTCGAGGCCGTTCACGAAGCTGTTGCAGGCGTTGGTCACGTCCAGGACGTGGGCCCGCGAGCCCAGCTCGGCCTGCACGATGTGCGCGGTGGCGGGCTCGACCAGGTCGCGGGAGGCCGAGGCGAAGAGCAGCAGGTCGATGTCGAGCGGGCCGAGTCCGGCCGCGTCCAGCGCCCGCCGGGCGGCGCCCACCGCGAGGGTGGACGCGTACACGCCCTCGCCCGCGACACGGCGGGTGACGATCCCGGTGGCCTGCCGCAGCAGCCTCGGCGGCAGGGTGAGGCCGCTGCGGCGGGCCACCTCCCGCTGGAGGTCGTCCGAGGACAGGACCTCCTCGGGCAACAGGGTGCCGACGGCGGTTATCCCGGCGCGCGGCCGGCGGTCACTCGGCTGAAAGGGCATGCCCACACGATGACAAGCCGGCATCTCCCGGTCCTGAGTACGGATGCTCAGATCGGCGCGGAGGCCGGATGAGTACCCCAGGTCACCAGGACCTGCGTGAAGTGGGGGGACTCCGGGGGCTGTTGGTCGGAGGGTGGTTCGCCTACCGTCTGCGCCAGACGCGCGGGCCGGCCGGGAGCGACCTTCCGTTCTCCGGCTGTACGGCCAGGTGTCAGACAAGGATCTCCGTCCGGTCCACCGGGGCCGCTGTCCTTGGGGCGCCCCTCGACTCCCCCCTCCTCACCCGCAGAGGTCGTCACGCCATGGCAGAACTCAACCGCCGCAGGTTCCTCCAGATCGCCGGCGGCACCGCGGCCGCCGCGATGCTCAACGAGAGCATCGCGCGCGCCGCCGCCATCCCGGCGCAGGGCACCACCGGAACGATCCAGGACATCGAGCACGTCGTCGTCCTGATGCAGGAGAACCGTTCCTTCGACCAGTACTTCGGCACGATGAAGGGCGTCCGCGGCTTCGGCGACCCGCGCCCGGTCCTCCAGGACAACGGCAAGTCGGTCTTCTACCAGTCCAACGGGACGAAGGACATCCTTCCCTTCAACCCGCAGGTCAACGACCTCGGCATGCAGTTCGTCGAGGGCCTGAACCACGACTGGGCCGGCGGCCACGCGGCGTACAACAACGGCAAGTACGACAAGTGGGTGCCGGCCAAGACGGCCACCACCATGTCGTACATGAAGCGGAACGACATCCCGTTCCACTACGCCCTCGCCGACGCCTTCACCGTCTGCGACGCCTACCACTGCTCCTTCATCGGCGCCACCGACCCGAACCGCTACTACATGTGGACCGGCTACACGGGCAACGACGGCACCGGCGGCGGCCCGGTCCTCGGAAACCAGGAGGCCGGGTACGGCTGGAAGACCTACCCCGAGCGCCTGGAGTCCGCCGGGGTCTCCTGGAAGGTCTACCAGGACATCGGCGACGGCCTGAACGCGGCCGGCTCCTGGGGCTGGATCAGCGACGCCTTCCGCGGCAACTACGGCGACAACTCGCTGCTGTACTTCAACAACTACCGGGGCGCCCAGCCCGGCAGCGCCCTCTACGAGAAGGCCCGTACGGGCACCAACGTCAAGGCCGGCGACGGCTACTTCGACCGCCTGCGCGCCGACGTGGCGGCCGGCACCCTGCCCCAGGTCTCCTGGATCGCCGCCCCGGAGGCCTTCAGCGAGCACCCGAACTGGCCGGTGAACTTCGGCGCCTGGTACATCTCGCAGGTCCTCGACGCGCTCACCTCGAACCCGGCGGTCTGGGCGAAGACGGCCCTCTTCATCACCTACGACGAGAACGACGGCTTCTTCGACCACGTGGTCCCGCCGTACCCGCCGGCCTCCTCGGCGTGGGGCCTGTCCACGGCGAGCGTCACCGGCGACCTCTACAACGGGGGCGGCGGCTACGCGGCCGGACCGTACGGGCTCGGCCCGCGCGTCCCGATGATCGTGGTCTCCCCGTGGAGCAAGGGCGGCTACGTCTGCTCCGAGACCTTCGACCACACCTCGGTGATCCGCTTCATGGAGAAGCGCTTCGGCGTGCAGGAGCCCAACATCTCGCCGTGGCGCCGCGCCGTCTGCGGCGACCTGACCTCGGCCTTCGACTTCAGCCGGGCCGACGCGACCCCCGCGGCCCTGCCGTCCACCGCGGGCTACATCCCGCCGGACCACAACACCCACCCGTCCTACCACCCGGTCCCGCCGGCCACGGGCACGCTGCCGAAGCAGGAGGCCGGCGCCAAGCCGACCCGCGCCCTCGGCTACAGCCCGTACGTGGACGGCAAGGCCACGGTGTCCACCGGCAAGTTCACCCTGACCTTCTCCTCCGGCCCCGCACTGGGCGCCCACTTCCACAGCACCTCGGGCAACCGTACGGACGGCCCCTGGCCCTACACGGTCGAGGCCGGCAAGACCCTCGCGGACACCTGGTCCACCAGCAGCTCCACCGGCAATCAGATCAACCTCACGGTGTGGGGCCCCAACGGCTTCCTGCGCACCTGGACGGGCCCGGCGAAGAAGGCCGGCCCCGAGGTCACGGCCCGCCACGCGGACTCCACCGGCAACCTGGCCCTGACCCTGACCAACACCGGCACGGCGGCGGTCAACCTCACGGTGACCAACGCCTACGGCGGCGCGGCCCAGACCCTCAGGGTCGCGGCGGGCGGCTCGGTCTCCCACACGGTCGACCTCGCCGGCACGGGCCGCTGGTACGACGTCAAGGTCGTCTCCGACGCGGACACCACCTTCCTGCGCCGCTTCGCAGGCCACGTCGAAACGGGCGCCCCGGGCGTCTCCGACCCGGCGATCAAGACCGTCTGATCCGGTCCTCCGGTACGCGCAGCAGCCGCCGCTCCAGGACCGGGAGGTCGCGGGGGCGGTGGCTGCGGGCGTGCCGGAGCAGCCGGTCGCGGGCCGTGTCCGGCACGCGCCGCCGCTTGGGGTGGCGGGTGGTGAACTCCTCGCTCGCGAAGAACCGCACCGCGCCGTCCAGGCCCGCCCGGTCCGTCTCCCGTACCGCCCAGGCCAGTTCCTCCGTCGGCGCCCCGGCCAGCAGCCGCTCGGGAGCGCGTTCGGCCAGCAGCCACGCGGCGTCCCGCGGCTCCTGGCGTACGGTGCCCAGCCAGCGGAACACCACGCCCAGCGGCACTCCGCGCGGCCGGTCCGGCTCCTCCTCGCCCCGCGCCAGGGCCTCGGCGTACTCCCGCAGCCCCTCGGGCGCCGCAATCGCCCACCGGACCCGGTGCCGGGCCGGGATCCCCTCGGGGGACAGCGGGTCGAGCAGGCGTACGAGCTCGGGGGTGATGGGAGCCGGGCTCCATTCCCCCTGGCACATGCAACCGACCGGCCCGCCGTCGTAGGGGTCCGTGGGGTGCTCGGCGTGCCGGTCGTACGGCCGCACGGCCCGCACCTCGGCGATCTCCGCCGGATCGCTGACCTCGTAGCTCCGCGGGTGGTGCGGGTGGCGCGCCCCGTCGCCCCGCGAGAAGTCCCCCATGACCAGCGGCTCGGTGCCGGATGTCGGTTTCACGGTGTGATGGTAGGCCCGCTGGGCAGAAGGTACGGCGTCGGTTTTCTCCACACCCGTCACCGAGGGAGAACGCATGGCCATCGCCCACCGCAGGATCGGCACAGGCCCCGTCCGCGTCATCGTGCTGCACGACTGGTTCGGCACCTCCGCCAACTGGGGCTCCGTCCTGGACTACCTGGACCCGCACGGGTTCTCGTACGCCTTCCTCGACTACCGCGGCTACGGCGACCGCCGGGACGTCCCCGGCCGCCACACCCTCCCGGAGATCGCCGACGACGTCCTCGAACTCGCCGACCAGCTCGGCTGGGACACCTTCTCCCTCCTCGGCCACTCCATGGGCGGCAAGGCGGCCCAGCAGGTCCTGGTCCGCGCCCCCGAGCGCATCGAGAAGCTGATCGGGCTCACCCCGGTCCCGGCCGCGCCCTACGAGATGGACGACGCGACCCACGCCCTCTTCTACGGGGCCGCCGAGGACCCCGAGAAGCGCCGGACCATCCTCGACCTGGTCACCGGCCACCGCGCGAGCCGCCACTGGCTGGAGCGCATGGTCGCCCACTCCCTGGCCGTCTCCCGCCCCGAGGCCTTCGCCGGATACCTCGCGAGCTGGCAGCCGCTCGACCTGTCCTCCGCCGTGAAGGGCAACACCGTCCCCGTGCTGGTCCTCATCGGCGAGTACGACCTCGCGCTGACCGCCGACGTCATGCGCGCGACCTGGCAGACCTGGTACCCGAACTCCCGCATCCGCACCCTCCCGGGCGCCGGCCACTACCCGCCCCACGAGACACCGGTGGCCTTCGCCACCGAGGTGGAGGCCTTCCTCCGGGACTAGGCGGAAAAGCCCGTAGGGGCACGAGGAAGACCTCGTGCCCCTACGGGACCAACAGGGTGAGTGACGGGACTTGAACCCGCGGCCACCTGGACCACAACCAGGTGCTCTACCAACTGAGCTACACCCACCACGAAGGGCGGCGGACCACCCGTTCGATGTGCATGCACAGCATAGCCGATCAGCGGGGTGGTCCTGCGACGCGTTATTCCGCTACGGCGGAGACCGGGGCGGCCGCGGCCGCGTGCGCGACGGCCGCCGCGGCGAGGGCCCGGACGATCGGGTGCGGCTGGGTCCCGTCCCCGTGCAGCTCCGGCTGGAAGAGCGTGGCCAGGAAGAAGGGGTGCCCCGGCAGCTCGACGATCCGCACCTGGCCGTCCTCGTCGTGCCCCGACAGCCGCAGCCCGTGCGCGGCGAGCGCGGGAAGGTGCCGGGGAGCGGGCCCGTAGTTGCAGTGGTAGTGCTCCATCGACCGCTCCGCGCCGAGCGAGGACTCGGCGAGCGAGCCGGGCTCGGCGCGTACGGGGCCCTGGTGTCCGACGAGGGAGCAGGCGAGCGGGGCGATCAGCAGGTCGTCCGCCCCGGGGTCGTTCTCGGCGTGCGCGGCGTCGGCGAGGCCGCAGACCGTGCGGGCGTACTCCAGCAGCGTGTGCTGGAAGCCGCCGCAGGTGCCGAGGAAGGGGATCCCCTCCTCCCGCGCCACCCGGATGGCGGCCAGCGCCCCGGCCTCGCTGGCGTACGGGCTGCCGGGCAGCACCCACACGGCGTCGAACCGCGCGAGCGTCCCGGCGGCGGCCTCGGCCGCCGCGTCGGCGGTGGGGATCCAGTAGGCGTCGAGGACGAGCCCGTCGCGGGAGGCGAGGGCGTCGAGCAGGACGGGGATCCGGGTGTGGGACTTCACATGGGGGGAGCGGTCGCCGACGAGGGCGATCCGGGCGATGGCGGTGGTCATGGGGATCATCCTGCGGTTGGATTCCGGTTCAGCGCCAACGATTGTTTGTGCATGGTCGATAAGCGGTGCTGATGTGCGGGTACAAGATCGGGGCTCCGCCCCGGACCCTCCCCCAGACTCCGTCCGGGGGGACCCCCACGCCTCAAACGCCGGCGAGGCTGAAATTGCCCTGCGGGCAATCCAGCCCAGCCAGGCGGACGGCAGCAGCCAAATCCAGCCCCGCCGGCGTTTGAGGCGCGGGGTCTGGGGCGGAGCCCCGGCAGCGGCGCCGCAGGGGCGCGTCATGCTGGGGCCCATGGATCCGCATCTGCTGCGCACCTTCGTGGCCGTCACCCGGCTCGGCTCCTTTTCCGGCGCCGCCCGGGAGCTCGGCTACACCCAGTCCGCCGTGTCCCAGCACATCGCCGCCCTGGAGGGTGATCTGCGGGTCGAGCTGCTCACGCGGCGGCCCGTGGCGCCGACGCCGGCCGGGGTGCGGCTGCTGGAGCACGCCGCGCCGCTGCTGCTGCGGCTCGACGCCGCGCGGGCCGACGTGCTGCGGCTGGCCGCCGCCCCGCCCGGGCGGGTCACCCTTGCCGCGTCCCCGCTCGCCGTCGGCCCCCGGCTGCTGGCCGCCCTGCCCGCCACCGGGATCACCCTGCGCGTGCTGCCGCCGGCCGAGGTGCCCGCCGCCGTCGCCACCGGGGACTGTGATCTCGGCCTCGTCGACGGACCGGCCGCCCCCAGCGATCCGCTGCGGCTGCCCGATGTGGCCCCGCTCACCGTGACCAGTGTGGGGGAGGAGGAGCTGGCCGTGCTGCTGCCCGCCGGGCATCCCTTCGCCGGGCGGGCCGCCCTCCGGATGGACGACCTCACCGACGCGCGCTGGCTGGACGCCCCGGGCGTGGGCCTTCCGCTCACCGCCGCCCGGACCGCCGCCCGCTACGAGGGCACCGACCTGCTGGCCCTCTGCGCCCTCGCCGCCGCCGGGCACGGCCTCGTGCTGCTGCCGCGCCGTGTCGCCGAGGCCACCGGCGCGGGGGTCGCCGTACCGCTGTCCGCACCCCGCCTGGTGCACCGTACGGAACTGCTCTCGGCCGGAACTCCGACCGGCGCGGCCGCTGCGCTCGCCGCCCGGCTCGCGGCAGGATCCCCCGTATGACACCCGTGACTCCCGCAACTCCCGAGCCGACGCAGATGCAGATGCAGATGCAGACGCAGACGCAGACGCATACCGAACCGGCCCCCTTCACGGCCGCCGACTACGCCGCCCGGATGGCCGCGGCCGCGCAGACCGCCGCCGACGCGGGCCTGGCCGGGCTGCTGATCGCCCCCGGGCCCGACCTCGCGCACCTCACCGGCTACCGCCCCACCGCCGAGACCGAGCGGCTCACCCTGCTGGTGCTCGCCGCCGGCCAGGACCCGGTGCTCGTGGTGCCCGCCCTGGAGGCACCCGACGCCGCCAAGGCCCCGGGCGCCCCCGCGCTGACCCTGCGCGACTGGAGCGACGGGAAGAACCCGTACGCCGTGACCTCCCCGCTGCTGGACGTCGCCGGCCGCTTCGGAGTGAGCGACAACACCTGGGCCCTCCATCTCCTCGGCCTCCAGCGGGAGTTGCCCGCCACCTCCTACGTTCCCCTCACGGACTCCCTGCCCATGCTGCGCGCGGTGAAGGACGAGCGGGAGCTCGAGCGCCTCGCGGCCGCGGGCGCCGCCGCCGACGCGGCCTACGCCCAGGTCCTCCACCTCCCCTTCGCGGGCCGCCGGGAGACCGACGTCGCCGAGGAACTGGCCGCGCTGCTGCGCGTACACGGCCACTCCCAGGTCGACTTCACGGTCGTCGGCTCCGGACCCAACGGGGCCAACCCGCACCACGAGGCCGGGGAACGGGTCATCCAGCACGGCGACATGATCGTCCTCGACTTCGGCGGCCTGCGGTACGGCTACGGCTCCGACATCTCCCGCACCGTGCACGTCGGTGAGCCGACCGCCGAGGAGCAGCGGGTCCACGACATCGTCCGCGAGGCCCAGCAGGCCGGCGTGGCGGCGGTCCGGCCCGGGGTCTCCTGCCAGGAGGTGGACCGGGCGGCCCGCGCGGTGATCACCGAATTCGGCTACGGGGAGCGCTTCATCCACCGCACGGGCCACGGCATCGGCGTCACCACCCACGAGCCGCCGTACATGGTCGAGGGCGAGGAGCAGCCCCTCGTCCCCGGCATGTGCTTCTCCGTGGAGCCGGGCGTCTACCTGCCCGGCCGGTTCGGCGTCCGCATCGAGGACATCGTGACCGTCACCGAGGACGGCGGGCTGCGCCTGAACAACGCCCCGCGCGAGCTGGCGATCGTCGAGTAGCGCCTACGGACGTCACGGCCCCAGGACCACCGCCGACTCGCCCGGTACGTGGATCCGCCCGTCCGGACCGGGGTGTTCGAGCGGCTCCCACGCGGCGAGCACCCGCACGCCGTTGCGCCCCAGCGCGATCGTCGCCGGGTCGGGCGAGAGGTTCACCACCACCCGTACGTCGCCCCGCCGGAAGGTGATCCAGCGGCGCTCCTCGTCGTGGGCGACCCGGACCGCGGCCAGGTCCGGGTCGCGCAGGTCCGGGTGGGTGCGGCGGAGCGCGACGAGGGTGCGGTACCAGGCCAGCAGCCGGGCGGGCCCGGGCTGCCCGGGCTCCGCCCAGTCCAGGCAGGAGCGGTCCCGGGTGGCCGGGTCCTGCGGGTCGGGGATCTCTTCGGCCTTCCAGCCGTGCGCCGCGAACTCCCGGCGCCGGCCGGTCCGTACCGCCTCGGCGAGCTCCGGGTCGGGATGGTCCGTGAAGTACTGCCACGGCGTGGACGCTCCCCACTCCTCGCCCATGAACAGCATCGGCACGAAGGGTCCGGTCAGCGCGAGCGCGGCGGCGCAGGCCAGCAGCCCGGGGGAGAGGGAGGCGGAGAGCCGGTCGCCCAGTGCACGGTTGCCGATCTGGTCGTGGGTCTGGGTGTAGCCGAGGAAGCGGTGGGCCGGGGTCCGGCGGCGGTCGACGGGCCGGC
Source organism: Streptomyces sp. NPDC059989 (assembly GCF_042736975.1). NCBI lineage: Bacteria > Bacillati > Actinomycetota > Actinomycetes > Kitasatosporales > Streptomycetaceae > Streptomyces > Streptomyces sp. NPDC059989. The sequence goes on from NZ_JBHWUO010000017.1 coordinate 165,047, forward strand.
CGTGGGTGCGGCCCCGGAAGGAGGACCAGGTCCCGTCGTGGAAGAAGGCCCGGGTCATGGTCTTGGCGAGGGCGGCGAGCGGGGCCTCGGCGAAGTCGGCGTAGTACGCCTGGGATTCACCGGTCAGCGCGCAGTGCAGGGCGTGGTGGAAGTCGTCGTTCCACTGGGCGTGCAGGCCCAGGCCGCCCGCCTCGCGCGGGGTGGTGGTGCGCGGATCGCAGCGGTCCGACTCGGCGATCAGGAACAGCGGCCTTCCGCTCTCCGCCGCCAACTCGTCCACCGCGGTGGCCAGTTCCTCCAGGAAGGTCAGCGCCCGTCCGTCGGCGAGCGCGTGCACGGCGTCGAGCCGCAGCCCGTCGATCCGGTAGTCGCGCAGCCAGGCGAGCGCGCTGCCGACGAGGTACGCCCGCACCTCGTCGGAGCCGGGCGCGTCCAGGTTCACCGCCGCGCCCCAGGGGGTGTGGTGGGTGTCGGTGAAGTACGGGCCGAAGGCCGGGAGGTGGTTGCCGGAGGGCCCGAGGTGGTTGTGGACCACGTCCAGCACCACGCCCAGCCCGGCGGCGTGCGCGGCCTCCACGAACCGGGCGAGGCCGGCCGGTCCGCCGTACGGCTCGTGCACCGCCCACGGCGCGACCCCGTCGTACCCCCAGCCGTGGCGCCCGGGGAAGGGGCAGACCGGCATCAGCTCCACGTGCGTGACCCCGAGGGCGGCGAGGTGCCCGAGGCGGGCGGCGGCGGCGTCGAAGGTGCCCTCGGGGGTGAAGGTGCCGATGTGCAGCTCGTACAGGACCGCGTCCTGGAGCGGGGTGCGGGGCGCGGCGGCCACCGGCGCGGGCAGCGCCTCGAAGTCGACCACCGCCGAGGGTCCGTCCGGCCCGTCCGGCAGCCGCCGCCCGCGCGGGTCCGGGCGCACGGCGGGACCGCCGTCCAGCAGGAACCCGTAGCGGCTCCCGTCGGCGGCCGGGGCCGTCACGGTCCACCAGCCGTCCCGGTCGCCGTCGCGTGCCATGTCGTATGTCGCGTCGTCGAGTCGCATGGCGACACGACCTGCCAAAGGTGCCCAGACCTCGAACTGCACGGACGGTCCCCTCGTCTCCGGCGGTGTCCAGCATGCGTATCCTGCCCATCATTCCGGGCGCGGCGGGGGAGTTCTGGACACTCCGCCCCCGACGGGCCGACAATCACCCTGTGACGTCGAGTTTCGAGTTCCCCGCCTTCCCCGCGCCGCGGCTGTCCGACGCCGAGCGCGACCGGGCGCTGGGCCAGCTCAGGGAGGGCGCCGCCCTCGGGAAGCTGTCCCACGACACGTTCCTGCGCCGGATGGAACTCGCCCTGGTCGCGCGCCGCTCCGAGGACCTCGCCGTCCTGACCGCGGACCTCCAGGCACGGGAGGCCGCCGAAAGCCCGTGGACCCGTCGGCTGTTCGGCTGGGTGGGCCGGGTCTCCGCCGTCTCGGTGGGCGTCCGGCGGGCGTGGGCCGTCGAGCGGCTGCCCAAGCTGCTGCTGCCGCACCCGAGCGCGGCGGCCCTGCGGATCGGCCGCGATCCGGGCAACGGGCTGCGGCTCAGCCACGAGACCGTCTCCCGGGCGCATGCGGAGCTGAGCCTGCACGACGGGGTGTGGGTGCTCAAGGACCTCGGCTCCACCAACGGGACCACCGTGAACGGCCACCGGGTGACGGGGTCGGCGGTGGTCAGGGACGGGGACCAGGTGGGCTTCGGGAAGATGATGTTCCGGCTGTCACAGCACTAGGGAGAGCCCCGGCGGTCCGCGGTGGGGAGCCACCGCGCAGGATGGCGTCCATGGACGACACGGAACACGCAGAACGCGCGGAACAGGCAGGACGCACGGAAGGCGCGGAGCACACGGAACGCATGCCCGTCGTGCGCCGCGCGCGCGTCGGGGACCTGCCCCGGCTCGTCGAGCTCATGCACGAGCACATCGCGTACGAGAGGTCGGCCCCGCGGCCGCCCGGGCTCGCCGAGCGGCTCGGGCCGCAGTTGTTCGCCGAGGACCCCGGGATGTGGGTGCTGCTCGCCGAGGTCCCGGACGGCACGGTCGTCGGATACGCCGCCTGCTCGGCCGAGTTCGCCTTCTGGGACGCCCGGCACTACCTCCACATGGACTGCCTCTACCTGGCCGGGGACGCCCGCGGCCACGGACTCGGGGCCGCCCTGATGGACGGGGTGACGGGCCTCGCCCGCGAGCTCGGCCTCGTCCAGGTCCAGTGGCAGACCCCCGACTGGAACGAGGGCGCGGTCCGCTTCTACGACCGGCTCGGAGCCACCGGCCTGCCCAAGCGGCGCTACGGGCTGTCCGTGGACTGAGGGCGCTGGGCCAGGAGGCGTTCGTACGCCGCCAGGACGGTGCGGGCCTGGTGTTCCACCTGGGTGGCCACCGGGACCCAGCGGGCCTGGAAGCGCGCCGCGAACTCCTCGCACCACCCCGTGACCAGCCGGTCCAGCCCGGGCGCCGCCGGATGGCCCTGGACGCGCAGGACGCGCAGCAGCATCGCGGCGGCGCGCAGCGACAGGCGCCGCCCGAAGGCGTCGATGCTGGCGATGTACGCCGCCGTGGCCTCGGCCGGAGCCCCGCTGCCGGCCCACTCGGCGGCGATCCGGGGGATGAGGGCGAGCGTCCAGTCCACCGCGCGCAGCAGGGGCGCCGCCGCCGGATCCTCGTACGGCAGCGGGCGGGGCCGGAAGGACTCCCGCATGCCGGCGACGAGCGCGGCGTCGGCGGAGAGCCGCCCGGCCAGCATGCGCAGGGCGCCGCGCGGGTCGGGATGCGGGGCCGGGTCGTCCACCAGGTCGGAGGCCCACATGGGGACTTCGACGATGGCGGTGGTGCCGGCGTACCGATGGGCGTGGTACCAGGTGCTGAGCCGGGTGTCCTCCGGGTGGAAGACGCCGGCGGCCTCGCTCCCGGGCTGCGGGATCACGAAGATCCCGGGCCCGGGGGAGGGCCAGCCGGCGGCGTCCGAGGCCCCGTTCTCGACCGGGATGCGCAGCTCGGCGGCCGATTTGCCGAAGGGCTCGGCGAGGCCGGGTATGTCCCGGGTGAGCTGCACCCAGGAGCCGCCGAGGTCGGTGGCGTGCAGGGAGACCTGGAGGACGGGCCGCAGCTCGTCGATGAGGGCCGTCAGGGCCAGGGTCTCCGGCGGCAGCCGGTCCGGGGGCAGTAAAGACGGCGCCCACTCGGGCTGTTCGGGGCCGGGCGGGCGGAAGAAGTTCCGGTGGTAGTCGAGGAGCGAGTAGGGGCGGGGCGTGCGGTGCAGGTCCGCGCCGTCCGGATCGGCGCAGAGCAGGAAGTGCCAGCCGCATCCGGCCCGGGGCGCCGGGTCGTGGAGCACGCGGCGGGCGAGGGAGAGGGCGGTCGCACCGCCGACGGGTTCGTTGGCGTGCGCGCCGGCGACGACGAGGACGTTCCGTTGTGCGGGCGTCGTGGCGGCGGCCCTGACCGGGCCGACGGAGAGCAGCCAGAGGGGCTGCCCGGCCCGCGAGGTCCCGGCCTGGCGGAGCCGGGCTTCGGCGGGGTGTTCGTCGGCCAGGGCGCGGGCCGCCAGGGCGAGTTCGTGCGGTGTGGGGTAGCGCATGTCACGGAGGAGGGTCACAAGGGATGCCATGCCCGCCGCGCACGCCCCCTACTGCTGCGCAGCGCCCGGACTTCCCAGTCCACGGCCCCAATCCGGCGTCCGTCCCCTGCGCCTCCAGCGCCGGCGGGGCTGGATGTGGTGCCGCTGGGTGGGTGCGCGCGGCTTCAGGCTCGGGGCTCCGCCCCGGACCCCGCGCCTCAAACGCCGGCGAGGCTGGATTTGGCCCGCTGCCGTCCGCCAGGCAC